>PQAH01000001.1 GCA_003105195.1 Bradyrhizobiaceae bacterium
GCCGCGCCCGCCCCCGCGGCCGGGGCGCGCCCGGCGCCCGCGGAGGCGCCCATCCTCGGTCCCACCGCGGACCGTCCGACGCGCGAAAGCCGTCGCCGCCAGAACCGACCCGCTCCGAGCATCGACGAGGACCTGTTCTTCGAGGAGACCATGGGGCGCGCCGGCGACCCCGACGCCGACGAGCCGCAGCGCCCGCAGCGCGCCGCCAATGACGACCGCCAGACCGTGGGCCAGATCCTCCAGGCCCTGCAGCGCAAGCCCTCGCGCGCGCCCTATTTCGCGGCCCTGCTGCTCTCGGCGCTGTGGATCGCGGCCGGGGTCGGCATCGGCCTCGCCTATTTCGGCACCGACCTGCGCGCGGTCGCGGGCCAGGGCGTCACCCCGGCGATGCTCGCGCTGGCGGCCGGCATCGTCCTGCCGATCCTGTTCATGTTCGTGCTCGCCGTGATGGTGCGCCGCGCGCAGGAGCTGCGCCTGATCGCGCGCTCCATGATGGAGGCCGCGATGCGTCTCGCCGAGCCCGAGACCATCGCGCGCGAATCCATCGTCTCGGTCGGCCAGGCGATCCGCCGCGAGGTCGCCGCCATGGGCGACGGCGTGGAGCGCGCGCTCGCGCGCGCCGCCGAGCTCGAGGCGCTGGTGCACAACGAGGTCGCCGCGCTCGAGCGCGCCTACAACGACAACGAGCTGCGCATCCGCGGCCTGATCGAGGACCTCGCCAACCAGCGCGACTCGCTCTCGAGCCAGGCCGAGCAGGTGCGCAACACCATCTCGAGTGTGCATCTCGGCCTCACCCAGGACATCGCCTCGGTGAGCGAGATGGTGGCGACCAGCGTGAACGACGCGGCGCAGCGCATCACCCGCAACCTCGCCGAGAAGGGCGAGCACATCACGCTCGCCCTCGGCCGCGCCGGCGATTCCATGATCGACGCCATCGGCGAGCGCGGCGGCGACCTGCTCGACCAGCTCAATCGCACCAGCGACGACGTCTCCCGCACGCTCGAGCTCGCCAGCGAGAAGATGGTCTCCGCCCTCGACGTGCGCTCCGACACGCTGAGCGAGCAGATGGCCGACCTCACGGTCCGCCTCGCCGAGATGCTCTCGACGCGGCTCGACGCGGTCACCGACGATGTCTCGCAGCGGACCGTCGGCCTCGCCGAGATGCTGGCCCAGCGCACCGACGAGATCACCACGGGCCTCACCGGGACGACCGAATCGCTGACCGAGACCCTGCTGCAGCGCGCCGACGAGGTGCGAGCCAGCCTCGCCGGCACGGCCGAGCAGGTCGCGTCGAACCTGCAGAGCTCGAGCGAGGCCATCACCGAGGGCATGATCCTGCGCTCGCGCGAGATCACCGAGTCGCTGATCGACACCGGCGGCCGCCTCGCCGAGACCATCGTGGCGCGCGCCGACGAGGTCAACAACACCCTCAAGTCGTCCGGCGAATCCCTGGTCCTCGATCTCACCCTGCGCGGCGGCGACGTCGTCTCCAAGCTCGAGGAGACCGGCACGCGCATCACCGAGACCATCGTCACCCGCGGCGACCGCGTCACCGAGATGTTCCGCGAGACCGCCGACAATCTCGCGGCCACGGTCAACGCCAAGGGCGACTCGGTGCGCGAGATGCTGGCCGGCCGGCTGCAGTCCTTCGAAGAGATGTTCACGCACAGCGGCGCCGAGCTCGCCGAGAAGATCTCGCGCGACTCCGGCTCGCTCGGCAATCTCATCACCCAGCACCTCGCCGAGTTCGACCGCACCGTGAAGATCTACGGCGGCGAGCTGGTGGAGCGTCTCGGCCAGCGCACCGAGGAGGTCACCGAGGCGATGCGCTCCCATGTCGAGAACTTCGACACGCGCGTCGCCGCCAAGACCACCGAGGCGGCCGGCGCCCTCGACCTGCGCATCAACCGGCTCAGCGAGGCGCTCGACGGCCGCGTCCATGCTCTCAACGACGCGCTCGGCGCGCGCGTCATGGAGATAGCGCGCTCGCTCGCCGAGGGCGGCAAGGAGGTGGTCGGCGCGATCGACAAGCGCATCACCGAGGTCACCGACGCCCTCACCGACCGCAGCACGAGGCTCAACGACACGCTGCAGAGCAAGGCGGCCGAGATCGATACCACCCTCGGCACCCGCGCGATGGAGATCGCCGGCACGCTCGATTCGCGCATCTTGCGCTTCGAGGAGCTCCTGCTCGGCCGGGTCGAGACCGCGACCGCGCAGATCGAGATCCGCGGCCAGGCGGCCGGCAACGCCATCGCCAATCGCATCGAGGAGCTCAGCAGCACGATCCGGACCAGCACCGGCGACGCCGAGCGTTCGCTCAGCCAGCTCGCCGCCTCCACCTCCGAGACGATCCGCGCCAGCGCCCAGGACGCCGATCGGACCCTCACCACGGTGTCGGCCCAGGTCAGCTCGCTGCTGCGCAATGACGCGGGCGAGATCGAACGCGCGCTGACCAGCCTCTCGTCGAACGTCAGCGGCCACTTGAAGCAGGACGCCGGCGAGATCGAACGCGCCCTGACCGCCCTCTCGTCGAACGTCAGCGGCCACCTCAAGCAGGACGCCGGCGAGGTCGAGCGCACCCTGAGCCAGACCTCCGCCTCGGCGTCGGAGACCATCCGCGCCACCGCCGACGCGATCGAGCGCTCGCTCTCCCAGCTCTCGGGCGCGACCGCGGAAGCGATCCGGACCAGCGCACACGAGGCGGAACGCACGCTCGTGACCGCCGCGCAGAGTTCCGAGCAGGCCCTCACCGCCGCGGCGCACGGTGCCGAGCGCATGCTGACCACGGCACGCCAGGAGGCCGAGCGCGTCGTCACCGGCGTCACCGAGGACGCCGAACGCTCGCTCGCCGCCATCTCGGGCGGCGTCGCCGCCGCGCTCCGGCAGAGTGCAGGCGAGATCGAAGGGGCCCTCAACCA
>PQAH01000002.1 GCA_003105195.1 Bradyrhizobiaceae bacterium
CCCGCGCGCTTCGCCGCGGTCGGACGCCAAGCGCGACGTGCTGCGGCTCGCGCTGCGCGAGCTGCACCACGCGGCGCCGGCGCCGATCGACGTGGTGGCGCTGCCCGCGGGCGCGCCCTTCGGCACCATCGAGGTCAATGTCGAAGGCTGCACGCTCTGCCTCTCCTGCGTCGCGGCCTGCCCGACCGGCGCGCTCGGCGACGATCCGGAGCGGCCGACGCTGCGCTTCTCCGAGGATGCCTGCGTGCAGTGCGGCCTGTGCGCCGCGACCTGCCCCGAGAAGGTGATCGCGCTCGAGCCGCAGATCGATTTCCGCGCCGCCGTCACGGCCTCGCGCGTGATCAAGCAGGAGGAGCCGTTCCACTGCATCCGCTGCGCCAAGCCCTTCGGCACGCGCAGCACCATCGAGCGCGTGATCGCCAAGCTCGAGGGCCGGCATTGGATGTTCCAGGGCTCGGCGCAGCGCCTCGACATGATCCGGATGTGCGAGGACTGCCGCGTGATCGTCGCCAGCGAGGACATGGTCGACCCCTACGGCGCCCCCGCGCGCCCGAAGCCGCGCACCACCGAGGACTACCTGCGCGAACGCGAGCAGCCGAAGTCGGACGTGTAGGGTGGGTACGGCGCGCCGGGGTGCCGCCATCGAGATCCCGCATCCCGCGCGCCGTGCCCACGCGTGGGCGCCGCAGGCCGACGCGGAGCGAATCGCGGTCACAACGGCCGACGGCGCCCGCCCTACGCGCTACCGCGTCACCCGCTCGAGGAATTTCACCAGCGCCTGGCGGTCCTCGGCCGATGTGATCTTCTGCTCGGGCATCTTGGTGCCGGGCGTGTAGGTCATCGGCCCGACCTCGAACAGGCGCGCGATCGTCTCGGGCGTCCAGACGATGTCGAGCTTCTTCAGCGCCTCGGAATAGTGATAGCCGGGCGCGGTCGCGATGCGGCGGCCGAAGATGCCGGCGAGCGTCGGGCCGGCGCGCGGTCCCTGGTCCGCCGCAAGCGTGTGGCAGGCAATGCAGGCGCGGAACACCTCGGCGCCGCGGTCGCCCGCATAGGCGGCGAGCGGATCCTCGGGCGCGCCCATCACGACCGAGCCGACATGCTCGCCCGTGGCCGCGTTCCAGCGCCGCACCATGCGGTCGGTGCCGCCCGTGATCAGCGTGTGGCTGTCGGGCAGGAAGGCGAGCGACCAGACCGGCAACCCCGGCCCGACCAGCGTGCGCGCGACCGTCCGTGTCGCGCGATCGATGATCGCGACCGCGCCGCGGATGCCGGCCGCCGCCACCAGCCGCCCGTCGCCCGATACCGCGAGCGCGATGATCGGCGTCGCGCCCGCCTCCACCTCCGCGGCCCGCGCGCCGTTCGGCGCCACCACGTAGACCTTGCCGTCCGCCCCGGCCGTGACGATCTCGCCGTCGACCGCGACCGCGACCGCGTTGAGCGGCGTCGGCAGCGTCGTCACCACCGGCGCCGCCTCGCGCTCGCGCGGCCAGATCCGCAGCGTCGCGTCGTAGCCGGCGCTCACCAGCCGGCCGTCCGGCGCGAAGGCGACGCCGTTGACGTTCTGCGTGTGTCCTTCGAGCACGCGCGCGGGCGCGCCCGCGAGCGACCACAGCCGGATGGTGCGGTCCCACGAGGCCGAGGCGATGGTCGCCTCGTCGGCCGAGATCGCGAGCGCCACCACGGGCGCCTTGTGCTCGGCCCAAACCCTGTCCGGCTCGGCGCGCCCCGGCGTCCACACCGCGATGCGCCCGTCCTCGCCCGCCGTCACGGTGCGGCCGTCGCGCAGGATCGCGATCGCGTTCACGGCGCCTTCGTGGAAGCGCAGCACCTGCTCGGCGGCGTTGCGCGTCAGCGACCAGCGGATCGCGGTCTCGTCGAAGCTGCCCGAGGCCGCGACGCGCCCGTCGGCCGACACCGCGACGCCGCGCACCGGGCCGCCATGCCCGCGCAGCTGCGCCTGCGCGACGCCGCCGATCCCGGCGAGCCCGATCAGCGTCGCGACCGCAACAATTCGACCTTTCATCGCGCTCACTCTTCGATTTCGGCCGGGCGCATCCCCAGCGCCGCGATACGGTCGCGCACCGCCGGCGACCGCAACGCCTGGAGAAACGCCTGAACGGCCGGCCGGTTGCGCCGCGCCTCCACGAGCAGGAAGTCATAGGCCTCGGGCGCGAGCCGCAGGAAGCCCAGGCCGTAGAGCCGCGCCGCCGTCTCGGTGGCGACGCCCCAGTCCGCGCGTCCCTGCGCGACCGCGGCCGCGACCGCGTTGTGCGAGCGCGGCTGGTTGCCGTAGCCGGCGGGACGCGCGCCGTCGAGCAGCCGGTCGATCAGGATGCGCGTACCCGCGCCGGCGTTGCGGTTGACCATCAGGCAGGCCGGGTCGGCGAGCGCGGCCCGCACCGCCTCCTGCGCGGGCTTGCCGGAAAAGCGCACATCGTCGTGCCGGTGCACCACCCCTTGCATGCGCTCCCAGCCCCGCACCAGGCTCACGCCCTCCCCGACGAGATGCACATTATAGTGCCCGGTCTCCGGGTCGAGCAGGTGGACGGGCGCGAGGTCGCACTCGCCGCGCCGCGCCGCCGCGACGCCGCCGAGGCTGCCGATCGCGATGGTGCGCACGGTCATTCCCGCGAGCGCGCCCAGCACGGCGTCGAGGGCGACGTCGTGGCTGCCCGCGATCACGAGATCGGGCGGGCGGTCCGCGCCGATCAGCGTCACGTGCGTGCGCGTGCCGGCGTCGACCGCACCCGTGAGCGCAGCCACCTCGAAGAAGCCGTCGGCCTGCGAGAAGGTCGTGACCGCGCCCGAGCCGCGCCCGACCGGCAGCGCGATCGCACCGTCCTCGCCCTGCACCAGCGCGACCATCACGAACTCCTTGCGGCCGAGCTCGGAGGGCACGCGCACCGGCACGGTCGCCTCCACGCTCGCGATCGCCTCCGGCGGCAGGCCGGCCCAGGCGCGGATCACCGGCGCGACGAAGGCGTGGAAGGTGAAGATCGCCGAGGTCGGGAAGCCCGGCAGCACCACGATCGGCTTCTCCCCGACGACCGCGAGGCAGAGCGGCTTGCCGGGCTTGAGCGCGACGCCGTGCACCAGGATGCCGGGCGCGCCCAGCCGCGAGACCACGCGGTGCGAGAGGTCGCCCGCGCCCTTCGAGGTGCCGCCCGACAGGACGACCATGTCGCAGTCCGCGAGGCCGCGCCGGATCGCCTCCTCGAGCGCATCGGCATCGTCCGCCACCGCGCCGAGCCGCACCGGCGCGCCGCCGACCTCGATCACCGCCGCCGCGATGATCGCGCCGTTGCTGTCGTAGACGCCGCCGGGGCGCAGCGGCGTGCCGGGCGCGGAGAGCTCGTCGCCGGTCGAGAGCACCGCGACGCGCGGCCGCCGCACCACCGCGACCTGCGCCGCGCCGCAGGCCGCCAGCATCCCGATCTCGCGCGAGCCGATGCGCGTGCCGCGGCGCAGCAGCGTCTCGCCGCGCGCGATGTCGGAGCCCGCATAGGAGACGAACTGGCCGGGCGCGACGGCGCGACGGACGTCGATCGCGGGCCCCTCCGGCGTCTCCACGAGCTCGGTGTGCTCGATCATCACGACCGCGTCGGCGCCGCGCGGCAGCATGCCGCCGGTCGCGATCGTGGTCGCCGAACCGGGCGCGACCGCGAGCGCCGGCGCGTGGCCGCAGGTCAGCACCTCGGTATTGAGCCGGAGCCGGCGCGGCGCCGCGTCGCTCGCGCCCGTCGTGTCGGCCGCGCGCAGCGCGAAGCCGTCGACCCCCGAGCGGTCGAAGGGCGGCGCATCGACCTGCGCCACCATGTCGGCGGCGAGCACGCGGCCGAGC
>PQAH01000003.1 GCA_003105195.1 Bradyrhizobiaceae bacterium
GCGCCTGGTAGATGACGGGCGTGCCGGCGCGTGCGTCCATCAGGTCGCGGGTGATCTCGGTCTGGCCGTAGACGATCACGGCCTTGCCGGTGAGCGCGCGGAAGTCGATGCGGTGGCGGGCGCCGCCGACGCAGATCCGGGTGCCGTCGTGCACCAGCCCTTCGCGGCGCATGCGCGCGCCGACGCCGGCCTCGTCGAGGAGATCGGCCGTGCTCTGCTCGATCACGCCGGCGCGGATGCGCCCGAGCACGTGATCGGCGGTCTGCCGCTCGAGAATGACGTTGTCGATGCCGCTGCGGTGGAGCAGCTGCCCGAGCAACAGTCCCGACGGCCCTGCTCCGATGATCGCGACCTGTGTGCGCACGAGGTCTCCCCGCATTCCCCCGGATGCACCGGCTCGGCAGGATCCTGCGCGGCGAGCGCGTCGCCGATCCAGGACGTTTCCCCGGAATCGATGGAACGCCGGCGCGCTCTCCGGCGCCGAACCGTGCCCGTGCGGCTATCGGCGCAGGCCGTAGGGGCCGAAGCTCGCGACGTCGCGGCGCGCCGCATAATAGAGCGCGTCCTGCGGCGTGGTCGGCCGGATCACGATGGTGCGCGTGCCGGTGGCCGAGCGGGCCGTGACCAGGATCTCGCCCGGCGCCGGGATGCGCGGGGCGGGGGCCGGACGGTGCGCGGCGCGCGGCGTCGCGGCCGGGATCCGCTCGGACGCCAGCGAGGGACGCAGCGCGGGCGGCTCGGGCTCTGCCGCGATCTCGGGCTCGGCCGCGACCTCGGGCTCGACCGGCTGGGGCTTGGTCGTTGGCGCTGCCTCGGGAGCCTCGGGCGCGGCGGTCTCGGTCGCCGCCTTGGTCGCAAGCGCCGCGACGATGGGCGCGGCCCGCGCGGGCGCTTCCACCGCGGCGTCGCCCTTCGGCGGCGCCGTCCAGGTGAGGCACTTGCGGTCGATCATCGGCCAGGCCTGCAGCCGGCACGGCAGCGGCGTCTCGGCCGCGATCACGACCGGCTTCTTCGGCGCCTCGCCCATGAACAGGGCCGTGCCCGCGAGGGCGCCGGAGCCGACCACCATCCAGGCGGCGAACATCTTGGTGAGCGGGCGCAGCATCGATGGCACGTGAGCCTCCCCAGGCGTGTCATGCCCAAGGTTGCCTGCGAGCTCTCAAGGCCGGGTTGCCGGTCGCGGCGAAGCGACGGGGATTTGCGCGACGTGATGAACGGGACGTAACCCGACAAGGTAAAATCAGCGCCGGTAGTCGTAGGCCGCGTCCTCGCGTTCCAGCACCAGCTCGGCGAGGCGGGAGTGGTGCGGCGAGAGGTGGCAGACCGGGTCGGCGGCGCGTGCGTCGCCCGTGAGCGCGAGGGCCTGGCAGCGGCAGCCGCCGAAGTCCTCGCCGCGCTTCGGGCAGGTGCGGCAGGGCTCCTGCATCCAGTCCTCGCCGCGGAAGGCGTTGAAGGCGGGCGCGTTCTGCCAGATGTCGGCGAGCGAATGCGCGCGCACGTTCCAGAACACGAGGCCGGGAATCGTCTCGGCCGCGTGGCACGGCAGAACCTTGCCGGAGGGCGTGACATTGAGCGAGCGGCGGCCCCAGCCGCCGACGCAGGCCTTGGGAAGGCGCGCGTAATAGTCCGGCACGACGGCGTCGATGACGATCCGCCCATGGTGGCGCGCGCGCAGCGCCTCCACGGTCGCGACGGCGCGCTCGACCTGCTCGCGGGTCGGCATCAGCCGGTCGCGGTTCTTCAACGCCCAGCCGTAGTACTGCACATGGGCGATCTCGACGCGGCCGGCGCCGAGAGCGAGCGCGAGATCGACCATCGCCTCGATGTGGTCGATATTGGCGCGGTGCATCACGGCATTGACGGTGAGCGGGATGCCGTGGCGGATCACCTCGGCGGCGAGCGCATTCTTGCGCGCGAAGGCGCCGCGATAGCCCGCGATGCGGTCGGCCGATTCGGGCTCGCTGTCCTGGATCGAGACCTGCACGTGATCGAGACCGGCATCGGAGAGCGCCGCGAAGCGCTCGGACGCGACGCCGACGCCCGAGGTGATCAGGTTGGTGTAGAGGCCCGCGTCGTGCGCGGCCGCGGTCAGCTCGACGATGTCGCGGCGCGCCGCGGGCTCGCCGCCCGAGAGATGCACCTGCAAGACGCCCAGCGCCGCGGCCTCGCGGAACACCCGCGCCCAGGTTTCGGTGTCGAGCTCGTCCTCGCGCGCATCGAGCCGCAGCGGGTTGGAGCAATAGGGGCAGGCCAGCGGGCAGCGGTGGGTGAGCTCGGCGAGGAGGCCGAGCGGGCGCGGCAGGGGCGTCTGCGGGGCGGCATCCATCACGGCTCCAGGAGCTTCTTGTCGGCGAGGCCGGACAGGAGCGCGGTCACGTCGGCCATCACGCGCTCGCGCGGCGCATTGAAGGTCGCAGCGAGGTCGTCGACGATCTCGGCCAGCGTCGCCGTGCCGGTGCAGCGCTTGACGATCTCGACCGCGATCGGGTCGGGCTTGAACACGCGCTCGGGCGCGAGCAGCAGCCAGCCGCCCTGCGCCTCGTTGTGGACGAGCCGGACCCCGCGCGGCAGCCGCGGCCGCGCGTCGGGGGAGAGGGAGCGGGGAGCGGTGTCGTTCAACAATGTTCTCGCGGCCGCAATCCGTGCGTTTCACTCCTTTCCCCCGTTTGCGGGGGAGGGTGGGGAGGGGGTGCCGCTTGCTCTGCGCTTGCGGCAAGAGCCCCTCGCTAACCCTCCCCCGCGCGCGAGGGACGGAACAGTCCCGGCATGCATCACTCCTGCGGCACGAAGGCGCCGGGCGGCACGTGCTTCGGGTCCACATAGGCGGCGTAGAGCGCGTCGAGCTGGGCCCAGAGCACGTCGCACTTGAAGGTGAGCGCGGCGAGCACCGCCTGCTGCTCGGCCGGGGTCTCGGCGTGGCGCTTGACGTAGTCGAGCGCGAAGTCGGCATCGCGGCGCGCCTGCGGCGGTCGCTTGGAGAAGTAGGCGAGCGTCTCGGCGGTGACGAAGGGATAGCCCTTCAGCATGCCCTCCATGCGCTCCGAGATGATCACGGGCGAGAACAGCTCGGTCAGCGAGGAGGCCACCGCCTCGAGCAGCGACCTCTCGCGCACGAAGTGGACATAGGCGTCCACCGCGAAGCGCGTCGCCGGCAGGAGGCCGCGCAGCGAGACCACGTCGTCGCGGTCGAGGCCGAGGCCGTCGGTCAGCTTGAGCCAGCGCGCGATGCCGCCGTCGCCCTTCTCGGCGCCGTCGTGGTCGACCAGCCGGCTGCGCCACTCGCGCCGCAGGTCGGAATCCTCGCAGCGCGCGATCAGGCTCGCATCCTTCACGGGGATCATGGCCTGGTAGTAGTAGCGGTTGAGCGCCCAGGCCTGCACCTGGCCCTTGCTGCACCTGCCGCCGTGCAGCAGGGCGTGGAACGGGTGCAGGCGATGATAGCTCCGCGCCCCGATGTCGCGCAGCGCCGCTTCCAGCTCGTCCGGGCTCAACAGCTTCACAGCACGATCTCCATCCCGTCGGCCGAGACCTCCCAGCCTGCCGCCTCGACCCGCCTGCGCTCCTTGGAGCCCGCGACGAGGATCGGGTTGGTGTTGTTGATGTGGATGTAGATGCGGCGCCCCGCGAGGCCCGCGAGCGCGGCGAGCGAGCCGTCGGCGCCGTCGA
This sequence comes from Bradyrhizobiaceae bacterium, assembly GCA_003105195.1. Taxonomy (GTDB): domain Bacteria; phylum Pseudomonadota; class Alphaproteobacteria; order Rhizobiales; family Xanthobacteraceae; genus FEB-22. The sequence goes on from PQAH01000003.1 coordinate 3,667, forward strand.
TCGGCATGTGCCCCATGCGCCGGCCCGTCTTGGCGCCGGTGCCCGAGGCGATCATCTCGTCGTCGGTGAACAGGGTGCCGTCGAACAGCACCACGTCGGCACGCGAGACGCGCTGCTCGAGCGCCGGCGTCACTGCGGCCGCGCCCGGCACGAAGGCGAGCCGTGCGCCGCCGGCCGCGACCTCGATGCCGACATTGGCGCCGCTCTCGCGGGCGGTCTCGGGCGTGCCCTCCTCGAGATAGAGCGGAACCTTGCCGGGCACCGCGAACAGCTCGGCCGTGATCCCGCCGGGCAGCGCGAAAGGCTCCCCGCAGGGGACCGGCCTGCGCGCGACCAGGTCGGGCGCGAGGGCGGCGAACATCGGGTTGTCGGCGAGGGCCTGCAAGGTCTCGGCGGTGCCGTAGAGGGCGAAGGGCTGCCGCTCGCGCAGGTTCAGGAGGCCGGCGGTCTGGTCGATCTCGGCCCCGGTCAGCACCACCGCCGCGATCGGGCTTCCGCGCAGTCCGTCTTTCGGGTGCAGGGCCATGGTGGCGGCAATCTGTGCCCGCAGGTCAGGCGCCGCATTCAGCAGGGTCCACTGTCCGTCGCCCGTGGACAGCGCGAGGCTCGCCTGCGTACGCGCACTGACCCGCATGTCGCCCTCCCAGGCGAGGCGACACACGGGACAGCGGCAATTCCATTGAGGAAATCCACCGCCTGCCGCCGACCCCAGCACGATGGCGGTGAGACGCCCCATGCCGAAGGCCCGCGAAGGCGGCGGCCGGTCAGAACTCGGCCGGCAGGTAGCCGTTGATCTCGAGACCGATGCAGATCTCGACGAGGGTCGGAGTTGTCCAGGTCATGGTCATTCCTCCTACGGGGTCCTTGAAGGAAGGTCTCCCGATGCGCCTTCGTTCCATATCCCAAAACACCACCGGACACACCTTACGAATCTTTAATTCGACCCCTGCGGGATTCCGGCGGAACCGACGCCGCCCCGGCCGTGACCAGGATTCCCAGCGAAAACCGAGGAGCGGCGGCCGCCCGGAGCGCGCCCAGGGGCGCGGGTTACGGTTGCGAGCCCGGTCAGCGGGCGCGCTTGATCAGCGGCCGCAGATGCGCCTTCGCCTCGCTGAGGCGGGCGAGGAAGCGGTCCGGCAGCTCGGCGGCCGAGACGCGCCCGGCCTGGGCGCCGACATTCATGGCCGCCACCGTGCGGCCGCCCGCGTCCGTGAGCGGCACCGCGATCGAGACCAGGCCGACCTCGAGCTCCTGGTCGATCACGCAATAACCCTGTTCGCGCACGGCGTTGAGGATCTGCAGGAGCTCGTCGATGCGCGTGCGCGTGTAGGGCGTGAGCGGACGCCGCTCGCTCGTCTGCAGGCGCTGCGCGGCCTCGGCAGGGTCGAGCGCAGCGAGCAGGACGCGGCCCATGGAGGTGCAGAAAGCCGGCAGACGCGTGCCGACGCCGAGATCGACCGTCATGATGCGCCGACGCGCCGAGCGCGCGATGTAGAGAACCTCGTGGCCGTCGAGGATCGAGGCCGAGCAGGACTCGTCGGTCGCCTCGCTCACCTTCTCGAGGAAGGGCTGGATCAGCTGCGGCAGCTCGTTCGAGGCCAGATAGGCATAGCCGAGGCGCAGCACGCGCGGGGTGAGCGAGAAGAACTTGCCGTCGAAGCTCGCATAGCCGAGGCGCTGCAAGGTGAGCAGGCAGCGCCGCGCGGCCGCGCGCGAGAGCCGGGTCATCTCGGCCACCTGCGCGATCGTCAGGCGGCCGTGCTGGTCGTCGAAGCATTCGATGACGGCGAGGCCCTTGCCGAGTCCCGCGATGTAGTCGCGCTCTGCCGCACGCTCGACGAGCATCTCGCTCATGGGGTCGCCCCGCCCGGGCCAATGGTCATGCTGTTCGCATTGCGCACTCGGTTGTCAAGAGCGCCCTTGACCCTATACCGACTCGTCCATAAAGTTCGATATGAAAAATATTGTGCGATTAACGCACAATGCCCATGGGATGACCAGATGGCCCAGTTCCTGTCGCTGTCGGACGCGGTGGAAGCACATGTGCGCGATGGCGACAGCGTCGCCATGGAGGGCTTCACCCATCTCATCCCCAACGCGGCCGCGCACGAGGTCATCCGCCAGAAGCGCAGGCACCTGACGCTGATCCGCATGACGCCGGACCTGCCCTACGACCAGCTGATCGGCATGGGCTGCGCCGACAGGCTGGTGTTCTCATGGGGCGGCAATCCGGGGGTCGGCTCGCTGCACCGCCTGCGCGATGCTGTGGAGAACGGCTGGCCGCAGCCGCTCGCGATCGAGGAGCACTCCCACGCCGCCATGGCCAATGCCTACGAGGCGGGCGCGGCGAACCTGCCCTTCGCGCTGCTGCGCGGCTATATCGGGGCCGACCTCGCGAAGGTGAACCCGAACATCCGCAGTGTCACCTGCCCGTTCACGGGAGAGACACTCGCCGCGGTTCCCGCGATCCGGCCGGACGTCTCGATCATCCATGCGCTGAAGGCCGACCGCGCCGGCAACGTCTATCTGGAAGGGATCGTCGGCGTGCAGAAGGAGGCGGTGCTGGCGGCGAAACGCAGCATCGTCACGGTCGAGGAGATCGTCGACGATTTCGGGCCGCGCAACGCCAATGCCGTGATCCTGCCGAGCTGGACCGTGGGCGCCATCGTGTGCGTCCCGGGCGGCGCGCATCCGTCCTATGCGCAGGGCTACTACAAGCGCGACAACGCCTACTATATCGCCTGGGACCCGATCGCGCGGGACCGCGACACGTTCCTCGCCTGGATCAAGGCGAACGTGCTCGAGAAGGGACCCGAGGTCTTCGCCGAGATCGTGAAGCCGCTGCGGCAGGCGGCACCGGCGGCGAAGAAGGCGGCGCGCAAGGGCGCGCTCGGGACCCGGATCGCCAAGGCCGCGGCGCGGCTGTTCCGCGGGAAGCCCGGCGAGGCGGGGCCCGGCAAGACCAAAGTCAAGGCGAAGCCCGGCAGGGCCAAGCAAACCAAGGCGCCCGCGCGCAAGAGCGCGCGCCGGCGAGCCCGGTGAGGATCGGATGGCCGAGGCCTACAAGCCCAACGAGATGATGACCATCGCGGCGGCGCGCGCGCTGCGCAACGACGACGTCTGCTTCGTCGGCATCGGCATGCCGTCGGCGGCCTGCAACCTGGCGCGGCTCACCCATGCGCCGGACATCACGCTGATCTACGAGTCCGGCACGCTCGCGACCAAGCCGAACGTGCTGCCGCTCTCGATCGGCGACGGCGAATTGTGCGACACCGCGCTCACCACGGTCTCGGTGCCGGAGATGTTCCGCTACTGGCTGCAGGGCGGCCGCATCACGCTCGGCTTCCTGGGCGGGGCGCAGATCGACCGCTTCGCCAACCTCAACACCACGGTGGTCGGCCCCTACGACAAGCCCAAGGTGCGGCTGCCGGGCGGCGGCGGCGCGCCGGAGATCGCGGTCGCCTGCGGCGAGATCTATATCATCATGGCGCAGTCGCCACGCAGCTTCGTGTCGCGGCTCGACTTCGTCACCTCGCTCGGCCACGGCGAGGGCGGCGACCACCGGGCGCGGCTCGGGCTCGAGACCAAGGGACCGACCCGGCTGGTCACCGACCTCGCGATCTTCGCGCCGGATCCGGAGACCAAGGAGATGTCCGTGATCTCGATCCATCCGGGCGTGACCCGGGAGCGGATTCGCGAGAACACCGGCTGGCCGGTGCGTTATGCTGCCGAGGTCGCCGAGACGGCGCCCCCGACGCGCGCCGAACTCGAGGTGCTGCGCGAGCTGCACGCCCGCACCGCCCGGGCCCATGGGGCGCAGGCGGCCTAGCTTCATTGGCTGCGCGGTTCGCTCCGAACCTCGGGCTCCGGATCTCGGAACCACGCGCGAAAGGACAAGACCATGCCGGAAGCCTTCATTTGTGACGCCGTCCGCACGCCGATCGGCCGCTACGGCGGCGCGCTCGCCCGGGTGCGAACCGACGACCTCGCCGCCCTTCCGATCAGGGCGCTGATCGGGCGCAACCCGAAGGTCGACTGGTCGAAGCTGGACGAGGTCTATTACGGCTGCGCCAACCAGGCCGGCGAGGACAACCGCAACGTCGCGCGCATGGCGCTGCTGCTGGCGGGCCTGCCCGACACGGTCCCGGGCGTCACCCTCAACCGGCTCTGCGCCTCGGGGCTCAATGCGGTCGGCGCGGCCGCCCAGGCGATCCGCGCCGGCGACATCGATCTCGCGATCGCGGGCGGGGTCGAATCCATGACCCGCGCGCCCTTCGTGATGGGCAAGGCCGCGGAAGCCTTCTCGCGCGCGGCCGAGGTCTTCGACACGACGATCGGCTGGCGCTTCATCAATCCGCTGATGAAGCAGCAATACGGCGTCGATTCCATGCCGGAGACCGGCGAGAACGTGGCCGAGGAGTTCCAGGTCACGCGCGCCGACCAGGACGCCTTCGCGGTGCGCTCGCAGCAGCGCGCCGGCAAGGCGATCGCGGCCGGCTATTTCAAGGACGAGATCGTCCCGGTCGAGATCCCGGGCGGCAGGCAGGGGCCGATCGTGGTCGATGCCGACGAGCACCCGCGGCCCGAGACGACGCTCGAGAGCCTCGCCAGGCTCAAGACGCCGTTCCGCAACCCGGGCACGGTGACCGCCGGCAACGCATCGGGCGTCAACGACGGCGCGGCCGCCATGATCGTCGCGTCCGAACAGGCCGTGAAGCAGCACGGGCTGACCCCGCGTGCCCGCATCGTCGGCATGGCCGCCGCCGGGGTCGCGCCGCGCATCATGGGCATCGGGCCCGTGCCCTCGACCCGCAAGCTGATGGAGCGGCTGCGGCTCAAGATCGGCGACTTCGACGTGATCGAGCTCAACGAGGCCTTCGCATCGCAGAGCCTCGCCTGCCTGCGCCAGCTCGGCCTCCCGGACGACGCCGGGCAGGTCAATCCGAACGGCGGGGCGATCGCGCTCGGCCATCCGCTCGGCATGTCGGGCGCGCGGCTCGCGCTCACCGCCGCGCACCAGCTCGCGGTGCAGAAGGGCCGCCTCGGCCTCGCCACCATGTGCGTCGGCGTCGGCCAGGGCGTGTCGCTCGCGCTGGAACGCGTGAGCTGATCAGGCTTCGCGAGGACACCCCCCATGGCGCTCGTTTATCCGACCGACAGCAACAAGATCCATCCGGCACGGCCGTTTCCGGATTATCGCAGCACCGTGAAGCGCTCGCCGTCGCGGCCGCTGGTGATCGTGCCGCACACCCTCTCGGAGCTCACCGGCCCGGTCTACGGGCAGGACACTGTGCGCGCCGGCGACAGCGACCTCACCCAGCAGCACAAGGCCGAGCCGATCGGCGAACGCATCATCGTGCACGGCCATGTGCGCGACGAGGACGGCCGGGGCGTGGCGGACAGCCTGGTCGAGATCTGGCAGGCGAATGCCTGCGGCCGCTACATCCACGTCGTCGACCAGCATCCGGCGCCGATCGATCCGAACTTCACCGGAGCCGGGCGCGCCGTCACCGACCGGGACGGCTACTACAAGTTCATCACCGTGAAGCCCGGCGCCTATCCGTGGGGCAATCACACCAATGCGTGGCGGCCCGCGCATATCCACTTCTCGGTCTTCGGCCATGCGTTCCTGTCGCGGCTGGTCACCCAGATGTACTTCCCGGGCGATCCCCTGTTCCCATTCGACCCGATCTTCAACTCGGTGACCGACGCGAAGGCACGCGCGCGCATGGTCTCGTCCTTCGACCTCGACAACACGGTGCCCAACTGGGCGCTCTGTTACCGGTTCGACATCGTCCTGCGCGGACGCGAACAGACGCCGATGGAGAATTGACGATGTCCGGCCTCACGCCTTCCCAGACGGTCGGGCCGTTCTTCGCGTTCGGGCTCACGCCGAACCGAAACTACGCGTGGGTCGATACCTTCTCGAACAATCTGGTGACGCCCGACGCCGCGGGCGAGCGCATCCGCATCGAGGGCCGCGTCACCGACGCCGACGGCGCGCCCATCAACGACGCCATGATCGAGATCTGGCAGGCGGATGCGCAGGGGCGCTACGCCCATCCACGCGATTCCCGCGCGCTTCCGAACGCCGCCTTCAAGGGCTTCGGCCGGGCCGGGACCGATGCGGACGGGGTCTATGCCTTCGATACCATCAAGCCGGGCCCGGTGCCGGGCCCGGACGGCGCGCCGCAGGCGCCGCACGTCCTCTTGGCCTTCTATTCGCGCGGACTGCTCACTCACTTGTATACGCGGATCTATTTCGCCGACGAGGCCGCGAACGGCCGGGACCCGATCCTGGCCCTGGTGCCGGCCGACCGGCGCCGGACCCTGGCCGCGAAGCGCGAGGAGCGCGGCGACTTGACGGTCTACCGGTTCGACATCAGCTTCCAGCCCGAGAGCGAGACGGTCTTCTTCGACGTCTGAGGCATGGGCCGTCCCGCCCCCGCCTTGACGGGCGGGGCGTCTTGTATACAGAATGTATCCAACGACAAGGCCCGAGCGCATGGCGCCGGGCCACGGGATGGATACGCTCGGGATGGCGCTCACCGACGATCGCGCGGCCTCGCAGACCGTGAAGGCGCTGCTCAGCCTGCGCGACCTCATCCTCGCGGGCGAGCTCAAGTCCGGCGACCGCATCTCCGAGCTCTCGGTGGTCGAGCGGCTCAACGTCTCGCGCACGCCGATCCGCATGGCGCTGGTGCGGCTCGAGGAGGAAGGCCTGCTCGAGCTGATCCCCTCGGGCGGCTATGCCGTGAAGGCCTTCACGGAGCGCGACATCACGGACGCGATCGAGATCCGCGGCACGCTGGAGGGGCTCGCGGCGCGGCTCGCAGCCGAGCGCGGCGTGGCCCCGTCGGCGCTCGTCCGGCTCAAGGACTGCCTCGCCGAGATCGACGCGCTGATCGCGCAGCCGATCGGCTCCGACGACAACTTCTCGAGCTATGTGGCGCTCAACGAGCGCTTCCACGCGCTGCTGCACGAGGCCGCCGACAGCCCGGTGCTGGCGCGCCAGCTCAAGCGCGCCGTGAACCTGCCGTTCGCCTCGCCCAATGCCTTCGTCAAGGTCCAGGCCGAGCTGCCCGAGGCGCAGGCCGTGATGACGGTCGCGCAGGACCACCATCGCTGCGTGGTGCGCGCCATCGAGGCGCGCGAGGGCGCGCGCGCCGAGGCGCTGATGCGCGAGCACGCGCGCCTCGCCTTCCGCAACCTCGAATTCGCACTGCGCAACAAGCGCACCCTCGGCCTGGTGCCGGGCGCCGCCCTGATCCGCGCCCGCGCGGCCGCGCAGGCCCTCTAGCTCACCCTCATCCAGATCCGAACGACAACCGGAGGAGATCGCCATGAAACGCACCCGAGCCCCGTTCCGCGCCGACCACGTGGGCAGCATCCTGCGCTCCGGCGCGCTCAAGGACGCGCGCGCCAGGCACCAGAAGGGCGAGGTCAGCGACGCCCAGCTCAAGGAGGTCGAGGACCGCGAGATCGAGAAGATCATCAAGAAGCAGGAGGAGATCGGGCTCCAGCTCGCGACCGACGGCGAGTATCGCCGCTCCTGGTGGCACTTCGACTTCCTCAAGAAGCTCAAGGGCGTCGAGAGCTACGTGGCCGAGCACGGCATCCAGTTCCGCGGCGTCGAGACCCGTCCCGAGGGCCTGCGCGTCACCGGCAAGGTCGCGTTCGACGGCCACCCGTTCATCGAGCATTTCAAGTTCGTGAAGGCGCACACCAAGGTGACGCCGAAGATGACCATCCCGTCGCCGACGGTGCTGCACTTCCGCGGCGGCCGCAAGGCGGTGAGCCGGGACGTCTATCCGGACATGGCGGGCTTCTACGAGGATCTCGGCAAGGCCTACCGCAACGCAATCCGCGCCTTTTACGATGCGGGCTGCCGCTACCTGCAGCTCGACGACACGGTCTGGGCCTATCTGTGCAGCAAGGAGCAGCTCGAAGGCGCGCGCGAGCGCGGCGACGACCCGGACAAGCTGCAGGGGATCTATGCCGACATGATCAACTACGCGATCGCGGACCGGCCGCGCGACATGGTGATCACGACCCATGTCTGCCGCGGCAACTTCCGCTCGACCTGGATCTCGGAAGGCGGCTACGAGCCGGTGGCCGAGACCCTGCTCGCGAAGGTCAACTACGACGGCTACTTCCTGGAATACGACACCGACCGCGCCGGCGGGTTCGAGCCGCTGCGCTTCCTGCCCAAGGGCAACAAGATCGTCGTGCTCGGCCTGATCACTTCCAAGACCGGCACGCTCGAGAAGAAGGACGACGTCAAGCGCCGCATCGACGAGGCCACCAAATACGCCTCCCTCGACCAGTACTGCATCTCGCCGCAATGCGGCTTCGCCTCGACCGAGGAGGGCAATGTGCTCGCCGAGGAGGAGCAGTGGGCGAAGCTGCGCATGTGCGTCGAGCTCGCCGACGAGGTGTGGGGGAAGTGAGGGCAGCTGTGAACTGCATTTCCTCGCGCACCGACGTCTGCGTGACGAAGATGCGCGCCCCGCGGTCCTCTCCCCCGCTTGCGGGGGAGAGACAGAAAGGGGGCTGTGGCGCGCCTTGAGCCGGCGGCGCCCCCTCCCCCGCAAGCGGGGGAGGGAGCGCGCCGGGCAAGCCTCCATGCCGGGCGCACGACGCTTCGCTCTTGCGCGCTGCGAGGAAAATACGATGCAACGCACCAAGCCGCCGTTCCGCGCCGACCACGTGGGCAGCCTGCTGCGCACGGCCGCGCTGAAGGAGGCGCGCGCGAAGTACGCGCGGGGCGAGATCGCGGCCGCCGAGCTCGCGGCGGTCGAGGACCGCGCGATCATCCGCATCGTCGAGCGGCAGGAGGAGACCGGGCTCCGGCCCGTCACCGACGGCGAGTTCCGCCGCTCCTGGTGGCAGTTCGGTTTCATGAAGGAGCTCGACGGGCTCGAGCTCTACGACACCGGCAAGGACATCCAGGTCAAGGGCGTGGAGACGCGCGGCCATCGGCATGCACCTCTGCCGCGGCAACGTCCGCTCCACCTTCATCTCCCCGGGCGGCTATGAGCCGGTCGCCGACGTGCTGTTCAACGCCACGGCGCTGAACGCCTGTTTCCTGGAATACGACACCGACCGCGCCGGCGGGTTCGAGCCGCTGTGCTTCCTGCCGAAAGGCAAGCACGCGGTGCTCGGGCTCGTCACCTCGAAGACCGGGACGCTGGAAGCCAAGGACGACATCAAGCGCCGCATCGACGAAGCCGCGAGGCACGTCGACATCGACCAGCTCTGCCTCTCCCCGCAATGCGGCTTCGCCTCCACCGAGGAAGGCAACATCCTCGCCGAGGAGGAGCAGTGGGCGAGGCTCGCGCGGATCGTGGAGATCGCCGGGGAGGTGTGGCGATAGGTCTTTCTCCAGACGCGAGCGCCTGACGGCGACCGGTTGACGCGGGTTGACCGGGGTCGCGCAAAACCATCTTATGCCATCCCTGCAAACAGCCCGCCGACAAGGCGAAAACGACTGTCAGCTGCCCGGGGACTCGGAATGGCGATCGTCTACGACAAGTTGATGGCTTTGAGACTTCCCGACGCGGAGGTCGCCTACGCGGCGCGCGACGTGATGCTCTATGCGCTCGGCGTCGGCCTCGGCCAGGATCCGATGGACGAGGACCAGCTCTCCTTCGTGTACGAGAAGGAGCTCAAGGTCTTGCCCACCTATGCGTCGATGATCGGATATCCGGGCTTCTGGCTGCGCGACCTGCCGACCGGCGTCGACTGGGTCAAGGTGCTGAACGGGGAGTACGAGGTCCGGCTCGCCGGGCCGCTGCCGGCCGCGGCGACGGTGGTGAGCCGGATGCGCATCCTCGACGTGATCGACAAGGGCGCCGACAAGGGCGCGCTGATCTACACCGAGCGGACCACGCACGAGAAGGCGAGCGGCCGCCTGATCGCGACCACCCTGCAGACCGTCTTCTGCCGCGGCGACGGCGGCTTCGGCGGCCCGCAGCGGCCGGCGCGGCCCGTGCACCCGATCCCGGAGCGCGCGCCGGACCTCGTCTGCGATCTCGGCACGCGGCCCGAGACCGCGCTGATCTACCGCCTGAGCGGCGACTACAATCCCCTGCATGCGGAACCCGCGATCGCCCGGGCCGCCGGCTACCCGCGGCCGATCCTGCATGGGCTTGCGACCTTCGGCATCTCGGGGCATGCCGTCCTGAAGGCCTGCTGCGGCTACGACCCCTCGCGCATGGCCGCGATCGCGGGGCGGTTCTCGGCGCCGGTGTTCCCGGGCGAGACCATCCGCACCGAGATGTGGCGCGACGGCGCGGTGGTGAGCTTCCGCGCACGCGTCGTGGAGCGCGACGTGATCGCGATCAACAACGGCCGCGTCGAGATCAGGGAGTGACCCATGGAGGCCCCGGCCCCCGACGAGCTCGCGACCATCCGCGAATCGGTGCGCGCGCTGTGCGCCAGGTATCCGGGCGAGTACTGGCGCCAGCTCGACCGCGAGCGGGCCTATCCGGCGGAGTTCGTGCAGGCGCTCACCGAGGCCGGCTTCCTCGCCGCGCTGGTCCCGGAGGACTATGGCGGCAGCGGGCTCGGGCTCTCGGCGGCGGCCGCGATCCTGGAGGAGGTCCATGCCGCAGGCTGCAACGGCGCGGCCTGCCATGCCCAGATGTACATCATGGGCACGATCCTGCGGCACGGCAGCGACGAGCAGAAGGCGCGGTTCCTCCCCGGCATCGCGAGCGGCGCGCTGCGGCTGCAGGCGTTCGGCGTCACCGAGCCGACCTCGGGCACCGACACGCTGAGCCTGCGCACGGTCGCGGTCAGGGAAGGGGACCACTACGTGGTCAATGGCCAGAAGATCTGGACCTCGCGCGCCGAGCATTCCGACCTGATGCTGCTGCTCGCGCGCACCACGCCGCGCGCGCAGGCGAAGCGGCGCACCGACGGCCTCTCGGTGTTCCTGGTGGACATGCGGCTCGCGGAGGGGACCGGGATCAAGATCAACCCGATCCGCACCATGATGAACCACGCCACCACCGAGGTATTCCTCGACGACCTCCGGGTGCCGGTCGAGAACCTGGTGGGCGAGGAGGGCAAGGGCTTCCGCTACATCCTCTCGGGCATGAATGCCGAGCGGATCCTGATCGCGGCCGAATGCATCGGCGACGCCAAGTGGTTCATCGCGCGGGCCACCGCCTATGCCCGGGAGCGCGCCGTGTTCGGCCGGCCGATCGGGCAGAACCAGGGGGTCCAGTTCCCGATCGCCCGCGCCTACGCGCAGATGCGCGCGGCCGAGCTGATGGTGCGCGAGGCGGCACGGCGTTACGAGGCGGGCGAGGACTGCGGCGCGGAAGCCAACATGGCGAAGCTACTCGCCGCCGACGCCTCCTGGGCGGCGGCCGACATGTGCGTGCAGACCCATGGCGGCTTCGGCTTCGCCGAGGACTTCGACATCGAGCGAAAGTTCCGCGAGACGCGGCTCTATCAGGTGGCGCCGATCTCGACCAACCTGATCCTCTCCTACCTGGCCGAGCACGTGCTGGAGCTGCCGCGCTCCTACTGAGTCAAAAGCCGAGCTCCGCGAAGGCCGCCAGGTGGTGGCGCGCGGAGTCCTCCGAGAAGCAGCAGAAGACCGCGCGCGTGAGCGGGCCCGGGGCGGCGGACAGCTCCGAGACCACGGTGCCGACCGCGATGCGGGCGGCGCGGTCGGCCGGGAAGCCGTAGACGCCGGTCGAGATCGCCGGGAACGCGATGGAGGCGAGGCGGTGCTCCGCCGCGATCGCGAGCGCCGTGCGGTAGCAGGAGGCGAGCAGCGCCTCCTCGCCGGCAGCGCCGCCGCGCCAGACCGGCCCGACCGCGTGGATCACGTGGCGCGCCGGCAGCGCATAGCCCTTGGTGATCTTCGCCGAGCCGGTCGCGCAGCCGTCGAGCGTCAGGCACTCGGCCTGCAGCTCGGGCCCGGCCGCGCGATGGATCGCCCCGTCCACCCCGCCGCCGCGCCGCAACGCCTCGTTCGCGGCGTTGACGATGGCGTCGACCGCGAGCGTCGTGATGTCGGCGACGATCACCTCGACGCGCGCGGGCCCGATCTCGGCGGTGAGGAGGGGAGAGGGCATGGACGAAACCTCGCGTAGGGTGGGTATTGCGCCGTCTCGGCCGATCCAACGGGACCATTCGCGCAGGGCGCAATGCCCACGCGACGCCGCGAAGCCTACGCGTGGGCACGGCGCGCGCAAGGTCGTGCCCCGCCGCACCGCCCCGGCGCGCCTTTGCCCACCCTACGCGAGCTCCGCCCTGGCCTCGGCGCGCAGGTCGAAGGTGCTGCGCACGCCGATGTCGTCGAAATGGGCATCGATGAAGTTGCGCGCGGCCCGGCGGCCGCCGTCGCGCAGCCTCTCGAAGAACTCGTAGTCGGAGGAGAGCTTGCTGTCGGCCGTGAGCGTGCGGAACACGTCGTCGAGGGCGATGCGATGCACGTTGATGCGGCGGTACTGGCCGGGGCCGCTGCCGCGCTGGAGGTGACCGAGGTCGATCAGGCGGGTGACGAACTCGATCGCGCGGTACTCGGCGAGCAGCGAGGAGTTGAACGTGATCTCGTTGATCCGGTTCATGATCTCCCGGGCCGAGGTGGGCGTGGTGTGGCGCGCGACCGGGTTGATCTGCACCACGATCACGTCCTCGGCCGCGCTCGCGCGGAACAGCGGGAAGATCGCCGGATTGCCCATGTAGCCGCCGTCCCAGTAGGGCACGCCGTCGATCTCGACGGCGCGGAACAGGAAGGGCAGGCAGGTCGAGGCCATCACGACGTCGGCCGTGATCTTGTCGTGCGGGAACACGCGCAGGCGTCCCGTGTGGACATTGGTCGCCGAGACGAACAGGCGCGGTGCCTCGCAGGCGCGGATCGCGTCGAAGTCGACGAAGCGCGCGATCACGTCCGCGAGCGGGTTGATGTTGAGCGGGTTGAGGTCGTAGGGCGAGAGATAGCGCGAGAGCGCGCCGAACCAGGCGAGCGGCGAGTTGTCGAAGGGCAGGAACGAGAACAGCCGGTCGAACACGGCGCGCTGCAGCGGCGGAAGCTTGCCGTCGAGGCTCGCGGCGCGCCAGAACTCGGCGAGGCGCTTCTGCGCCTCCGCCCGCCCGCCGCGGCACAGCCCGTCCGCCAGCATCACGGCGTTCACGGCGCCGGCCGAGGTCCCCGAGATGGCGCCGATCTCGAGCCGCTCGTCGGCGAGCAGGTGGTCGAGCACGCCCCAGGTGAAGGCGCCGTGGGCGCCGCCGCCCTGCAAGGCGAGGTTGATCACCTTGCGCGCGCTGCCGCGGCTCCTGAAGGGCCAGATCACTGGGCGGTCCAGCCGCCGTCGATGGACAGGTTCGTGCCCGTGATCTGGGCGGCCGCGTCGGAGCAGAGATAGAGCGCGAGCGCCGCCACCTGGTCGACGGTGACGAACTCCCGGGTCGGCTGCGCGGCGAGCAGCACGTCGCGCTTGACCTCGTCCTCGGTGAGACCGCGCGCCTTCATGGTGTCGGGGATCTGCTTCTCGACCAGGGGCGTCCAGACATAGCCGGGGCTGATGCAGTTGACCGTGACGCCGAACGTCGCGGTCTCGAGCGCGGCCGTCTTGGTGAGGCCGGCGAGGCCGTGCTTGGCCGCCACATAGGCGGCCTTGAACGGCGAGGCGACCAGCGAATGGGCGGAGGCCGTGTTGACGACGCGGCCCCATCGGCGCGCCTTCATGCCGGGCAGCGCGGCGCGCATGGCGTGGAAGGCCGAGGAGAGGTTGATCGCGAGGATCCGGTCCCACTGGTCGGGCGGGAACTCCTCGAGCGGCGCGACATGCTGGATGCCGGCATTGTTGACCAGGATGTCGACGGCGCCGAAGGCCGTCTCGGCCTCGGCCAGCATGGCGGCGATCTCGGCGGGCTTCGCCATGTCGGCGGGGGAATAGCGCACCGCGACGGCGAACTCCCGCTCCAGGGCGGCGCGCTCGCGCTCGATCGCGGCGGCCTCCCCGAAGCCGTTGATCGTGACATGGGCGCCCTCGCGGGCAAGCGCGCGGGCGATCGCGAGCCCGATTCCGGAGGTGGACCCCGTGACGACGGCGGACCGGCCCTTGAGCATGCGCGGCTCCTTCGTTGTGCGCCGCACAATAGGAGCCCGGTCGCGGCATCTCAAGGGCGGGCCGCCGCGCCGGGGGCTGCAAAACCGCGCGATCCGCCATGCGGCGTCGGCCGAGGTCGCGGGGTCTCGAGAAAATGCCTATATCGTGGACGAAAGGCGCCCCGCGAGGGGGCGCCGGATTTGGCCCGGCCCCGGCGGGCCGGTACACTCACCCGAGCGAAGCCCCGCGATGACCGACGTCTTCCCCGCCCCCGGCCACGACCACGCGCGCTGCTCGAGCGAGGCCTTGGCCCATGCCGAGGCGCGCTGCGCCGAGCGTGCGCAGCGGCTCACTCCCATGCGGCGGCAGGTCCTGGAGGTGCTGGCGACCAGCCACCAGCCGCTGGGAGCCTACGAGATCATGGACCGGCTCGCGCGGCACGGGCCGCGGCCGGCGCCGATCACGGTCTATCGCGCGCTCGAGTTCCTGGTGGAGCAGGACCTGGTCCACCGCATCGAGAGCCGCAACGCGTTCCTGGCCTGCATCCGTCCCCACGATGCCGGCGTCCCGGTGGTGTTCCTGATCTGCGAGCGCTGCGGCGCGGTGGGCGAGGCGAGCTCGGCGGCGGTCGGGCAGAGCCTCGCGGCCGCCGCCCGGCAGGCCGGCTTCGCGCCGAAGTCCCCGGTGGTGGAGATCACCGGCATCTGCGCCCACTGTCGCTGACCCGCATGGCCCCTCCGCAACCGCCGGGGGCTGCACGCCCGCTCGATGCGGCGGCGACCGCCATGATGGTGGTGCTGTGCGTCTCCTGGGGCTTCAACCAGGTCGCCGTGAAGCTGGCGCTGCCGGACATCCCGCCGCTGATCCAGGCGACGGTGCGCTCGATCGGCGCGCTCGCCGTGATCCTCGCCTGGGCGCGGCTGCGCGGCGTGGCGATGACCGGGCGCGACGGCACGCTGGTCGCCGGCCTGGTCTGCGGCACGCTGTTCGCCGTCGAGTTCATCCTGATCTACCGCGCCCTGGTGTGGACCACCGCGAGCCGCGCCGCGCTGTTCCTCTACACGGCGCCGTTCTTCGTGGCGCTCGGGGCGCGCTGGCTGCTGCCGGGCGAGCGGCTCGCGGCCTCGCAATGGATCGGGCTCGCGCTCTCCTTCCTCGGGCTCGTGGTCGCCTTCGGGGTGCCGAGCCCGGATCCCTACGCGCTCGTCGGCGACGTCATGATGGTGGGCGCGGGCGCCGCCTGGGGCGCGACCACGCTGGTGATCAAGGGGAGCGCGCTCGCCAAGGCGCCGGCCGAGAAGACGCTCGCCTGGCAGCTCGCCGTGTCGGTGCCGATCATCGGGCTCGCCGCCCTGCTGGTCGGCGAGCGCATGGATCATATGCCGGGTGCGGTTGCGCTCTCCTGGCTCGGCTACCAGACTTTCTGGGTCGTGAGCCTCACCTTCGCGATCTGGTTCGCCCTGGTGAAGCGCTATTCGGCGAGCCGTCTCGCGGCCTTCACGTTCCTCACCCCCTTGTTCGGGGTCGCAGCCGGGCACCTCGTCATGGGCGATCCCCTGACGCCGGGCTTCCTGGTCGCGGTGGCGCTGGTGGTGACCGGGCTCGTCCTGGTCAACCGGCCACGTTGACGGCGCCGCAAGGGTCTGGCAGGGCGGTCCCGATGGACGAGATCCACGAAGCCGCGCCGGCGCCGCGCCGGCCTTCGGTCCCGGTGGACGTCGGCGGCGTCACGGTCGGCGGCGGCGCCCCCGTCGTCGTGCAGTCGATGACCAACACCGACACGGCCGACGTCGCCGCCACGGCGGCCCAGGTGGCGGCGCTCGCCCGCGCGGGCTCGGAGCTGGTGCGCATCACGGTCGACCGCGACGAGGCGGCGGCCGCCGTGCCGCACATCCGCGACCGGCTCGCGCGCATGGGCGTCGCGGTGCCGCTGGTCGGCGACTTCCACTATATCGGCCACAAGCTGCTCGCCGACCACCCGGCCTGCGCGGAGGCGCTCGACAAGTACCGGATCAATCCCGGCAATGTCGGCTTCCGCGAGAAGAAGGACCGCCAGTTCGCGGCCATCGTCGAGACCGCGATCCGCCACGGCAAGCCGGTGCGGATCGGCGCCAACTGGGGCTCGCTCGACCAGGAGCTGCTCACCCACCTGATGGACGAGAACGCACGCAGCGCTGTGCCGCGCGACGCGCGCGCGGTGACGCGCGAGGCCATGGTGCGCTCCGCGCTCATCTCGGCCGAACGCGCCGAGGCGATCGGGCTGCCGCGGTCGCGGATCATCCTCTCGGCCAAGGTCTCGGCCGTGCAGGACCTGATCGCGGTCTATCTCGCGCTCGCGCGGCGCTCCGACTATGCGCTGCATCTCGGGCTGACCGAAGCCGGCATGGGCTCGAAGGGCATCGTCGCCTCCTCGGCCGCCATGGGGATCCTGCTGCAGCAGGGGATCGGCGACACCATCCGGGTCTCGCTCACGCCCGAGCCCGCGGGCGACCGCACGCTGGAAGTGAAGGTCGCGCAGGAGCTGCTGCAGACCATGGGGTTCCGCACGTTCGTGCCGCTGGTCGCGGCCTGCCCGGGCTGCGGCCGCACCACCTCGACGACCTTCCAGGAGCTCGCGCGCGACATCCAGGACTTCATCCGCGACTCCATGCCGGACTGGAAGACGCGCTATCCGGGCGTCGAGGGGCTCAACGTGGCCGTGATGGGCTGCATCGTGAACGGCCCGGGCGAGAGCAAGCATGCCGATATCGGCATCTCGCTGCCCGGCACCGGCGAGCAGCCGACCGCCCCCGTGTTCGTCGACGGCCGCAAGGTCGCGACCCTGCGCGGGCCGACGCTCGCGGCCGACTTCAAGCAGATGGTGGTCGATTACATCGAGCGGCGCTTCGGCGCGACGGGCCGCAGCGCCGCGGAATAGGGCGCCGCGGCGGCCGGCCTGCCAGGCGCATGCGCGCCGCGCATCGCCGGCGCGCCGCGAACCGCATTGACGCTCGGCCCGGCATGGCCGAACCTGCAAAGAAAAACGCACAGCCCAGGGAGGATGGCATGCTCCTCGAGACCATCGAGGCGGGCGTCGACGTCGGCACCGCGCAATGGCAGGCGCGGGTCGATCTCGCGGCGGCGCATCGGCTCGCCGTGATGCACGGCTTCAACGAAGGCATCTTCAACCATCTCACGGCGCGCGTGCCCGGCACCGCGGACCGCTACTACCAGATCCCGTTCGGGATGCACTGGTCCGAGGTGGCGGCGAGCTCCTTCATGGAGATCGGCTACGACGGCACGCGGCGCGCCGGCGAGGGCGAGATCGAGCAGTCCTGCTACTGCATCCATGCGCCGATGCACCGGCTGATCCCGCACGCGACCGCCGTGTTCCACACCCACATGCCGTTCGCGAGCGCGCTCGCAAGGCTCGAGGACCCGCGCATCCTGCCGATCGGGCAGACCGAGCTCGCGATCGCGACCTTCACGGCCTATGACCACACCTATACGGGCCCGGCCTTCGATCCGGCCGAAGGCGAGCGCCTCGCCGGCGTGATCGGCGACAAGAAGGTGCTGATGATGGCGAACCACGGCGTCGCCACCGTTGGCCGCACCATCGCCGAGGCCTACGACCTGCTCTACTACACGGAGCGCGTCGCCCAGGTGCAGATCTACGCCATGTGGACGCAGCGCCCGCTGAAGATGCTGCCGCAGGACGTCATCGACGCCACGATCGCGGAATTCCGCTCGGGCCGCACCTATGGCGGCAAGAAGCCCTCGCAGTGGCACTTCGAGGCGCTCAAGCGGATCCTCGACCGCAACGAGCCGGACTACAAGAGCTGACGCCGCGACGGGCGTGCCGGGCATGGCCGAGCGGGTGCTGATCACGGGCGGCGCGGCGGGGATCGGCCGCGCCACGGCCGAACGCTGCCGGCACGACGGCTACGAGGTCGTGGTGATCGACCGCGAGGGCGACGGCATCCGCGCCGATCTCACCGATCCGGACGCGACCGCGCAGGCGCTGGCCGCGGCCCTGCGCGAGGGGCCGATCACGCGCCTCGTCAACAATGTCGGCATGGTGCGCGGCGCCCCGGTCGAGGCGCAGACGCTGGCCGACCTCGACGCGGTCGTGTCGCTCAACCTGCGCTGCGCGCTGCAGTGCCTGCAGGCGCTGCTGCCCGGCATGAAGGCGGCGGGGTTCGGCCGGGTCGTGAGCATCTCCTCGCGCGCGGCCCTCGGCAAGGAGCAGCGCACCGCCTATGCGGCCACCAAGGCGGGGCTGATCGGCATGACCCGGGTCTGGGCGCTGGAGCTCGGCGCCCACGGCATCACGGCGAACGCGATCGGCCCGGGCCCGATCCGCACGGCGCTGTTCGACGCCGCCAACCCGCCCGGCGCGCCGCGCACGCAAGCGATCGTCGACGCCATCCCGGTGAAGCGCATGGGCACGCCCGAGGACGTGGCGCATGCGGTCGCCTTCCTGCTCGACGAACGGAGCGGCTTCGTGACCGGGCAGGTCCTTTATGTGTGCGGCGGCATGACGGCGGGCGCGGCGCCGATCTGATGCAGTTCGTGGCGCGCGCCACCCTGCGCCGCGGGGTCAGAACTTCCCGTACGTCTCGTAGGCTTCCTTCGGGTCCATGCCGCCGAGGATCGCGCTGCGGATCTTGTTCTCGGTGCCGATCGCGGCCTCGGCCTTGGCAATGATCGCGGCGGCGTCGGCGCGCGGCAGGATCACGACGCCGTCGCGGTCGGCGAGCAGGTAGTCGCCCGGGTTGATCGCGACCGGCCCGATCCTGATCGGCACGTCGATGCCTTCGGCCAGCCAGTAGCCGACCACGTCGCGCGGCGTGACGTAGCGGGCATGGACCGGAAAGCCCATCTCCATCAGGAACTCGACGTCGCGCGTGCCGCCGTCGACGATGACGCCCGGCACCCCCTTGCGCGCCAGGGTCTCGCCCGAGAGCTCGCCCATGTGGGCGACCTCGGAGTCGTTCGCCTGGATCACCACCACATGGCCGGACTTGGCCTTCGACAGGAAGTCGGTCCAGGCCAGCAGGGTCTCGTGCGGCTCGGCTTTCGCGACCTTGCCGCGCAGCGTGAACACCGGGCCGGCGAAGCGCTTCGCCACCGTGATCGGATGGATGGTGTGCGGCAGCGTGAAGTCCCTTGCGCCCATCTCGCGCATCACGTCGTGCACGATGCCGGTGTAGAGCTTGGCGAGGCGGGGGGTGAGGTTCCCGGTCGTCTCGGAGATGTCGGCGGCGGCGGCGTTGAGGCGCGCCGTCGCGGCGCGCGCGGCGGCGACGGGATCGGCCTTGCGGTTCGGCATGCTGTCCTCCTCGGGCGGCCGCGGCAGTCGTCGACCGAGGCTATTCGAGCCGCATTCGCGGCTGCGCTCAAGCGCGACGTGCCGCGACGAAGCGCGTACGGGCCGAGCAGCGCCTCGATCGCGCGACCCGGTCGCGGCGCGCATGGAACCCGGCGGTCATGGCTCCGCATGTCCGAGCCCCCCGGGTCGCGTCAAGGCGAGGTCCCCTCGCGGGGCGGGACATGCTTAACTCGCCCCATGGCGATGACCTGGGCGCGGGCGAGGGGGGCACGGCCGTGGCGCTGGCTGCTCGGCCTCGTGCTCGCGGTCCTGCTGCTGCCCTACGCCGTGACGCTCCTCTACCTGGCGGTGCCGCCGGTCTCGACCCTGATGGCCTGGCGCTGGGTCACGGGCCAGCGGGTCGAGCGCGTCTGGCTGCCGCTGGCGCAGGTCGCGCCGGCGCTGCCGCGCGCCGTGATCGTCGCCGAGGATGCGCGCTTCTGCAGCCATTGGGGCGTCGACCTCCGGGAGCTCAAGGAGGCGATCGAGGAGGCCGAGGACCTCAGCGAGGCGCGCGGCGGCTCGACGATCACGCAGCAGACCGCGAAGAACCTGTTCCTGTGGCCGGGACGCAGCTTCGTGCGCAAGGCGCTCGAGCTCCCGCTCGCGCTCTGGATCGACCTGGTGCTGCCGAAGCGGCGCATCATGGAGATCTATCTCAACATCGCGGAGTGGGGGCCGAACGGCCAGTTCGGCGCCGAGGCGGGCGTGCGGCACGCCTTCGGCAAGTCGGCGCGCGATGTCGGGGCGCGCGAGGCCGCGATCCTGGCGGCCGTCCTCCCGAACCCGGTCCGCCGCAGCGCGGCCCGCCCGGGCCGCGGCGTCACCCGCCTCGCCGGCATCTACCAGGCCCGCGCCCGCGCCAACCCCGGCCTCGACGACTGCCTGCGCGGGCGGTGACGAGGACGCCGAGTTCGTGGCCCACCCATGGCGAGCTTTGCGGCGTCCTCAGGGTCGGGGCCCCCCGGATGATGGGATTCGCGCCTCTAACCTCCCGAGGCCGGTGTTCCGATGCTCCGCCGGGGCCCTAGCCTCGCCCGCGACGATCCTCTATAAGCGCGCTTTCCCACGGATTGCCCGTGCGCCCGGCGACGCCCGGGGCCGTTGCCAGGAGACCGCACCCATGGCTGTGCCGAAACGAAAGACCTCGCCCTCCCGACGCGGCATGCGCCGCTCGGCCGATGCGCTGAAGAAGCCGACCTATGTCGAGGACAAGGATTCGGGCGAGCTGCGCCGGCCGCACCACATCGACCTGAAGACCGGCATGTATCGGGGCCGGCAGGTTCTCAAGAGCAAGGCGGAAGCGTAAGACTCGTCCGGGACCGGCCGCCCGGCCGGTTCTCGCCCCGGCTGCCAGACCCGGAGGGTCCGTGTTCCTCGTCGGTTTCCCGCTGCTGCTCGTCTCGCTCGCGATCTACAACGTGATCGCGTTCCTGATGCCGGACGTGCAGTGGACCGCGCCGCTCACCTCGATCGCCATGGTCTCGGGCGCGCAATGGACCATGACGCTGAGCGATCTCCTGATCGCGTTCTCGCTCTTCCTGCTGTTCGCCGAGATCCTGAAGGCGACGCGGATCGGGCAGAAGTCGATCATCGACCACATCCTCTCCATGCTGGTCTTCATCGCGGCGCTGGTCGAGTTCCTGCTGGTGCCGCAGGCCGCCACCTCGACCTTCGTCATCATCATGCTGATCTGCCTGGTCGACGTGGTCGCGGGTTTCTCGATCACGATCCGGACCGCCCAGCGCGACTGGCAGGTCGACCGCGTCGAACCCTGACCGCGCGGCGAACCCCATGATCCGCGACTTCCACCAGCCGGGTCGCTCGCCCGCTTTCGCGTGCGAGGGCATGGCCGCGACCTCGCATCCGCTCGCCACGCTGGCGGCGGTGGAGACGCTGCGCGCGGGAGGCAGCGCGGCGGATGCCGCGATCACCGCGGTCGCGACCCTGTGCGTGGTCGAGCCCGCCATGACGGGCATCGGCGGCGACTGCTTCTGCCTGATCGCGCGCCCCGACAAGCCGGTCTGGGGCTACAACGGCTCGGGCCGCGCCGCCGGCGCGGTCACGGCCGAGGCGCTGATCGCCCAGGGCGTCACCACGATCGGGCTCGACTCGATCCATGCCGTCACGGTGCCGGGGGCGGCGGAGGCCTGGGACGCGATCCTGAAGGCGCATGGCCGCTTCGGCCTCGACCGCGCGCTGCAGCCGGCGATCCGCTATGCCGAGCAGGGCTTCGCGGTGTCGCCGCGGGTCGCCTATGACTGGGCGGAGCAGGCCCCACGGCTCGCGCGCGACCCAGGCGCCGCCCGGCACTACCTGGCGAACGGCGCGGCGCCCAAGGTCGGCGACATCATGCGGTTCCCGGCGCTCGCCGAGACCCTGAAGGCGATCGCCCGGCACGGGCCGAAAGCACTCTACGAGGGCGCGATCGCCGAGGACATCGCGGCCACCGTCGCGGCGCGCGGCGGCTACATCCGGCCCGAGGACCTCGCGCGCCACCGCGGCGATGCGGTCGCGCCGATCTCGACCAACTACCGCGGCCTCGACCTCGTCGAGCTGCCGCCGAACGGGCAGGGCATCACGGCGCTGGTGCTGCTCAACATCCTGGAGACCTTCGACCTTGCGGGCTTCGATCCGCTCGGCACCGACCGCTTCCATCTCGCGCTCGAGGCGGCGCGGCTCGCCTTCGCGGTGCGGGACACCCATGTGGCCGACCCGGCCTTCATGCGCACGCCGGTGCCCTCGCTGCTCGACAAGGGCTTCGCGCGCTCGCTCGCACGCCACATCGACATGACGCGCCGCGCGCCGCTGCCGAAGGCGCCGATGCCGGGCAGCGACACGGTCTATCTCACGGTGGTCGACCGCGACCGCATGGCGGTCTCGCTGATCAACTCGCTCTACAGCGGGTTCGGCGTCGGCATCGCGACCCTGAAGAGCGGCATCCTGCTGCAGAACCGCGGCGCCTGCTTCGTGGTCGATCCGGACCATCCGAACGCGATCGGGCCGCACAAGCGCTCGATGCACACCATCATCCCGGCGCTCGGGATGCGCGGCGGGCGCTGCGAGCTCGCCTTCGGCGTCATGGGCGCGCACTACCAACCGATGGGCCACGTGCACGTGGTGCAGAACCTGGTCGATTTCGGCATGGACGTGCAGCGCGCCGTCGACCTGCCGCGCGCCTTCTACGAGGGCGAGACCACGCAAGTGGAAGCGGGCGTGCCGGCCGCGACCGTCGCGGGCCTGACGGCGCGCGGGCACACCGTGGCAGTGCGGCCGAGCCCGCTCGGCGGCGGGCAGATGATCTGGATCGACTGGGACCGCGGCGTGCTGATCGGTGGCTCCGACCCGCGCAAGGACGGTACTGCGCTCGGCTATTGACGCTACATGTCGGCGACGACCCGGCGGGGCGGAATGCGGCGGCCGGCCGCCTGGTAGGCGGCGCGCGCGTCCTCGGGCTCGGCGCGGCGGCGCTCGCGGGTCTGCGGCAATCTGCGATCGGTGGCGATCAGCTGGGCCAGGAAGGTGGCGAGCGGCCGGCCCTGCACGGCGAGCGACGTCTCGGTCGGGGCCGCCGGCGCGACCGCCACCAGGGCGCGGGACTCCGCCGCGCGCGTCGCGCCCTCGGGCGCACGTCGGCAGAACCGCCCGGACGCGCCGAGCCGGGCGGAGAGCGAGCCTCCGATCGTGCCGACCCTCATGACCGCCTCCTGTCTCGAATCGGGACAGCTGGCCCGATCTCATGGGAGAGGTCGCAAAGCCTGTGCCGCCTCTGGAGAGGTCGAAGCGGGACGCCGCGATAACGCGTTCGACGGCCGAAGGTGCCGAATTCTCAAATTCTTTAGGGATCGCGGATAAGCAGAAATCTGGACGGCTTATGCGCCCTTTTCAGGGCAATCGACACGGCAAGGACAGATCGTGATCGGCGACGAGCGGATCCCGGCGATCCCACAGACGACTCATGGCGAGCCGGGCGGCGCGACGCCGGGCGCGGCGCCCGATCCGGCCGCCATCCTGGCCTCCATCCGGCACGCGGTCTACGACTGGGATATCGCGAGCGACGCGCTGGTCTGGAGCGCGAACGCGGCCGAGGTGCTCGCGGTGAGCGCGCCGGCCACGATCGCGACCGGCCGCGGCTATGCCTACCAGGTCCAGTCCTGCAACGACACCACGCGCTACGACGTCGTGATGACCTCCACGGCGCGCGACGAAGGCGCGGGCGTGCCGTACCAGCTCGAATACCGGCTGTGCGCGGGGGGCGAGCGGGACTGCGATCTCTGGCTCGAGGACACCGGCCGCTGGTTCGCGGGACCCGACGGGCGCCCGGCGCGCGCGCACGGGCTGGTGCGGGTGATCAACGAGCGGCGCGCCCACGACGAGCGGCTCAGCTACCTCGCGCAGTTCGACAGTCTCACGGGCGAGCTCAACCGCAATGCCCTCACGGACGCGCTCGCGGCCGCCTTCGACGAGGCCACGCGCTTCCGCTCCTCCTGCGGCTTCCTGCTGATCGGCATCGACGGCCTTGCCCGCATCAACGAGTCCTACGACTTCTCGGTCGCCGACGAGGTGATCGCGGCGGTCGCCAGGCGGATCCGCTCGCGCATGCGCGGGGCGGACCTGTTCGGACGCTACTCGGGCAACAAGTTCGGCGTCGTCATGAAGAACTGCACGCCGGACGATCTCGCTCCGGCGGCCGAGCGGTTCCTCGCGGCGGTGCGCGACGACGTGGTGGAGACCTCGGTCGGGCCGGTCGCGGTCACGATCTCGATCGGCGGCGTCGCGGCGCCGCGCCACGCACGCAGCATCCAGGAGATCCTGTCGCGCGCCCAGGAGGCGCTCGACGTCGCCAAGATGAAGCGCCAGGGCTCGTTCCAGGCCTACCGGCCGAACGTCGAGCGCGACGCCATGCGCAAGGAGAACCTGCGCGTCACCGACGAGATCGTGACGGCGCTCAACGAGCGGCGCATCCTCATCGCCTACGAGCCCGTGGTCGCTACCGTGACGCGGGTGCCGGCCTTCCACGAGTGCCTGATGCGCATCCGCCGCGCCGACGGCACGCTCGCGGCGGCGGGCACCGTCATCCCGGTCGCCGAGCGGCTGGGGCTGGTGCGCCTGATCGACCATCGCGTGCTCGGGCTGGTCACCGAGCAGCTCGCCGGCACCCCGGCGCTGCGCGCCAGCCTCAACGTGTCGCCGGCCTCGATCGGCGATCCGGACTGGTGGGGGCTGCTCGATTCGCGGCTGCGCGCGAATCCGGGAATCGCCGAGCGCCTCGTGCTCGAGATCACCGAAACCGCCGCGATCCAGGATCTCGGCGAGACCACCGGCTTCGTGCGCCGGGCCAAGGATCTCGGCTGCCGCATCGCGATCGACGATTTCGGCGCCGGCTACACCTCGTTCCGCAACCTGCGCAAGCTCGGCGTCGACATGATCAAGATCGACGGCGCCTTCGTACAGAACCTGCCGCGCTCGGAGGACGACCGCGCCTTCGTGCGCACGCTGATCGACCTCGGCCGCTCGCTCGGCCTCGCGACCGTCGCCGAATGGGTGCAGGACGAGGAGGCGGCCCGCATGCTCGCGGACTGGGGCTGCGACTACCTTCAGGGAGCGCTGATCGGCCGCGCCTCGCTGATGCTGCCGCCGTCGGACGGCGATCTCGCGGCCTCGGCCTAGCCCTCGCCCTTCTCGCCCTCGGAGAGGCGGTCGAGGCGCGCGCGCATCTCGGAGAGCTGGCGCTTGAGCTCGTCGATCTCGCCGGTGGCGGCCGGCTCGCGCGGCTTCTCTCCCTCGTCCGCCTCCTCGCGCCGGACGAAGGGGGTGAACATCGTGAAGGCGCGCTCGAACATCTCCATGTTGCGGCGCGCCTGCTCCTCCAGGGTGCCGAAGGTGTTGACCCCGAAGGCCTGCGCCATCTGGTTCCTGAACTTCTCCTGCTCGCGCGTCAGCGAATCGATCGAGACCTCGAGATAGCGCGGCACCAGCATCTGCATGGAGTCGCCGTAGAAGCGGATCAGCTGGCGCAGGAACGCGATCGGCAGCAGGTTCTGCCCGCCTTCCTTGTTCTCCTGCTCGAAGATGATCTGGGTGAGAACCGAGCGGGTGATGTCCTCGCCGGTCTTGGCGTCGTACACGACGAAGTCCTCGCCGCTCTTGACCATGCCGGCGAGGTCCTCGAGCGTGACATAGGTGCTCGTGCCTGTGTTGTAGAGCCTTCGGTTGGCGTACTTCTTGATTGTTACCGGTTCGTCGGATTTGGCCATATCGCTCGCATCGGTTCCGGCCCGCGCCGGGAAGAGTAAGGATGATACGAAAGTAGGCCCTTTTGCCAAGGGGAGCCACAGTTTTGTGCGGGCCTCGAAGGCGGGCGCGGGCGCGGCCGGCGGCTTGACTCAGATCAGTGCCTGTCGCAGCGCCGCCGCCTATGGATCCGCGAGGGTGTTTATTGACGGGCCGGGTTGCGCTATCGAGGATCATTCGAGACTGGCGGTCGCGCCGCGGCCGCGCCATATCGAGGTCCTGCGAGGCCGCGCCAGCCCGGCGTTGCATCCGTCGCAATTCCTGCCCGGGACAGAGGAGTTTCCAGCAATGACAGACGACATCGTCATCGTCGGCGCCGCGCGAACGGCGGTCGGCGCCTTCAACGGAGCGTTCGCCTCGGTGCCCGCGCACGAGCTCGGGCGCGAGGCCATCAAGGCCGCGCTCGGGAGGGCCGGCGTCGAGGGCGGTCGCGTGTCGGAAGTGATCATGGGGCAGATCCTCACCGCCGGGCAGGGGCAGAACCCGGCGCGCCAGGCCTCGATCGCGGCCGGCATCCCGGTGGAAAGCCCGGCCTGGGGCGTCAACCAGCTGTGCGGCTCGGGCCTGCGGGCGGTGGCGCTCGGCTACCAGGCGATCCTCAACGGCGACTCCGAGATCGTCGTCGCCGGCGGCCAGGAGTCGATGAGCCAGGCGCCGCACTGCGCGCACCTGCGCGGCGGCACCAAGATGGGCAACCTCGAATTCGTCGACACCATGATCAAGGACGGCCTGTGGGACGCCTTCAACGGCTATCACATGGGCAACACGGCCGAGAACGTCGCCAAGCAGTGGCAGATCACGCGGGCGCAGCAGGACGAGTTCGCGGTCGCCTCGCAGAACAAGGCCGAGGCCGCGCAGAAGGCCGGGCGGTTCAAGGACGAGATCGCGCCGGTCACGCTCAAGGGCCGCAAGGGCGACGTGGTGGTGGACACCGACGAATATCCGAAGGCGGGCGTCACGCTCGAGTCGATCGCCAAGCTCAGGCCCGCCTTCGAGAAGGAAGGCACGGTCACGGCCGCGAACGCCTCCGGCATCAATGACGGCGCCGCCGCGGTGGTGCTCATGAAGGCGAGCCAGGCCGCGAAAGAGGGCCGCAAGGTGCTGGCGCGCATCGTCTCCTGGGCGCATGCGGGCGTCGATCCCAAGATCATGGGCACGGGGCCGATCCCGTCCTCGCGCGCCGCGCTCAAGAAGGCCGGCTGGAGCGTCGGCGACCTCGACCTGATCGAGGCCAACGAGGCCTTCGCGGCCCAGGCCTGCGCGGTCAACAAGGACCTCGGCTGGGATCCGGCCAGGGTCAACGTGAACGGCGGCGCGATCGCGATCGGCCACCCGATCGGCGCCTCGGGCGCGCGCGTGCTGGTGACGCTGCTCTACGAGATGGAGAAGCGCAACGCCAAGAAGGGCCTCGCCACGCTGTGCATCGGCGGCGGCATGGGCATCGCGATGTGCCTGGAGCGCTGAGACGGCGCGGTGCCGCGGGCGGCCCGCGGGCCGCTCGCGCGCCGTCGCGAGGGGAACGTCGCGCGACCCGGCGCGCAACGACGAATCCGGGACCAGGGAGGATCGAGCAGCATGGCACGCGTGGCAGTGGTGACGGGCGGAACGCGCGGAATCGGCGCGGCGATCTCCAAGGCCCTGAAAGCCGCGGGATACCGGGTCGCCGCGAACTACGGCGGCAATGACGAGGCGGCGCAGAAGTTCAAGGCCGAGACCGGCATCGCGGTCTACAAGTGGGACGTGAGCTCGTACGAGGCCTGCGCCGAGGGCCTCAAGAAGGTCGAGGCCGAGATCGGGCCGGTCGAGGTCCTGGTCAACAATGCGGGCATCACCCGCGACGCCATGTTCCACCGCATGAAGCCCGAGCAGTGGACCGCGGTCATCAACACCAACCTCAACTCGCTGTTCAACATGTGCCGGCCCGTGATCGACGGCATGCGCGAGCGCAACTTCGGCCGCATCGTCAACATCTCCTCGATCAACGGCCAGAAGGGCCAGATGGGGCAGGCGAACTACTCGGCCGCCAAGGCCGGCGAGCTCGGCTTCACCAAGGCGCTCGCCCAGGAGAATGCGCGCAAGGGCATCACGGTGAACGCGATCTGCCCGGGCTACATCAACACCGAGATGGTGCAGGCGGTGCCGGCCGAGGTGCTCGAGAAGACCATCCTGCCGCAGATCCCGGTCGGCCGACTCGGCGAGCCCGAGGACATCGCGCGCTGCGTGGTGTTCCTGGCGGCCGACGAGGCGGGCTTCATCACGGGCGCGACATTGACGGCGAACGGCGGACAGTATCTCGCCTGATCCGGGCGACCCGGAGTCCGCCGCCGATGGAGCAAGCTCTCGTCCTGGTCGCGGGCCTCGTGCTCCTGGTGGGCGGCGCCGAGCTGCTGGTCAGCGGCGCGGTGCACATCGCGCAGCGCTTCGGCGTCTCGGGACTGCTGATCGGCCTGCTGGTCGGCCTCGGCACCTCGACGCCCGAGCTCGTCACCAGCGTGCTCGCCTCGCTCGCCGGGACTCCCGGCATCGCACTCGGCAACGTGGTCGGCGCCAATGTCTCCAACATGCTGCTGGTGCTCGGGGCCTGCGCCCTGGTCCGGCCCGTGCGGGTCGACGCGCGCTCGCTGCGCTTCGACGGCGGCGTTGTGCTCGGCAGCCTGGCGCTGTTCGCGGTCCTCTCGGCGCTCGTGCCCCTCGGCCGCCCGGTCGGGGCGCTCTATGTCGCCCTGCTCGCCGCCTACCTGGCGCGCTCCTGGCAGATCGAGCGCAAGCGGCCGCGGGAGCACACCGCCCCCTACGAGCGCGGCGAGGCCGCCGCCGAATTCGTGCCGGTGCCGGCGCAGCCGCGCCGCTCGACCGCCCGGGTCGTGCTCGCCTTCAGCCAGGTGATCGGCGGCATCGCGCTGGCGATCCTGGGAGCCGGCTGGCTGGTGGAATCGGCCGTGGACATCGCGCGCGCGCTCGCGGTCTCCGAGAGCGTGATCGGGCTGACGCTGGTCGCGCTCGGCACCACCCTGCCGGAGCTCGCGACCTCGGTGGCGGCGGCGCGGCGGCGCAACACCGACGTCGCGCTCGGCAACGTGTTCGGCTCCTGCATCTACAACGTGCTGGGAATCGCCGGCCTCGCCGGGCTGATCGCGCCGACGCGGGTCCCGGCCGAGATCGCGAATGTCGGCAACCCCGTGATGGTCGGCGTCGCCCTGGTGATGCTGCTGCTCGCCTGGACGGGCTATCGCATCTCGCGGCGGGAGGGCGCGGTCATGCTCGCGCTCTACGCCGTCTATGTCGCGGCGATCTGGCGCGTCTGAGCGGCCACGTTGCTTTCGCGGCGGCGCTCCGCTAAGCGCGTGCGGTCACGCGCCCGCCGGTCATGCCCTCAGCCCGCACCGCAACCCTCGTCGGCTTCACCGCGATCCTGATGTGGTCGCTGCTCGCGCTGCTCACCGCGGCGTCGGGCACCGTGCCGCCGTTCCAGCTCGCGGCGCTCACCTTCGCGATCGGCGGCGGCATCGGCGCGCTCTCCTGGCTCGGCCGGCGCGGCGCGGTCGCGGCGCTGCGCCAGCCCTTCGAGGTCTGGGCGCTCGGCGTCGGCGGCCTGTTCGGCTACCACGCGCTCTACTTCCTGGCGCTGAGGCTCGCGCCGCCGGCCGAGGCCGCGCTGGTCAACTATCTCTGGCCGCTGCTGATCGTGCTGTTCTCGGCGCTGCTGCCGGGCGAGCGGCTGCGGGCGCACCACGTGGTCGGCACGCTGATCGGGCTCGCCGGCACCATCCTCCTGTTCCTCGGCGGCGGCGGGATCAACTTCGCCCAGGACTATCTGCCGGGCTTCGCGGCCGCCTTCGTGGCGGCCTTCGTCTGGGCGACCTATTCGGTGCTGTCGCGCCGCTTCGCCGGGGTGAGCACCGATGCGGTGGTCGGCTTCTGCCTGGCCACGGCGCTGCTCGCCTTCCTGTTCCATCGCGCCTTCGAGACGACGGTCTGGCCCGCGACCGCTGGCCAGTGGCTCGCGGTCGCCGGGCTCGGCATCGGGCCGGTGGGGGCGGCCTTCTACGCCTGGGACGTCGGGGTCAAGCGCGGCGACATCCGCGTGCTCGGCGCCGCCTCCTATGCGGCGCCCGTGCTCTCCACCGCGCTGCTGGTGCTCGCCGGATTCGCCCCGGCGAGCATGACACTCGCTCTCTCGGCGGCGCTGATCGCGGGCGGCGGGCTGATCGCCGCCAAGGACATGTGGCTGCGGCCGAAGCGCTGAGGCGTGGTTTCAGCGCGGCGTCCAGCCCGGCGGGGCGAGCTCGAAGCCCGCGAAGTCGAAGCCGGGCGCGACCGTGCAGCCGGCGAGGGTCCAGTCGCCGAGGCTCTCGGCCGCCTGCCAGGCGCCGGCCGGCACCACCGCCTGCGGGCGCTCGCCGGCCGCGATGTCGGGGCCGAGCCGGACGGCGCGGCCGTGCCGGCCGTCGTCGGTCGCGAGCCGCAGCGGGGCGCCCGCATACCAGTGCCAGACCTCGGCGGCGTCCACGCGGTGCCAGTGCGAGCGCTCGCCGCGCGCGAGCAGGAAGTAGATCGCGGTCGAGGCGGCGCGGCCGCCCGCGACCGCCCGGGCATCGCGGAAGGTCTCGCGGAAATGGCCGCCTTCCGGGTGCGGCGCGAGATCGAGCAGGCGAATCAGGTCGGCCGCCGTGAGGCTCTGCATGCCGGCTTGATGCGGCGGCGCGCCGAGCGATGCAAGGTCAGAACTTGTCCTTGCGGGCGCGGACCGCGGCGAACACCTGCGCGGGCGGCGCGCCCTCCATGCCGATGGCCGACGCCAGGGAGTGAAGGTCGGCACGCAGGAAGGGATTGTAGGTCTTCTCGCTCGCGATGCTGGTCGGAATCGTGGGCTTGCCGCTCTCGCTCATGCGCACCACCTCCTCGGCGCGGCTGCGCAGCGCGCCGTTGTGCGGCTCGATCGTCAGGGCGAAGTGCACGTTCGCGGCCGTGTACTCGTGGCCGCAATACATCATGGTGTCCATCGGCAGGTTGCGGATCTTGAGCAGCGACTGCCACATCATGTCGGGCGTGCCCTCGAGGATGCGCCCGCATCCGACCGAGAACACGGTATCGCCGACGAAGACCAGCTTCTCCTGCTTGAACCAGTAGGAGATGTGGCCGGCGGTGTGCCCCGGGGTCTCCAGCACGCGGCCGGTGAGCGAGCCGACCGAGACGAAGTCGCCTTCGCGCACCGTGACGTCGACGCCGGGGATCTTGGTGGCCTCCTTGCGCGGCGCGACCACGCGGCAGAGATGCTTCTTCTTCAGCGCCTCGATGCCGCCCGTGTGGTCGGCATGGTGGTGCGTGATCAGGATGTCGGTCAGGCGCCAGCCCGTGCGCGACAGGGCCTTCTCGACCGCCGCCGCCTCGGGGGCGTCGATGGAAGCCGTGGCGCCGGTCGAGGGATCGTGCAGAAGGACCCCATAATTGTCCTTCAGGCACGAGAACAGGTGCGTTTCGGCTGGCATTCGTGGCGTCGTCTCTCCCCAATGTTACGCTAGCATGGTTTTTCCAGCTTCGATGTGGGAAATTAGAGCTATCAACCTGATTGCATTGTGCGAAAGTCGGGCCGGACCGATACTCCGGAGCCGACGCCTCCACGGCCGGCCTCCCCATGTCCCTCGACGTCGTTGACCTCCGCAACTTCTACGCACAGCCGCTGGGCACAGTGGCACGGAGGTTCGTGGGCCGGGGCGTGCGGTCGCGCTGGGTCGACACGCGCGGGCTCAGATTGCTCGGCATCGGCTACCCGACGCCCTATCTGGGCCTGTTCCGCGAGGAAGCCGAGCGGTGCCTCGCCTTCATGCCGGCCGCCCAGGGGGTCGTGAAGTGGCCCTCGGCCCGGCCGAGCCTGACCGCGCTGGTCGAGGAGCATGAGCTGCCGCTGCCGGACGCCGAGGTGGACCGGGTGCTGCTGGTGCATGCGCTGGAGATGTCCCACGACGCCGTGACGCTGCTGCGCGAGGTCTGGCGCGTGCTGGCGGCGGGCGGCCGCCTGCTCGCTGTGATCCCGAACCGGCGCGGGATCTGGGCGCGCCTGGATACGACGCCGTTCGGCCAGGGACGGCCCTATTCGCGCTCGCAGATCACCATGCTGCTGCGCGAGGCGTGGTTCACGCCCACCGGCTGGGGCGAGGCGCTCTACGTGCCGCCGATCGCGCGCAACTGGTTCCTGCGCTCGGCGGTCGCCTGGGAGCGGGCCGGCCGGACCTTCTGGCCGCCTTTCGCGGGCGTGCACATCGTGGAGGCCACCAAGGAGGTCTATCGCGCGGTTCCGGCGCGCCGCGAGCGCCGCCGGCTGGTGCCGGCGCTCGAGCCCGTGCTGGCGCCGTCCCCGGGCGGGGCCGCACGGGCGAGCCGCGATGCCGTCTTCCGGCGCGATTGAGAGCGAAACAGAACGGCACCCACATCGCCGATGTGGGTGCCGCGATCGGGAGCCGGAAGCGCCTGGGAGGCCCAGGCGCGATCGTCAGTCGTTGCCGGAACGGGACGGCGTATCGCTCTCGCCGCCTTCGGCCCCGGCCTGCTGGCCTTCGCCGCGCGGCCCGCGATGCCGCCGGCGGCGCCGGTGCAGCGGGAACCGGTCGGGCTGGCCGTCGAAGCCGTTGGCACCGTTGCCCGGGTGGGGCTGGGCCGGGCCGCCGCCCGTGATGAAGGCGGGAAGCGCGTTGGGCTCGGCGGCGCCGGCGGCCGGGGCCTGCTGGCGTCCTTCATAGGGCTGCGCCTCGCGCGCCGGGAAGGGCTGGGCATCGCGCGGCATATAGGGCTGCGGCTCGCGGGTGCCGAAGGGCTCCTGGCCGCCCGTGGTGATCGGCGCCCCGGTCTCGTCCTCGCCGTCGTCGAAGCTGTCGTCCGCGCCGCGGCCCTCGCCGCCCTCGGGGCGGTAGAACGGCTGGCTCTGCCGGAACTGCTCCTGCGCGGTGGCGATCAGGCGGAAATAGTGCTCGGCGTGCTGGTAGTAGTTCTCCGCCGCCACCGGATCGCCGGACGCCTGCGCGTCGCGCGCCAGCTGGAGATATTTCTCCGCGACGTGGTTGGCGGTGCCGCGGATCTTCACGTCCGGTCCGTTCGACTCGTAGACCCGGGTGAGCGGATTGTGACTCTTGCGGTTGCGCCCGCGCATACGCTTGTTCTGACCGTTTCTCATGGCTCGTGTATTCACCAACTCCCGATGTGCGACGGATCTCGCCCGTCGATTTTCTCTTGCTTCAGTTGCTTTCGCTTCAGTTGCGACCCACAGCACGAATGTCTCGTCGCACGCACACGAAACGTCGCTGGCACCGTCTTCGATGCCAGACCGACCGGGAGCGCCATGGGTCGAAACGCTCCGATGTCTGTCACGATGACCTGAGCATCCTTTCCATCGCGGTTCCGGCCGCGATGCTGCTCACCCCAAATCCCGCGCGCCACGGCGCCTGTCCTGGCAAACGGCGCGAGCCCAACCGGTAAAGCTGCTGACCCGAGATCCTTGTACTTTCGGTTCTGTCGGTTCTGTCGAACCAGAATATCCCTCTGGACATCCCCCGCGTCGCGCCTCACGGAGCCTTGCTCCGGGCCTCTCTGGCGACGCCAAGCCGCTCGATCGCGGCCGATTCCGTGCTCCGGAACCTAGTCGGTCTCGGCCGGTTTTCCAAGCGATTTTTTGCCTGCGGCCGGGGTCCGGGATGACCCTTATATGGGGTGCCGCGCCGCAATTGCACGGGGGATTCCCGCAAGATCCGGCACCGGTTCCGCGGGGTCCAGGCCGGCCTCGCGCAAGAGCGCAGCGACCGCCGGCGCCTGCCCGGCGCCGAGCTCGAGCACGAGCAGTCCCGTCGCCGCGAGAAGCCGGCCGGCATCCGCCGCGATCGCCCGGTAGGCCGCAAGGCCGTCGCAGCCGCCGTCGAGCGCGAGGCGCGGATCGTGGTCGCGCACCTCCGGCGCGAGCGTCCCGATGTCCGCGCTCGCGACGTAAGGCGGATTGGACACCACGAGGTCGAAGCCGCCGGCGAGCGCGGCGCCGAAGTCGCAGGCCACGAAGCCGGCGCGGTCGGCGAGGCCGTGGGCCGCCGCATTGGCGCGCGCGAGGTGCAGCGCCGCGGGGCTGCGATCGGTGGCGACGCCGAAGGCGCGCGGCAGCTCGCTCAGGAGCGCGATCAGGAGCGCGCCCGAGCCGGTACCGAGATCGAGGACGCGCAAGGGGCCCCTCCGGTCGAGGCGCGCCAGCGCCGCCTCCACCTCCCCCTGCACGGTGCGCGCGTCCGGCTGGAGCTGCCACCCCGCGTACGCCCCGCCGTCGTACTGGAGCACGAGCGCGACGGGGCGGGGCACCATGGGCCCGAAACCTAGCGGCGGCGGCAGGGCGATTCAAGCGACGCAAGTGC
>PQAH01000004.1 GCA_003105195.1 Bradyrhizobiaceae bacterium
CCGCCGCGCCCGCGGCCGCCAGCATCGCGTCCGCCAGCACCTTCTTGCCGAGCGGCGAATTGAGCAGCGCCTTCACATAGCCCGAATTCCGCATGGCCTGCGGCACCGGCACGCCCGCGACCTTCTTCGGCACCGATTTCTTCCTGGCCATGAACTGCTCCCGCCGTGGCGTAAGGATATCCCTGCGGCCCCATAACGGCGTGCCACCCCTCAAAGTTCCAACTCTCGAACCTGGGGCAAGGCACATCGCTTTCTCTCGATTCGCCCGGCGCAGCGGGTTGGCGAGCCACCTGGGATTGCGCTAGCCTTCGCAGGCACGCGCCTTCGGGGGTTCTCATAATGGAGCTGCTCTTTCGGGAGGTTCGTCCCGACGAGGTCGAGCAGGAGCTGACACAGAAGGATCAGTTCAACACGGACCGGGTCCCCCTGGCGGCGACCCTGGTCCGCGAGTCCCATCAGAACTCCACCGATGCCCGCAGCGGCGACGCCCCGGTTCGAACCCGCCTCTCCTACAAGGCGGCGGATCCCGCCAACCGGCAGTTCTGGACATCCCTGCTCCAGCCCTTGCAAGCGCATCTCAAGGCTTGCGACTTGACGATGCCCGACATCGATCTCGGGATGCCGGATTTCCTCATCATCGAGGATTTCGGCACGTCCGGGCTGACGGGCAGTTTCCAGGAGAAGGACGACGGGAATTTCAGCGATTTCTGGCGGCGGGTCGGCCGCTCCCACAAGCCGAGGGACAAGGGCGGCAGTTGGGGGCTTGGGAAGCTCGTCTTCCCGGTCGCGTCGCAGATCAGGAGCTTCTTCGGCCTGACCGTCCGCAGCGACGATCGCTTGCGCCTGCTGATGGGACAGACTGTCCTGACGACGCACCGGATCGGCGAAAGGGATTTCGCTCCCCACGGCTTCTTTGCCCTGCGCAGCACCAGGGGGCTGCAGGTCCCCGTCACCGAAGACGGCTTGCTGGATCGCTTCAACGCGGCGGTGGGATTCAGTCGCACGCACGAGCCCGGCCTGTCGATCGCGATCCCCTTTCCGCAGGACAAGTTGCGTCCGGACGCACTTCTCCCGTTCATCGTCGAAAACTACTTCTTCCCGATCTTGACCGAGCAGCTGGAGGTCGAATGCGGCGGTCCGGTGCTGTCCGCCCGCACCTTCGAGGCGATCGCCAATCCTCCGGGCGCCGCTCCGCTGGTCGATCCTCGTCTGATCGCCTTCATTCGGGATATTCACGCCGCCAGGAGTCGCGCGCCCCAGGTCGAGCTCCCCGAGGGCTGGACCGCCGCGGGCATTGGACAGGCGCTCGACGAGCGCCAGCTGCAAGCGCTGCGCAGGTCTTACGATGCTGGCCAGCTGGTTCATGTGCGGGCGCCCATCGTGCTGCGCCCACGGCAGAACGGCCCCGAGAACGGCACCTTCGATCTCTTTCTGCGCCGCTCCCCGGACGATGCACCGGGCTGCGCCCTCTTTATTCGCGGCTCATTGACGGTCCCGAACGAGGCGACAAACTTCCGCCACCGCAATGCCCTCGCGGCCTTTGTCGCGGCCGATGGCCCGGTTAGTCGCTTCCTGCGCGATGCGGAGAACCCCGCGCACACCAGCTGGAACGGTAATGCCGAGAAGCTGACCCGCAATTGGAAGGCGGCCGGCGAGCGCCTGCGGGAGATCCGACGCAGCTTGCGCGAGCTGCACGAGCTCCTGGACCAGGGCACCCGGCGCGAGGATCCGGACGCCCTCAAGTGGCTGATCAGTCTCAAGGATCGCAGCGGCGCGTCGCGCGCGACCGAGAAGGATCCGACCGTGCGTCCGATCGACGTGCCCGCCATTCCCGCAGCACTCAAGCTCTACACCATCACGGCCCGCAAGGGCGGGTTCAGCCTGCGCTCCGCTCCGGGCCTCACGCCGGACCGTCTGCCGCTCAAGATCGTCGTCCGCGCCGCCTATGACCTGCCCACCGGAAACCCGTTCTCCAAGTTCAGCCGCTACGATTTCGACTTCCGGACGGGGGCCAACTCGGACATCCGGATCGCCAAGTCGGGGGCGAGCTACTCCGCGCTCGAGCCGAACGAGCTGGAAGTGATCGTGACGGCCCCCGATTTTTCGCTCGACGTGTCCGGGTTCGATGTCAATCGCGATGTCGTCGTCGGCGTGTCGGACTGACCATGAAGCGCCGCATCAACTCCACGGGCAGAAAGCCGATCGGGCGGGACCTGATCTCGATCCGGCTGATCGAGCCTGACAGCCCGAACGAGCCGCGCTCCTTCACGGCCAACCTGGAAAACCTGTCGTCGATCGGGGTTCCTCCGCAGGCCAGGATCTATATCGAGCCCTACGTCACGGGATCGAGCTCGGTGATGCGCTTCGCGTTCGGCACCGTGGGTGCCCCCGTGACGCCCGCCGACACCTCGCTGGCCGACCTCGATCAGGGCGGCCGCATCCTGTTCCGCATCCGCGTGGTCGACGAATCCGCGGATGTCGGCAAGATCCTGGCCGCGGCCAACGCCTTGCGTCCGGTCGACGAGAAGATCGCCGAGGACCAGAAGCGCGCGATATTGCCCGTTGCGTCCGATAACCTCGAAGAGCTGGTCTGGGAGCTCGATTTTCGCGACACGGCGCGCCCCCAATTGGTCCTCAACAATCGCGTTCCGGGCCTGATGGACCGGATCAAGACCGACCCGCTGCTGCAGGGCGCGATCGTGCCCGCCGCCGTGCGGCAGATCCTCGAGCACGTCCTCGACGCCGGCAAGGGCCAGTACGACGACGACCTCGACTGGGTGCAGGACTGGAAGCGCTGGGCTTCGAACGTTCTCGGGCGCGACGTCGACGAGGAGAAGAGCGACCCCGACGAGATCCAGGCCCTGGTCGACGAGATCATCAGGGCGTTCGCGGAGGGCGTCCGCTTCGTCAGCAAGGCGGACCTTCGCGGCCGCGCCGAGGACGGGGCCGGCGATGACTGACCGCGTCAAGCTGCTCAACGAGCGCGGCACCAAGGTCTTTCGCCAGTACCTCGCCAAGCGCGGCACGCTCGTGCGCGAGCCGCCACCCTTCGCGATTCTCGATGATCCCGCCTGCTGCGAGGATCTGGGAGCGCCGATCGAGATCGAGAGGACACCCGGCGGCCGGAAGTTCGCGAACCGTTACGCGTTCGGCCAGTACCTGCAACAGAAGCTCTCCGACCTGGACAGGACGCGGATCTTCCGCACGTTCGGCCTGTGGAACTGGCTGTCGCTCTATTACTTCGATCAGCTGTGCCCGCCCGCTCTCGACGGCTCCCGGGAGCTGCTCGCGACCGAGACCTATCTGCTGTCGCCCCAGCAGCAATACAGGCTTTCTTTTCGCCACCTGGTCCGCGCGCCGTGGTACGCCGTGTGCGAGCACGGGGAGAACGCCAGGGTCCTGCTCATTCATGCGGACCGCGGCATTTCGCCGCTCGCCACGCGGGGCGCCGTGTTCGAGCAGCTCGCGAGCCGCCAGAACATCCTCAACAACCCGACCCTGATCGCGGCGGCGCAACGCTTGTACTTCGACGAATCGGCCAACCGCGCCCACTGGGGCACGAGCGGCCACGGACCGGGCTCGGTCCGACGCTTCGCGCTGGTGGTCCAGCAGCTGGAGCTGACCTACGACACGCGGGCCTGCAGCGTCGACCAGCTGATCTCGCTGTTGCCGAACGAGTTCAACGAATGGAAGGCCAAGGCCGCCGCGGCGCGGCAGCTCGACCTGGTGTGACCTCCGGGGCGACCGGGCGCCTGCCGCTCCTCGCCGATTCGCGGTCTGATTCGCTTTCGAAATAGTATCGCATGAACTGGGTCTTCTGCGGCCGCCGCCGGACGCAGCGATCTGCACGGCGGTTGTCCACGCCAAGCGGATTGGATGATCACGCTACTCGCGAAACTTTTCCGCGTTGTGCCATCTCAACGCGTCACGGCTGGGTCGATTCGCCGGGCTTGCCGGAAGTTGGATTTGCTGACCATGAAGGCGCCGATATTCGTTTCCGTTGTTGAAATCCGTCTGCACTCGCTTGCTGACGACAAACCGGTATTCCTCGTCGACCGTCACGTACCCGGCATCGAACACACTGTGAATGTCGCGCCGCATAAGAATGCCATTCGAGACCTCATGGCCGCCTCCTATCGAATATGGCTTGATGTGAGCGGCATCCAAGGCCGGCAGGACCCTTCCGCCGGATACAGCGCAAGCACGGCCATAGGCATCCGTCACCGAGATCCGGAATGCCCCCTGGCCGAGCCGAGGCGTCACGAGCGTCGGCTCGCCGTATCGCGCCTGCGGCAACGCCGCCAATCCGGGCTCCATTCGGGCCTGTATCTGGCCGGCGTCCATGACCTGCTCCCACAGGGCGCGCCCCTCCTCGTCGGCCGTCGAAAAGGTCTTTCCGACGACGATCGAGGACGCCCATGACCGGGGCTGTGGAATCCAAAGCGCCTGCGGCAGGAACACGGGCTGGACCACAATGCGGCAGCCGATCGCATAGTCGGCATGGGGATCACCGGCGACATTGCGAAGACGGCCGACCCGCTCGCGCAACTCGGCCAGCGTCCTCGCGCCGTTCCTGGTACCGAACGCTTCCCAGGCGAGCGAGATCGGAATGTTGGACGCGTGGCTGAACACGCCGTACCCGCCGATCGCGTTGCGGGGGCTCTTCAGACGGAACAGGAACAGCTCGCCAGGCTGAATCGCGGAGAAATTCGTGGAGCCGCTGGGCTGCCAGAAATTTACCTCGTCGATCCCCGGCTCGGTTGCCAGGAAGTCGAACCAGTCGTGATCCGTATTGGCGACCCAGAGTCGGACCAACGCAGCCCCCTCAAGAACTTCACTGAGGTTAGGGCCGGACCGCAGCAAGGTTCAACCGCCGTCCTCCAGCAGCCACACCGGCACGAGGCGCAGCCGCGCGCGCGCCGTGTC
>PQAH01000005.1 GCA_003105195.1 Bradyrhizobiaceae bacterium
GTGTCGCCGCAGCGGCAATTTCGGTGGACGGCCTGCGGGCCGTTCGGCCATAAAGGCGTGTCATACGTGCCCCGCCCATGCGTCTCTCACTCACGACCTGGAACATCAATTCGGTTCGCTTGCGCATCGACCTCGTCGCCAGGTTCCTCAAGGCGGCGCGGCCGGACGTGCTGTGCCTGCAGGAGACCAAGTGCCCGGACGACGCCTTCCCGCTCAAGCGCCTCAAGCGGCTCGGCTATGTCCACGCGGCGCTGAGCGGCCAGAAAGGCTATCACGGCGTCGCAGTGGTCTCGCGGCTACCCTTCGACTCCTTCACGGTCGAATCCTTCTGCGGCAAGAACGACTGCCGGCACGTCGAGGTCACCTTCGGTGACAGGGCGGGCCTGCGCGATCCCGTCACGATACACAACTTCTATGTGCCGGCCGGCGGCGACGAGCCCGACCCGGACGTCAACGTGAAGTTCGCGCACAAGCTTTCCTTCCTCGACGAGATGCGCTCCCTCGCGCGGCTGCATCCCAACGGTTCGCAGCGCGCCATCCTGGTCGGCGACCTCAACGTAGCGCCGCTCGAGCACGATGTGTGGAGCCACAAACAGATGATCGGTGTGGTCTCGCACACGCCGATCGAATGCGAGAAGCTGACCGCCGTGCAGAAGGCCGGCAACTGGATCGACGTGGCGCGCAGCTTCGTGCCCGAGCCGGCCAAGCTCTACACCTGGTGGAGCTACCGCGCGGCGGACTGGCGAGCCGCCGACCGCGGTCGCAGGCTCGATCACGTCTGGGTCTCGCCGGCACTCGGCGATCGCGTCTCCGCGATCAAGATCGCCAAGGACGCGCGCGGCTGGGAGCGGCCCTCGGACCACGTCCCGGTCACGACCGCCATCGAGCTGTGACGCCGGCTCGCACGGTATTCCCGTGCTGGGGTAACCACGAAACACTTCCGAAATCAAAAGACGCTGGTTCGCGGCTCGGACTTGAGGCACGATCTCGAAGGGGATCGGGGCTGAGATGCGTACGACCGATGCCGAGAAGATTCGCGTCTTCCTCTGCTACGCGCGGAGGGATCTCGA
Organism: Bradyrhizobiaceae bacterium; assembly: GCA_003105195.1. Taxonomy (GTDB): domain Bacteria; phylum Pseudomonadota; class Alphaproteobacteria; order Rhizobiales; family Xanthobacteraceae; genus FEB-22. Next base: position 1,071 of record PQAH01000005.1, read on the forward strand.
ATCCATCGTCTGGCTACGCCCGCGTCTGCTGGCCGAGGACATCGAGGTCCTCGGCGAACCCGGCGACACCCTCGGCGACCAGGGACGGCACCAGCGCGACGCCGCGATCGCGCGCGCCGACGCGTTGCTCTTCGTACTCAGTCCCTTCTCGGTGATCTCGGAAGCCTGCCTCGGCGACGTCGCCAAGGCGCGCGCTCTGGCCAAGCCCATCATCCCGCTGGTCGTGGCCGAAGCGGACTTCAGCAAGGTGCCGGCCGGCATCTTCGCGAGCCAGGCCGTCGTTCTCAAGGACACCGCGACGCGCGAATCGGCGCTCGGCGCCTGTCTCGCGCGGCTCGCCCGCGATCTGCCGCGGCTGCGCACGCACGCGGCGCTCGGCGTTCGAGCGCAGGAGTGGGAGACGCGCGGGCGGCCCAATGTGCTGACCCTGGCGCCCGAGGAGGTCGCGGCCGCCGAGCAATGGCTCATCGAGCAGCCTGAGGATCTGCCGGCGCCGAGCCCCCTCTTGCGCGCTTTCGTGCTGGCGAATCTCCGGGTCGCCAAGCAGCGCATGCGGGCGGCCGTGAAGCTGTCGCTTGCCGCCGCCATGGCCGCAATCGCGGTCGCGGGCGTCGCCATGTGGCTGCGCGGCGTCGCCAAGGAGAACGAGCGTATCGCGCTCGATCGCGACCGGACGGTGCGCGAGCAACAGGTGCGCGTCACGCTATTCGAAAGCCGGGCGGTTGCGACGCTCGCCGAGGCCGAGAAGCGTCGCGGCGAGGCCGAATCCGCACATGACCGCGCCGTCGCGGCGCAAGCCCGCACGCTGATGTGGCTCGCCGAACAGATGCGCCGCGAGGGCGATGCGACGCAGGCCGCACTCATCGGGCTCGAGGTGCTCGATCGTGTACACGCGGTCCGCGACGGTGCTTCGCTTCTCGCCGACGCCGAGGCGCTTCTGCGCGCCAGCCTGTCGGAGATGCGCGAGCGCCGCGTCATCGCAGTCGACGCCGCGAGCCAGATCGCCTTCAGCCCCGACGGCGCGATGCTGGCCGTGGCCGGCCACGACCGCGTCGACATCCTCGACGGCAAGACCGGCGCGACGCTGCGACGGCTGGAGCCAAGCGGGCTGGTGCGCAGCATCGCATTCAGTCCGGACGGCGAGTTGCTCCTGACCGGCGGCGACGACCAGGTCGCGCGTCTCTGGAACGCCAGGACCGGCGCCGCGCTCGCCGAGAGCGAGCGGCACCCGCGCGCGATCCACGACGTGCATTTCAGCCGCGACGGCACGCGCTATCTCACGGCGTCCGCCGACGGGCGCGTGCGCGTCTTCGACACGCGCCGCCTCGCGCTCCTGTTCACGCTCGCGGAGAGCGACGAGTCCGCGCGATCCGCTGGCTTCACGCCGGACGGTCGGCGAGTGATCGTGCATCAGAATGGCGTGCGGATCTGGGATCTCGGATCGCGTCGGACGACCGACTTGAAGGAGCTCGGGGGCGGCGATCTCGTCGCGCTCAGTCCCGACGGCCGGCATCTCCTGGTCGCGGGCGCCGACGCCGTGATCTACGACCTGCGCATCCGGCGCAAGGTCGCCGGCCTGCGTGGCCTGACCGAGCGCATCGCGTCTGCGGCCTTCTCGGCCGACGGCAAGCGTATCGCCACGGCGTCGACCGACGGCACCATCCGGTTCTGGGAAGCGCTGTCGGGCGAAAGCCTCGGATCCCTGCGCGGCCACGCCGCGCGGAGCCTCAGCTTCGCGCCCGACGGCCGGGTCCTGGCGAGCGCCGCGGACGGCCAGCTGCGCCTCTGGGACGCGAGCTCCGAAGCCCGGTCTTCCGAGGCCGGTGCGGGCAAACCCGTGGATGCCGAGGACCGCGCCACAGGCCTTTCGGGCGAGCATCTGCTCGCTTACGGCCGCAGCGCGGTCGCGCGCTGTCTCACGGTGGAGCAGCGGAAGAAGCTCATGGTCGATCCCGAGCCGCCCGGCTGGTGCGTCGAGCTGGCCAAATGGCCCTTCGCGGGCGCGCGATGGAAGGGCGGGCTCGCCGAAAAGCCCGCGGGCCGCACGACGACGCTGCCGACGACCCGCTGAAGACTATCAGTCCTGCCGCTGCGTGCCTCTCGCCCAACCGCGCGCGCCGTTCAGTGCGCGAGGGGTTTCCAGCCCGGATGGTCGAAGGTCTTGCCGTAGACATCGAGCGACTCGACCACCTTCACGGCGCCGGCGCTGCGACGCTCGGTACCCTTCATGGTGCCGATGCCGTCGAGGATCTGCTCGAGAATGCCGTGCAACACGAGGTCGGCGTCCTCGGGCAGCTTGCAGTTGGCCGTGATGTGATCGACTTGCGCCTGCACCTTGCCGGCGAGCGCATCGAAGTCCGCGCGCCGGAAGGCACCCTTGTGGATCTTCGGAAGCGACGCCGCCATGTCCTGGCGGATCCGACTCATGCCGGCGCGCAGGGCATCGTCGCTCGCCCACTTGCGCCCCTGGTTGAGCTTGACCTCGAGCTTGGCGGCAGGCGCACCCGCATGCGAATGGTCGCCAGCTGCATGCGCCCCGAGCGGCGCGCCCATGGCGAGGCTCGCGGCAAGCGCCAGCCCGGTGAGGGATTTGATGAGCATTCTTCGATCTCCTCTTCGCCCGCGCGACGGTGCCGGGCTCGTATTCAGGAGATGGTGCGGCCCTGCCGGCGCGGAGTTGCGCCGGCGCAACCTCGTCGAGCGAAAGTCGTGATGTTGCGAAGCGTTTGCAGCTGTGCACCTAGCCGGCGCGATCCGCATCCGGGGGCGACAGATCTTCGGCGATCTTCTCGATCGCTGTGACATCGCGGAGCTCGATCTCGTTGCGCCGGCTGCGCACGAGGCCGCGTGCCTGCCATGAGCGCAGCGCGCGACTGACCGTGTAATGCGTGGCGCCGCTCATCTCGCCGAGATCACGCTGCGTGGCCCGAACCACGATTGCGCCGCCGCGCATGTCGGCCTTGGCGAGGCGAAGCAGCGTGCGTGCGATGCGCTGTTCGACACGCTCGGTCATGACTTCGCGCAGCCGATCCTGCGTTTCGGCGAAGCGCTGGCCGAGCACCGCGATGACGTTGAGCGCGATCTGGGGATGGCGCCGCATGAGATCGGTCATCACCGATGCGGACCAGCGGATCTCGACGCAGTCGGCGGCAGCGATCGCGTCCGCGAGATATCTGCCGCCCGCGAACACACCGATCACGCCGAACATCTCGCCCGGGCCCACGAAGCGCAACGTGACGGTCTTTCCCTCCGCACTCTGCTGGGCGATGCGGACCCGGCCGTGCAGCAGCGCATGGCAGGCCGCCGCCGGCCGGCCCTGGACGAACAGCCGCTCGCCTCGCTTCACGCGGCGCGTCCGGGCCTGGCGAATGATGACGGCCAGCGCCTCGCGGTCGAGGTTCCGGAACAGGCTCATGTCGCGCAGGAGGGCCGCGTTCAGTCCGGTTGCCATGCGTACCATCCGATCGAGCGCAACGAAGCACTTCTCGCGCCGGCGCAACTTGATCCGGATCGAGAGTATGCCACCGTGCGAGGCGGGTCGGCGAAGCGACGCATTCGGTATGAAATCATGATCCATCAGTTCAGCGAGAAGGCTGTCCGAGGCTCGAATGCTGCGCCATTCCGGTAGCGTTCCGATTTGTTCTCGAGAACGAATCGAGCCCCAGAATCGGCCGCATATTCGTTTCTGATCAAAAGGTTAAAGAAAGCCGCGGTCTCGTATCCGTTTGACCAGCCAGTCGTCCCACGAGCCGGACTCGGATCCTGTACTGAATCAAGATTTGGCGGATCGTCTCGATCGATGCCTCAAGACCCGCTTTTCGCATCGAGCACGGCGCGGATGCCATTGAGGTCACGCAGTGAGCTCTGCACCCGGATCGCGATATTATCGCGCAACCGGCGCGCCGCCTCCGGATATCCCTCCAGCATGCGCAGGAACAGGGTGCGTGGAATGCGAATCACCGTCGAGGGCTCCAGCGCCGTGGCCGTGACCGGACGGGTCGATTCGGCGACCAGGGCGGTCTCGCCCAGCAGGGTGCCGGGCCCGACGGTCGCGGCCGGCAGGTTCGCCCGGCTCACGAGCTCGAAGGAGCCCTCCTGCACGACATAGCCCGCGTCGGCGATCTCGCCTTCGCTGAACAGGACGTTGCCGCTGTGGACGTAGCGGTTCTCGGCGCCGATCGCCAGGATGCGCAGGGCTTCGCGGCCGAGGAGCGCGAGCGTCGGAACGCTTTCCAGGAACGCGATGTCGTCCTCGAGGCTCATCGCGCCGATCGCATCATGGCACCAGCTTGTAGCCGCCGCCCTCGGTCACCAGGATGCTGGGCACCGACGCGTCGCGCTCGACCTTCTGACGCAGGCGATAGATATGCGTCTCGAGCGTGTGCGTGGTGACCCCCGAATTGTATCCCCAGACCTCCTGCAGCAGCACCTCGCGCGAGACCGGCCGCTGGCCCGCGCGATAGAGATAGCGCAGGATCGCGGTTTCCTTCTCGGTGAGGCGGATCTTGTTGCCCTTGGGGTTCGTCAGGAGCTTCGAGCTGGGACGGAACGTGTAGGGCCCGATCGTGAACACGGCGTCCTCGCTCGCCTCGTGCTGGCGCAGCTGCGCGCGGATGCGCGCGAGCAGCACCGCGAAGCGGAACGGCTTGATCACGTAGTCGTTGGCGCCCGACTCCAGGCCGAGGATCGTGTCCGAGTCGGTGTCGTGGCCGGTCAGCATGATGATCGGCGACTTGAAGCCGTTCTTGCGCAGGATACGGACCGCCTCGCGGCCGTCCACGTCGGGCAGGCCCACATCCATGATCACGAGATCGACGTGGCCGTTGCGGGCCTCGTGCACCCCCTTGGCGCCGGTGTCGACTGCGACCGCCTCGAACTCCTCGTGCAAAGCGAGCTGCTCGACCAGGGCGTCGCGCAGCTCCGCATCGTCATCGACGATGAGGATCTTGCGTCTGTTGCTCATGGGATTCGACCCCCTCGGGCCGCGATGGCGAAGGACATTGCGCGCAGTAGACCATCCGGGCGAAAAAGCGCAAGCCGTGCGCCCGCGCGGGCTGTTGCTAACTTCGACTGATACGATCTTCCGGGCAAAACCGTGTCATGATCGCACGTCCGACCACGTTCGCCGCCCTGCGCGTGCGCCCCCGCCCCGGCGATCCGACCCGGGGATGGCTCACGGTCGCGGGTCGCCATCTGCCGGTCGCGCTCGGGCGCGGCGGCATCAGGGCCAACAAGCGGGAAGGCGACGGCGCGACGCCGCGCGGCCGCTTCCGGCTGGTCCGGCTGTGGTGGCGCGTCGACCGCATGCCGCGTCCGCCCACGCGCCTGCCGAGCCGACCGATCACGCGTCTCGACGGCTGGTGCGAGCAGCCGACGGACCGCCGTTACAATCGGCCGATCCGCCTGGCGCCCGGCGGCACCGGCGACCGCCTTTGGCGCGAGGATCATCTCTACGACCTCGTGATCGAGCTCGACCACAACACGCGGCCGCGCATCGCAGGCCGCGGCAGCGCGGTGTTTCTTCATGTCGCCCGGGAGGGCTTTCGCCCGACGGCCGGCTGCATTGCGTTTGCGGCGCCGGCCCTGCGGCGTCTGCTGGTCCGGCTCGGGCCGGGCACCCGCATCACGATAGGATAAAAAGAATATGGATTCGTTTTATTGTTCCCCCGATGCTCGCGGCTTGGGACGGGTTCCGAAGATCGCCGTTCCGACCCGCACATGGGTCGCGCCGAAGGCTATCGCGACTGCGAAATCCGCGCTCATCCCCATGGATAGAAGCGAAAGCCCGTTCCGGCGCGCGATTTCGGCCGTGAGCGCGAAGTGCGGCGCCGGCGCCTCGTCCAGCGGCGGGATGCACATCAGCCCGGCGACCGACAGACCCCGGCTCTCGCGGCAGCGCGCAATGAAGGCATCGGCCTCCTCGGGCAGGACACCCGCCTTCTGCGGCTCCGACCCGGTATTGACCTCGACGAACAGCAGGGGCCGACGGTTCTGCCGGTCAATTTCCTTGGCGAGCGCATCGGCGAGGCTCGGCCGGTCGAGCGAATGGATGGCGTCGAACAGCGCCACGGCCTCTTTCGCCTTGTTCGACTGCAGCGAGCCTACGAGGTGCAGGGCCAGGTCGGGATAGCGCGCCTTGAGGGCGGGCCACTTGCCCTTGGCCTCCTGCACCCGGTTCTCGCCGAATACCCGCTGGCCCGCGCGGATGACGGGCTCGATCGCGGGCGCATCGAAGGTCTTGGAGACCGCGACCAGGGTCACGCCGGCGGGATCGCGGCCCGCCTCCCGGCAGGCTTGCGCGATCTCGGCCCTGACGCGCGCGAGCGCGTTCGCCTCGGTCTCTGACATCCCCGGCCGTCCTGAAGTCGAAATTAACCGGTCTCGGTTATCCCGATGATGCGGGCTGGGATGTGGCATGGCGAGCGAGCTTGCGCAATCGACCGAGGCGGCGCGCCGGAAGCCGGCCTTGAGCATTCGGGCGCGGCTCCTGGTGCTCGCCCTGCTGGCGGTCGCTCCGCTGATGCTCGACCGCATCCGCCTGCACGAGACGCTGCGCAGCGAGCGCGTGCAGGCGGCTCACAAGGACGTGATGGCCCTGGTCCGACAGGGCGCGGACGCGCAGCGCGAGGTCGTCATCGCGGCCCGTTCGATCATGCAGGTCGTCGCGCGGGCGCGCTCGTTGTTCGCCTCGACCGGCGAAAGCTGCAACCGCTTCCTGGTCGAGACGGCCGCCGGCGCCCCCTGGATCACGAGCCTCGCGATCGTGGGCGTCGGGGGCCGCATCGCCTGTGCGACCGCGCCGCAAGTAGTCGGCCTGGACATGTCCGACAGGCCCTATTTCCAGGAGGCACTGCGCACCGGCAAGTTCGTGCTGAGCGAATACCTGGTGAGCCGCCAGAACGGCGGACCCGGCATCGTCGCGGCGATCCGCAGCGACGGCGGCGAGGCTGCCTTCGACGGCGTGATCACGGCCGGCATCGACCTTCAGTGGATGGGACGCGTCGCGGCGGCCGCGGCCCGTCGACCCGGCTCGCTCACCGTCATCGTCGATGCGTCTGGCGCCGTGATTGCGGCTCATCCCGAGCCCGACCAATGGCTCGCGCGCAAGCTCAGCGCCGATCCGCTCCTCGGCAGCATGCTCGCCCGCGATTCCGGCACCGTCACGCTCCCCGGTCCCGACGGCGTGCGCCGAATCTTCGGATTCCTGCGGCTCCCGGGCCTCGATGCGCGCCTCGCGGTCGGCCTCGACGAGCGCGGCGTGCTCGGCCGGGTCGAGCGCGAGATGCGGCTCGCCTATGTGCAGTTCGCTGTCGTCTGCCTCTTCGTTCTGGCCGGTGTCTGGTGGGGCGGTGATCGCATGGTCGTGCAGCCGATCCATCAGCTGGCGCGGACCGCCGCGCGCATCGGCCGCGGCAATCTCGACGCGCGCGCCTCGACCACGGCATGGGCCGCCGAGTTCGCGCCGCTTGCCGCGGCGCTCGACGACATGGCGCGGCGCTTGGCCGCCCGCGAGCACGAGTTGCAGGTCGCCAACCGCCACCTCGAGACGCTGACGCGGATCGACAGTCTCTCGGGACTCGCCAACCGGCGCGCCTTCGACGAGCGGCTCGAGGCCGAATGGCGCAGCGCGAGCACGCAGGCCCGCCCGATCGCGTTGCTGATGATCGACGTCGATCATTTCAAGGCGTTCAACGACACTTACGGGCACATCGAGGGCGATGCCTGCCTGCGCACGGTCGGCGCGGCGCTGGCGGCGGTCGCGGCCGAACGCGGTGCCCTCGTCGCGCGTTATGGCGGCGAGGAATTCGCGGTCCTGCTGCGCGATATCGGCAACGATGCCGCCGTCGCGCTCGGTGAGTGCCTGCGCGGCGCGGTCCATGGTCTCGATCTACCGCACGTCGCCTCGCCCTCCGGGCGGGTCACGATCAGCATCGGCGTGGCGGCGTTCGTGCCCTCGCCGGGCGAGGGTGCCGGGACCCTGCTGGCGGCAGCGGACGCGGCGCTCTATGGCGCCAAGCACCGCGGACGCAATCTGGTCGTCGCCCATGCGCCGGTGGAGCTCCTCGCCGCGGGATGACGGGCTGCGGCCACCCAGCCGCGGGCGGACGCAATACAGGCTTGCGCGGCGGCGACTGGAGCCGCGGGCGTCCGGATGCTACCAGCTTCGGGAATTTCCGCGGGTGGCAGGGAACCGGGCCCCATGCACGCCAGACAGGACGAGATCGACGCGCGCGCCGCCTGGCTGCGCCTCGCGCTGTCGCTGGTCGTCGGCAGCATCGGCAGCATCGGCATGTGGTCCTTCGTCGTGGCCCTGCCGGCCGTGCAGTCGGAATTCGGCGTCACGCGCGCCGAGGCCTCGCTACCCTATACGCTCACCATGGTCGGCTTCGCGGCGGGCGGCGTGTTCATGGGGCGCCTCGCGGATCGCTTCGGCATCGTGCCGCCGATCATCGTGGGCGCCGTCTGCCTCTGCCTCGGCTACGTGGTCTCGGGGCTCGCGCCGGGTCTCTGGTGGCTCGCGGCCGGGCACCTGATCATCGGCATCGGCACCTCGGCGAGCTTCGGACCGCTGCTGGCGGACATCTCGTTCTGGTTTGCGCGCCGGCGCGGAATCGCGATCGCGATCTGCTCGTCGGGCAACTATATCGCGGGCACGATCTGGCCGCCGATCATCCAATACTTCGTGTCCAGCGCGGGCTGGCGGCCGACCCATATCGGAATCGGTCTCTTCTGCATCGCCACCAATCTCGCATTCGTCTGGGGTCTCGCTCGGCGTGCGCCGGCGCATGGGATCGACCTGGCCGGCGCGGCTCTGCCGACATCCTACGGCATTCCGGGACTCAGGCCCGGCACGCTGCAAGGTCTTCTCGCCGTGGCGGCGCTCGCCTGCTGTGTCGCAATGGCGATGCCGCAGGTCCACATCGTCGCCTATTGCAGCGATCTCGGCTACGGCGTCGCGCGCGGCGCCGAGATGCTTTCCCTGATGCTCGCCTTCGGCATCGTCAGCCGCATCGGCTCCGGCTACATCGCGGATCGCATCGGCGGTCTGCCGGCCCTGCTCCTGGGCTCTGTGCTGCAGGCCGTGGCGCTGATGCTTTATGCGATGTTCGACGGGCTCGTCTCGCTCTACGTGATCTCGGCCCTGTTCGGCCTGTTCCAGGGCGGCATCGTGCCGATGTACGCCGTGACGGTCCGCGAGTATTTCGCGCCGCGCGAGGCGGCGACCCGCCTCGGGGTTATTCTGATGCTGTCGCTCGCCGGCATGGCTCTGGGCGGCTGGATATCGGGCGTGATCTTCGATCTCACGGGATCCTATCGCACCGCCTTCTTCAACGGCATGTTGTGGAACCTGCTGAATATCGCGATCGTGATGTGGCTCCTGGTCCGCAGCGGCTGGTGGTCGCGGCTTGGCCTCGCGCGCGCGTGAGTCCCCGGGCGCGACCCGATCCGCGGCCGGCGTCGATTGCATCGAAACCGATCCATCCGCTTAAGGTCCTGGCAAGGCCACCTGGGTATTCGAGTGTCCCGCATTCGCGCCAATGCATGATCTCGAGCCATGACCAAGCAGAGTGCCAGGACTCTTCACAGGCGAACGTGGCGCGTGAGTCACGTCGTGACGGCATGCCTTGGTCTCGGTTCGATCTTTGCGGTCGGCTTCTATGTCGCCGCCGCGACCCGGACGACCCCCGGGGCAGCCGGGTCATTCGGCCCGCCGGCGCCGGTGAGTGCCGCACAGGCGGGCCTGCGCACGGCCACGATCTGGCTCGCCCCCGATCCCAACGACCAGTGCCGGCAGCTGATCTTCGACAATCTCGAGGGCTCGATACGCGACCAGGGTCGCATCCACTGCAACGACACGTTCTCGCAGCCGGGTGCCGGCAGTGCCCGCGACGGCGTGGCGGGCCAGCACATGCAATCGGTCCGCCAGGGATTCACGCGCCGCTGAAGCATTTCCGCCGAGCTGGCCACCACCCGGCCCTGTGGGCCGGGAAACCTGCGCCCACATGCGCTACACTGCGGGTCCGCCGGAGCATTTTCCGCCGAAGCGGGCACCGGTTCGGCGGAAACAATGCGACAGCATTGGAGCACGCGGCAGAACGCGAGGGTGAAGCATGGGACGCGTTGGTCTCGCAGGCGTGAGTGCGTTTCTGATGGTGACGGGCGCAGTCGCCCAGGAGGGCGGCGACCCGCGGCAGGGGCAAGAGGTCGCCAGGCAGGTCTGCGCGCGGTGTCACGCCGTCGGCAAAGGCGAGGGTTCCTCGCCGGTGGGGAATGCCCCGACCTTCGAGACCATCGCCCGGACCCCCGGCATGAGCCCGCTCGCCCTGACGGTCGCCTTGCGCAGCTCGCATGAAACCATGCCCAACCTCGTGCTGGCGCCGGACGAGCACAACGACGTCGTCGCCTACATTCTCAGCCTGAAGGGCGGCGGCTGAGCCGCCGACCTCGGAAGTCCCCTCTCGGCGTTCGCCCACTGGAGCGCGCCGACCCGGCGATTCGGGCTGCCCCGTTGACCCCTCCGGCCTTTCATGGCCTAAGTCCGGCCCGTCCAAGGGCCGCCGGAACGTGTTGATTTGTCATGACTGCTGACCGCTACAATGCCCGCGAGGCGGAGCCGCGCTGGCAGAAAGTGTGGGACGAGCGCGGGATCTTCCGCACCCGCAACGACGACCCGCGGCCCAAATATTACGTGCTCGAGATGTTCCCCTATCCGTCGGGGCGCATCCACATGGGGCATGTGCGCAACTACACCATGGGCGACGTGCTGGCGCGCCACATGCGCGCCAAGGGCTACAACGTGCTGCATCCCATGGGCTGGGACGCCTTCGGCATGCCGGCCGAGAATGCCGCCATGGAGCGCAAGGTCCATCCGAAAGCCTGGACCTACGAGAATATCGGCACCATGAAGAAGCAGCTCCAGTCCATGGGGCTCTCGCTCGACTGGAACCGCGAGCTCGCGACCTGCGACCCGGCCTACTACAAGCACCAGCAGAAGATGTTTCTCGACTTCCTCGCGGCGGGGCTGGTCGAGCGCAGGCAGTCGAAGGTGAACTGGGATCCCGTCGATCAGACCGTGCTCGCCAACGAGCAGGTGATCGACGGCCGCGGCTGGCGCTCCAATGCGCTGGTGGAGCAGCGCGAGCTGACGCAGTGGTTCTTCAGGATCACGGCCTATTCGGAGGAGCTGCTCGCCGCCCTCGACACCCTCGAGCGCTGGCCCGAGAAAGTGCGCCTCATGCAGCGCAACTGGATCGGCCGCTCGGAAGGGCTGCTGGTGCGCTTCGCCCTCGATTCCGCCACCACGCCGAGCCGCGAGACCGAGCTCAAGATCTTCACCACCCGCCACGACACCCTGTTCGGCGCGCGCTTCATGGCGATCGCGCCCGACCATCCGCTGGCGACCGCGGCCGCGCGGAAGGATCCGGCGCTCGCCGCCTTCATCGCCGAGTGCAAGCGCCACGGCACCGCCCAGGAGATCGTCGAGACCGCTGAGAAGAAGGGCTACGACACCGGCATCAAGGCCATCCACCCGTTCGACCCGAGCTGGAAGCTGCCGGTCTATGTGGCGAACTTCATTCTCATGGACTACGGCACCGGCGCGATCTTCGGCTGCCCGGCGCACGACCAGCGCGATCTCGACTTCGTCAACCGGTACGGGCTCGGCGTGACGCCCGTGGTCTGTCCCGCGGACGTGGATCCCGCGAGCTTCGTGGTCACGGATACGGCCTATGACGGCGACGGCCGCATGATCAATTCACGCTTCCTCGACGGGATGTCGGTGCCGGAGGCGAAGGAGGAGGTCGCGCGGCGGCTCGAAGGCGAGCGACGCGGCAACGCCCCGGTGGGCGAGCGGCAAGTGAACTTCCGGCTGCGCGACTGGGGCATCTCGCGCCAGCGCTACTGGGGGTGCCCGATTCCGGTGGTCCACTGCGAGGCCTGCGGCGTGGTGCCGGTGCCCGAGAAGGATCTCCCCGTGGTGCTGCCCGAGGACGTCACCTTCGACCGTCCCGGCAATCCGCTGGACCGGCATCCGACCTGGAAGCACGTCGCCTGCCCGGAATGCGGCAAGCCGGCCCGGCGCGAGACCGACACCATGGACACCTTCGTGGATTCGTCCTGGTATTTCGTGCGCTTCACCGATCCCTGGAATGCGGACGCGCCCACGGACCGCGCCGCGGCCGACGCCTGGCTGCCCGTCGACCAGTATATCGGCGGCATCGAGCACGCGATCCTTCACCTGCTCTACAGCCGCTTCTTCACCCGCGCCATGCGGGCGACCCGCCATGTCGGCCTGGACGAGCCATTTGCGGGCCTGTTCACCCAGGGCATGGTCGTCCACGAGACCTACCAGCGGCAGGACGGCAGCTACGCGATGCCGGCCGAGGTGAAGATCGAGGGAGCCGCCGACGCCCGCCGGGCCACCCTGACCGCGACCGGCGAAGAAGTGAAGATCGGTTCGATCGAGAAGATGTCGAAGTCGAAGCGCAACACGGTCGACCCCGACGACATCATCGGCAGCTACGGGGCCGACGTGGCGCGCTGGTTCATGCTCTCCGATTCCCCGCCCGAGCGTGACGTGATCTGGACCGAGGAAGGCGTGCAGGGCGCCTGGCGCTTCGTGCAGCGGCTGTGGCGCCTGGTGCAGGAAGCGGTCGCAGCCTGCGGCGAGACGACCGGTGTCGCCGGGGACGACTCGGCCGCCCTCGCGATCCGCAAGGCCGCACACCGGGCGCTCGCCAATGTCTCCGAGGACATTGCCAAGCTGCGCTTCAATCGTTGCGTCGCCCATGTCTACGAGCTGTCCAACGCGCTGCAGGCGGGTCTCGCGAGCGCGAAGGGCCGGGGCGCGAGCCCCGACACACGGGTGGCCCTGCGCGAGGCTACCGAGATCCTGGTGCAGCTGTTCCAGCCCATGATGCCTCATCTCGCCGAGGAGTGCTGGGCGGCGCTCGGCCACGATAGGCTCGCGGCCGAGGCGCCGTGGCCGCAGGCGGACGCGACGCTGCTGACGGAGGAGACGCTGACCCTGCCCGTGCAGGTCAACGGCAAGAAGCGCGCCGACGTGACGGTTCCCCGCGATGCGGCCAATTCCGACATCGAGGCCGCCGTGCTACAACTCGACGCCGTCCGCCGCGCGCTGGACGGCAAGGCGCCGAAGAAGATCATCGTCGTGCCGCAGAGGATCGTGAATGTGGTCGCTTAACGAGCGCTTCCGTCACCTCGCGCGTTTCGCGTTGCTCGCGTTGCTCGCGGCCGCGACGGCCGGCTGCTTCCAGCCGATGCACGCCACCGTTCCGGTGACGGGAGCCCCGAGCTTGCGCGACGCCCTCGCGGGGGTCGAGATCGCGCAGATCCAGGCGCCCAAGGGCACGCCGCAGGAGCGGATCGCGGTGGAATTGCGTGATGCCTTGCTGTTCGGACTGACGGGCGGCGGGGGCAGCGCGCCGCCGACGCATCGCCTGGTCGTGAGGATTTCGCTGCGGACCACGCCGATCACCGTGGACGTGACGTCAGGCCGTGCCGAGGTCGAGGTCACCGGCATCGATGCGACCTACCAGCTGACCAACCTGGCGACCGGCAAGGAGGCGCTCAAGGGCCAGACCTTCGCCCGCGTCACATCCGAGATTCCGGGCCAGCAGCAGCGTTTTGCCCGCGTGCGCGCCCAGCGTGATGCGGAGGAGCGGGCCGCGCGCGTGATCGCCGATCACATTCGCCTGCGGCTCGCCTCGGCGCTCGTCGCCGGCACCTGAGCGGCGGAACACGGGCGTGACCCGGCCGACACCCGCGAGGCCCTGACCCCATGGTCGCGCTCAAGGGCGCGGAGATCGAGGGCTTCGTGGCGCGTCCCGACCCGGCGCACCCGATCGTGCTGCTGTTCGGCCCCGACGGCGGCCTCGTGAGCGAGCGCGCCGAGGCGATCGTCAAGGCTTCGGTGGACGATCCTTCCGATCCCTTCGCGCTCGTGCGTCTCGACGGCGAGCTGCTTGTCCAGGATCCGGCCCGCCTGGTCGACGAGGCGGGCACCATCGGCCTGTTCGGGGGACGGCGCGCGATCTGGGTGAAGGCCGGCGGCCGCAACATCGTGCCGGCCGTGGAGGCTGTGCTCGACGCCAGGCTGGTCGATTGCCGCGTCGTCATCGAGGCGGGCGACTTGCGGCGCGGCACGGGCCTGCGGGCCTTGTGCGAGAAGGCCCGCATGGCCGCCGCCATTCCCTGCTACAGCGACAGCGAGCGCGACCTCGCCCGGCTGGTCGACGACGAGGTCCGCGCCAACGGACTCGCGATCGCGCCCGATGCGCGCGCTGCTCTCGTTGCTCTCCTCGGCGGCGACCGGCGGGCGTCCCGCGCCGAGCTCCGCAAGCTGACGCTTTATGCGGCCGGCAGCCCACGCGTCGAGCTCGAGGATGTCGTCGCCGTGGTGGCCGACGCCTCGGCACTCGCCCTCGACGGGATCATCGACGCGGCCTTTGCGGGCCGGCCCGGCGATGTCGAGACCCAGTTCGCCAAGGCGCGCGCCGCCGGGACCGCCGCCTCCACCATCGTCGGGGCGGCCCTGCGCCAGGTCGCGAAGCTGCATGCGATCCGTCTCGCCATCGAGAGCGGTGTCGCGGATGCATTGGACCGCATGGACCCGACCTTGCATTTTCGCCGCAAGCCCCTGGTCGAGGCGGCGCTGCGCAGCTGGACCGCGGAGCGGCTGGCGCGGGCCATGAGCCAGCTCGCGGAGGCGGAGCTCGAGACGCGCCGCCAAGCCGATCTTGCCGAGGCGATCGCGCAGCGCACCTTGCTTTCGATTGCCACGGCAGGTCGGCGCAAGGCGTGATGTCCTCTCGAGGGTTCGCTGGCAGCCTCGAGAACAGCGCAATCGAATGAGTTGGGATTCGGGATCGTGCCCCGCGAGCCGTCAGCACCCGCGGCAGACGCGGTGCCGCAGGCCTCGACTGCGCCGAAGCTGCACAGTGCCAGACATCTCGGCATCAGGGACACCGGAACGTGCCACCGCGCCGTCACGGTGCTCCTGTCATCCCCTCCGCCTTGACCTCGGCGTCACTGGCCCTGCTCGAGCCGACGGATCACCTCGTCGAGCTGTTCCAGGCTCTTGTACCTGATCTTGAGCTGGCCGCCATGGCCGCGATGCTCGATCGAGACCGCAAGACCGAGCGCGTCCGAGAGGCGCTTCTCCAACGCGCGGGTGTCGGCGTCCTTGGCGAGGCGCGGGCGCGGCTTGGCGGCCTTGCCGGCCTTTTCGGCTTGCTCCTGCGCCAGGGCCTCGACCTGGCGGACATTGAGGCCCTGCTCGACGATCGCGCGGGCCGCCGCCTCCGGATCCGGCTGGGACAGCAGGGCGCGCGCATGGCCGGCCGAGAGCTGACCGTCGTTGAGATAGGCCTTCACGGTCTCCGGGAGCCGTAGCAGGCGCACCGTGTTGGCGACGTGGCTCCGGCTCTTGCCCACGATCCGGGCGATCTCGTCCTGGCCGTGCCCGAACTCGTCGGCGAGCGCCTGGTAGCCCATCGCCTCCTCCAGCGGGTTGAGATCGGTGCGCTGGACGTTCTCGATGATTGCGAGCTCGAGCGCCTCGCGGTCGCTGACCTCGAGCAGGACGATCGGCACGTCGTGCACGCCGGCGCGTTGCGCCGCGCGCCAGCGGCGCTCGCCCGCGATGATCTCGTATTGATCCATCGCGCCCGCCACCGTGCGCACCAGGATCGGCTGGATGATGCCGCGTTCGCGAATCGAGGCCGCCAGCTCCTCGAGCTCGGCCTCCGCGAACACGCGGCGCGGATTGCGCGGGTTGGGCTTGACGAACTCGATCGGCACGCGCCGCTGGCTGCGCGTGCGCTCGACCGCCGTCGACTCGTCGTCGACGTCGCCGATCAGCGCGGCGAGGCCGCGCCCCAGTCGCGATCTCGCTGCGTCCTCCGCCATCATCGCCTCCTTCGCCGCCACCTCGCGACTCCCTGACTCCGCAACCCGGCATCTTGCACGCGCCGTTCGCATGCATGGCAGACTCGATTTCCCCGGCGGTGCATGTTCCGACGCGACCTCGCGCGCTCACGCCGCCCGCAAGGTCTTCTCGCGCTGGATGATCTCGGATGCGAGCCGCAGATAGGCCTGGCTGCCGACGCATTTGAGGTCGTAGAGCAGCACCGGCTTGCCGTAGGACGGCGCCTCGGAGACACGCACATTGCGCGGAATGATGGTCTGATAGACCTTCTCGCCCATGAAGCTGCGCACGTCCTCGACAACCTGGCCGCAGAGATTGTTGCGCGCATCGAACATCGTCAGCACGATGCCGTGGATGCTGAGCGCGGGATTGAGATTGGTCTTCACCTGCTCGACCGTCTTGAGGAGCTGCGAGAGTCCTTCCAGCGCGAAGAACTCGCATTGCAGCGGCACCAGGATCGAATCGGCCGCCGCCATGGCGTTGACGGTCACGAGATTGAGCGACGGCGGACAATCGACCAGGACATAGCTGTATTCGAGCCCGCCCGCGGGGGCCGCATTGAGCTCGCGCAGGGCGTTGCGCAATCGGAAGGCGCGGTCGCGCTCCTGCGCGATCTGCAGCTCGAAGCCCGACAGGTCCATGGTCGAGGGCACGATGTGGAGCCGCGGCACCGCGGTCTCGTGGACCGCCCCCCGCATGGTGGCCTCGCCCATGAGCACGTCATAGGTGGAATGCCGCCGGCTCTTGTAGCTGATGCCGAGCCCGGTCGAGGCGTTGCCTTGGGGATCGAGGTCCACGACCAGCACATGCTCGCCGATGGCGGCGAGCGCGGTCCCCAGATTGATGGCGGTGGTGGTCTTGCCGACGCCACCCTTCTGGTTGGCCAGGGCCAGAACGCGCGGGATCCGCGAAGTCTCGTTCATTGTCAGTCCGGTTCGTTGCACGGCCGAATCGAGGCCGGATTCTACCCGCCGTTACAGGGTTTTGGCACGACGTTCGGCACGTCCGACCAGGACCAGGCGAGAACGCGGGTCGGTCCTCGAGGGGAGCAGCTTGGCGTCGATCGTCCAACATTTAGAGGCCGCGGTCAATTCAGCCTCTACATCTTGCCCCTTCGGAAACAAGCCTCGGGCCCCTCTTTTCAACAAGGGACTCGCGAGCGCGAGGAGCTCCACGAGCGGCGCGAGAGCCCGGGCGGTCACGACGTCGGCCGGTTCATCATGGACGGCCGCGAATTCCTCGATCCGCTGCGCGTGGATCCGTACCGGCAATCTCAGGCTCCGCGCGACCTCGCGCAGGAACGCGGCCTTCTTGCCGCTGCTTTCTACGAGATGGACCGAGGCGCCCGGCCTGTCGGCCAGGGCGCAGGCTAGCACCAACCCGGGAAATCCCCCTCCGGATCCCAGATCGATCCAGCGTTGCGCATCCGGGACCGCATCCAGCAGCTGAAGCGAATCCGCAACGTGGCGTGTCCACACCATCGGGATCGAGGCAGGCGCGACCAGATTGATGGTCTTCTGCCATTGCAGCAGGAGGGAGATGAATCGATCGAGGCGCGCCAGGATTTCACGTGAAACTGGAGTCATGGCGAGCGCGGCCGCGCGATCGTCCGCCAGGGCGACTTCAGGGTCACGCGGAATGAACCGTGGCGCCATCACTTGGCTCGAGCGGCTCCATCTCGCCTGTGATCCACGACCTCTGGATCCGGGCGCGAGCCTTGCGCAACGTATAGCCGATTCCGCCCTAGGCAGCAGTCTCGTTCGTTCCACGCCGGCGGTGTCGGCGCACATGCGCGGCAAGGAGCGTCAAGGCCGCCGGGGTGATCCCATCGATCCGGCCGGCCTGGCCGATGGTACGGGGCCGAATCGATCCAAGTTTCTGCCGCGCCTCCATGGACAGGCCGGGCAGTGCCGCATAATCCAGCGTCTCGGGAAGCTCCAGGCCCTCGTCGCGCCGGTAGGCCGCGATATCGGCATTCTGCCGGCCAAGATACACCGCATACCGGGCATCCGTCTCCAGCTGCTCGCCAATCATCGGCGCGAGCGACCCGAGCTTTGGCCACACCTTCGCCAAGTCGGCGAGACGAATGTCCGGATACGAGAGAAGCTCGAAGGCCGTCCGCCGCTGGCCGTCCCGATTGAGCGTCAGGCCATGGCGCGCCGCTTCGGAGGGGGTGAGCGAAACGGACAGCGCGAAGCTGCGCGCTTCGTCGAGCAGGGCCATCTTGCGCGTGAACGCCTCGGCCCGGCGCGCGTCCACGCACCCGACCGCAATCCCTTTGCGGGTCAGCCGTTGGTCCGCATTGTCGGCCCGTAGCGAGAGGCGATACTCGGCCCGTGACGTGAACATGCGATAGGGCTCGCTCACGCCGCGGGTCACAAGGTCGTCGATCATCACGCCGAGATAGCCCTCAGCGCGATCGAAGACGATCGGCTCGCCCCCGCCGGCCCGCGCCGCCGCATTCAGGCCCGCGACCAGCCCTTGCGCCGCCGCCTCCTCATAGCCGGTCGTGCCGTTGATCTGTCCCGCCATGTACAGTCCCGGCACACGCTTGGTCTCGAGACTCGGCTCGAGCTCCCGCGGATCGACGTGGTCGTATTCGATCGCATAGCCGGGACGGACGATCCGGGCCTTCTCGAGCCCCGGAATGGTCGCGATCAGCGCCCGCTGCACCTCCTCGGGGAGCGAGGTCGAGATGCCGTTCGGATAGACCGTGGTGTCGTCGAGCCCCTCTGGTTCCAGGAAGATCTGGTGGCCGTCCCGCTCGCCGAACCGGACGATCTTGTCCTCGATGGAGGGACAGTAGCGCGGCCCGCGGCTTTGGATCTGTCCCGAATACATGGGCGAGCGAAGGACATTGGCGCGGATCACCGCATGCGTCGCCTCGTTCGTCCGCGTGATCGCACAGCAGATCTGAGGGTTCGGCAGCCGGTCGGTGAGGCTGGAAAACGGCTCAGGGGGTTCGTCCCCGGACTGGCTTTCGAGCGCAGCCCAATCGATGGTCGTGCCGTCCAGACGCGGGGGCGTTCCGGTCTTCAGCCGCCCAAGGACGAAGCCGATCCGCTCCAGGCTCAGGGACAGACCGATGGCGGGCGCCTCACCGGCCCGCCCGGCCGGAGTCGTCTGCTCGCCCAGATGAATGAGACCCCGCAGGAAGGTGCCGGTGGTCAGGACCACCGCCCCCGCGTCCAGGATCCGCCCATCGACCAGGCGAATGCCCGCGACTCGACCTTCCGCAAGAATGAGGTCATCCGCTTCGGCCTCGATCGCGGTCAGGTTCCGCGTCTCGCGGATCGCCTGCTGCATCGCCCGGGCATAGAGCTTTCGGTCCGCTTGGGCCCGCGGGCCACGCACCGCCGGTCCCTTGCGGCGATTGAGGAGCCGGAACTGGATGCCACCCTGGTCGGCCACTCGCCCCATGAGGCCATCGAGCGCATCGATCTCGCGGACCAGATGACCCTTGCCAAGACCGCCGATGGCAGGATTGCAGGACATGGCGCCGATGGTCGCGATTCGATGCGTCACCAGAGCCGTGGCCGCGCCCATGCGTGCCGCTGCGGCCGCGGCCTCGCAGCCGGCATGCCCGCCGCCGATCACGATCACGTCGAAGCCCAGAGACATGGCGCCCTCGCGGGGTCGTTCTAGCGAAATGGGCCGGGCCGGTCAAAAGCCCCGAGGTGAACAGCCGGGCGAATTCGCGAGTCCGGATTCACCGCAGATGGTGCACCGTAAGCCCCCCGTGGAGGTATCGTTGCGGATCAGAATCGATGTTTCACGTGAAACAGTCCTGGACGCGTTTCACGTGAAACATCGAGACCGAGTCACTTCCCAATGCAGAAATCACGAAATATCACATCCAATATGTCTTCCACGTCGATCCGTCCGGTGAGACGGCCCAGGGATACCGCCGCACTCCGAAGCTCCTCTGCCACGACCTCTTCGTCTCCGGGCCGACCCCCCAATGCCCGCTGCAAGGCCTCGCGAGTCTCGACCAGTAGATGACGGTGGCGCGCACGGCTCAACAGTGCCGGCTCGCCGCCGTGAAGGGCATTTCTGGCATACCATGCGAGCGCGGCAACGAGCTCGCCGATTCCCGTCCCAACCGTGGCCGAAATCCAGAAGATAGGATCTTCGCCGAATCCAGATTCGCCTATTGGTCCCTCACCCCCCAGGTCGACCTCACCCCTCAGGTCGACCTTGTTCCTGATCCACCAGACTCGGGCTGCAGATCCTGGAACCGGGGCGTCGCTCGCCATGCCATCCTCAGTGATCCAGAGCACCAGATCGGCCTGGGCGGCACGTGCCCGCGCACGGCGCACACCTTCCAGCTCGATCGGATCCTGCGTGTCGCGCACCCCGGCCGTATCGAGCAGCGTTACCGGAAAGCCCTCGAGATCCAGGTGCACCTCGATCACATCCCGCGTGGTCCCCGCATGGGGCGACACGATGGCGGCCTCCCGCCGCGCGAGTCGGTTGAGCAGGCTCGACTTTCCGGCATTGGGCGGCCCCGCGATGGCGACCACCAGACCCTCGCGCAGGCGTTCGCCCCGACGCCCGTCGGCCAGCACCTGGTCGATCTCGTGCGCCAGATCCCGTGCCACCCGGAGGGCCGGACCCATCAGCTCCTCGGGAACGTCTCCCTCGTCGGAGAAGTCGATGCCGGCCTCGACCAGCGCCATGGCTTCGATCAAGCGCTCCCGCCAGGCCTCGGCCCGGTCACCAAGAAGCCCTTGATAGTGCCGCAGGGCCTGGACCCGCTGCGCTTCCGTCTCCGCTGCGATCAGATCCGCGAGGCCCTCCACGGCCGTGAGGTCGAGCTTCCCGTTCTCGAAGGCGCGTCGCGTGAACTCGCCGGCTTCCGCCGGTCGAAGGCCTTCCACGGCGCCCAAGGTCTCGAGAACGGCCGCGACCACAGCCCGGCCGCCATGCAGGTGGAGCTCGACCATATCCTCCCCGGTCTCCGTCGCGGGCCCGGGCAGCCACAGCACAAGAGCATCGTCGAGAACACCTTTTGTAAATGGATTCAGTAGCTTACGAAGCACCGCGCGACGCGGCTCGGGCATCCGTGTCACCAATGTTTCGAGGCCGAATCGAGCCTTCGGGCCCGAGACGCGTACGACCGCGATGGCCGCCGGCGGCCGCCCCGACGACAGCGCGAAGATCGTATCCGGCTTCCCCGTCACGGCTACCTTCACCTCAGGTGATGGAAGAATGATTTCATGGATTCGCACTTCCACACTTCGGACCCGCGACCGCGGTGGCCCCAGGCGGCCGCGACAGTGCGAGCCGCTGCTGGCCACATGGCCGGGATCGCGAGCAGGCGTCAGGCGAGACTTTCCGGCACCGGGGCGTTATCCAGCGGATACGCACGAAAGTCACGTCCGGAGGCCCCGATGTCCGCGACGATCGGCCACGAGAATCGCCTGGCCCGCGAGACCAGCCCCTATCTGCTGCAGCACCGTCACAACCCGGTCGACTGGTGGCCCTGGGGACCGGACGCGCTTGCCGAGGCCAAGCGCAGCGACAAGCCGATCCTGCTCTCGATCGGCTATGCGGCCTGCCATTGGTGCCACGTCATGGCCCACGAGAGCTTCGAGGACGACGCGACGGCGCGCGTGATGAACGAGCTGTTCGTCAACATCAAGGTCGACCGCGAGGAACGGCCCGACATCGACCAGATCTACATGACGTCGTTGCATCTGCTCGGCGAGCAGGGCGGCTGGCCACTCACCATGTTCCTCACGCCCGACGGCGAGCCGGTCTGGGGCGGCACCTATTTTCCGAAGATCTCACGCTTCGGGCGCCCGGCCTTCGTGGACGTCCTGCGCGAGATCGCGCGCCTGTTCCGCGAAGAGCCGAACCGCATCGAGCACAATCGCAGCGCCCTCATGGAGCGTCTCGCCGCAAAGGCGCGACCTCCCGGCAGGGTCACGATCGGGCGCGCCGAGCTCGACGACATCGCGGCGCGCGTCTGCGGCCTGATCGATCGGGCCCACGGTGGCCTCGGTGGCGCGCCGAAGTTCCCTCAGGCGTCCATCTTCGAGCTCCTCTGGCGCGCGGGCCTTCGCGCTTCCCGATCAGGCGCGCCGGGCTCGCCCGCTCCGAACCGCTTCATCGCCGCCGTGGCGCTCACTCTCGACCATATCTGCGAGGGCGGCATCTACGATCACCTCGGCGGCGGCTTCGCGCGCTACGCGGTGGACGAGCGCTGGCTCGTGCCCCACTTCGAGAAGATGCTCTACGACAATGCCCAGCTGCTCGAGCTCCTGGCCCTCGCCCACGTCCATACGCACCGACCCCTCTACCGCGAGCGGGCCGTCGAGACCGTCGGCTGGCTCGCCCGCGAGATGACCACCGCCGAGGGCGCCTTCGCGTCCTCGCTCGATGCCGATTCGGAAGGCGAGGAGGGCAAGTTCTATGTCTGGTCGCGGGTCGAGATCGAGCGGATCCTGGGCGCCGACGCCGAGGCGTTTGCTGCGCATTACGACGTGACCCGGGAGGGCAACTTCGAAGGTCACAATATCCTGAACCGCCTCAAGCACTTACCGCGCAGCACGGAAAATGCCGGCGCGGCCGGGCCCGCATCTGCCGAGGCTGCTCTGCAAGGGCTCCCCATGCTGCGCGGTAAGCTATTGAACGAGCGCGAAAAGCGGGTTCGCCCCGGGCGCGACGACAAGGTCCTGGCGGACTGGAACGGCCTGATGATCGCGGCGCTCGCCAATGCGGGATCGCTGCTGCGCGAACCGGGCTGGATCGAGATGGCGGCACGGGCCTTCCGCTTCATCGCCAGCACGATGGTCCGGGGCGACCGGCTCGGCCATTCCTGGCGCGCGGGCCGCCTCCTGTTTCCCGGGCTCGCTTCCGACTTCGCCAACATGATCAAGGCGGCGCTCGCCTTGCACGAGGCGACCGGCGAGCCCGGCTACCTCGACCAGGCGCTGGCCTGGCAGCGCGCCCTCGACCGCCACTACGCGAACCCGGACATCGGTGGCTACTATCTCACGGCGGACGACGCCGAGGGCCTCGTGGTACGTCCCGACGCGACCAATGACGACGCCACGCCCAACCCCAATGCCATCGCGGCCCGGAACCTGGTGCGCCTCGCAGTGCTCACCGGCGACGAGGGTTGGCGCGCCAAGGCGGACCGCCTGCTCGAGGGCGTGCTCGCAGTCGCGGCGCCGAACCTGCTCGCCCATGCGGCGCTGCTCAACGCCCTCGACCTGCGCCTGCGGCCGGCCGAGATCGTGGTCACCGGCACCGGCGCGCGCGCCGACGCGCTTCTGGAGGCCGCCCGGGCGCTCCCCTTTCTCGACCGCATCCTGATGCGCGCGCCGTCGGCCGAGGCCCTGCCGGCCTCGCATCCCGCCCGCGAGAAGATCGCCGCCGCGCCCGGCGTCGCCGCCTTCGTCTGCGTCGGCCAGACCTGTTCGCTGCCGATCACGGATCCGGCGTCCTTGGCGAGCGCAGTCGCGGCCCTCCCCCCGGCCTAGCTTGCCGCGAAAGAAAAATGGCCGGGACAGGCCCGGCCATTCGGATCGTGCCCGCGCGAGCGCGCCGTCACGTATTCATCGACTCGAAGAATTCCGAATTGCTCTTGGTGTTGCGCAGCTTGTCGAGCAGGAAGTCGATGGCGTCCATGGTGCCCATCGGATTGAGGATCCGGCGCAGCACGTAGATCTTCTTGAGCTGGTCCGATGGGGTCAGCAGCTCTTCCTTGCGGGTGCCCGAACGCGTGATGTCGATCGCCGGGAAGGTGCGCTTGTCCGCGACCTTGCGGTCGAGAATGAGCTCGGAATTGCCGGTGCCCTTGAACTCCTCGAAGATCACCTCGTCCATGCGGCTGCCGGTGTCGATCAACGCCGTCGCGATGATCGTGAGYGAGCCGCCTTCCTCGATGTTGCGCGCGGCGCCGAAGAAGCGCTTCGGCCGCTGCAGCGCATTGGCGTCGACGCCGCCGGTCAGCACCTTGCCGGACGACGGCACCACCGTGTTGTAGGCGCGCCCGAGGCGCGTGATCGAGTCGAGCAGGATCACCACGTCGCGGCCGTGCTCGACCAGGCGCTTGGCCTTCTCGATCACCATCTCGGCCACCTGCACGTGGCGCGCGGCCGGCTCGTCGAAGGTCGAGGAGATCACCTCGCCCTTCACGGAGCGCTGCATGTCGGTCACTTCCTCGGGCCGCTCGTCGATCAGCAGCACGATCAGGAAGCATTCCGGATGATTGCTCGTGATCGAATGCGCGATGTTCTGCAGCAGCACGGTCTTGCCGGTCCGCGGCGGCGACACGATCAGCGCCCGCTGGCCCTTGCCGATCGGTGCCACGATGTCGATCACGCGCGGCGACAGATCCTTCTTGGTCGGATCCTCGTATTCCATGCGCAGCCGCTGCTCCGGATAAAGCGGCGTCAGGTTGTCGAAGTTGATCTTGTGGCGCGCCTTCTCGGGATCCTCGAAGTTGATCGTATTGACCTTGAGCAGCGCGAAGTAGCGCTCGCCCTCCTTCGGGCTGCGGATGTGACCCTCGATGGTGTCGCCGGTGCGCAGGCCGAAGCGGCGGATCTGGGACGGCGAAACGTAGATGTCGTCGGGACCCGGCAGGTAGTTCGCTTCCGGCGAGCGCAGGAAGCCGAAGCCGTCCTGCAGCACCTCGACCACGCCTTCGCCGATGATCTCGACATCGCGGGTCGCCAGCTGCTTGAGGATCGCGAACATCAACTCCTGCTTGCGCATGGTGGAGGCGTTCTCGACCTCCTGCTCTTCGGCGAAAGCGAGAAGCTCGGTCGGCGACTTGGACTTGAGGTCCTGGAGTTTCATTTCCCGCATGCGGGCTAATCCTGGTGGACGATCGGCGCGTGAAGTGGCCGATGCAAAGTAGAGGAAGGGAGTCTTAAGTTCTGGGGCGGGGAGGGCGTCCGGCCGTCGGGCCCGATGCTCCGTTCGGTCCCTGGACCAAAACTCGGAAGCATCTGCCTGCGTTCAGGCGACTGCGCACAAAATATGGAAAGACCGGGTCGGACGCAAGAGGCAGCGCCGGAGCCTGCCGCAGATCGTGCTCCGACCGATCCCCGGCTCAGAACGGCTTGACGAT
The DNA here is from genome assembly GCA_003105195.1 of Bradyrhizobiaceae bacterium. Lineage (GTDB taxonomy): Bacteria > Pseudomonadota > Alphaproteobacteria > Rhizobiales > Xanthobacteraceae > FEB-22. The sequence continues at coordinate 26,108 of PQAH01000005.1, forward strand.
CACCAGGATCACGATTCCGACCATCAGCAGGGCCGGTATCTCGTTGATCAAGCGGTAGAATCTCTCGCTGCGCCGGTTCCGGTCGGAGGCGAAGTCCCGCACCCAGCCCGAGAACATTCCATGCATTGCGGACAGCGCCAGCGCCAACAGGAACTTGGCGAGCATCCAGCCGCTCGTGTAATGGCCGCCGTCATAGGCGAGCCACAGCCCCAGCGCCCAGGTGACCGTCATGGCCGGATTGATGATCACGGTCAGCAGTCGCCGCTCCATCACCTTGAAGGTCTCGGACTGCGGCGATCCGGGCTCCGCGGCGCAATGGTAGACGAACAGCCGCGGCAGATAGAGCATTCCGGCCATCCACGAGATCACGGCTATCACGTGCACGGCCTTGAGCCACAGGTAGAGGCCCGAAGGCCGCCACACATACAGGCTGGCGACGAGTGCCCCGAGCACCGCCAGCGCCACCACGGCGCGGATCACGCGCGTCCGCGCCTCTGCCCTCATCGATCGTCCCTCAGCCCGCACCACGCACCCGCGCCAGCATGCGTTCCACATGAGCGATCGGCGTCGGCGGCAGGATGCCGTGACCCAGATTGAACACATGCGGCCGACCCGCGAACGCCTCCAGCACCGCGTCCACGGCCGTGTCCAGCGCCGATCCCCCGGCGAGCAGTGCGAGCGGATCCAGGTTTCCCTGCACCGCCATCCTCGCCGGCACGGCACGCGCGACCAGATCCGGATCGATCATCCAGTCGAGGCCGACCGCGTCCACCGGAACGCCGCCTGCGAAACGCCCGAGCAGGCTGCCGATGCCGCGCGGAAAGCCGATGATCGTCGCATCCGGCACTTGCGCGCGCACACCCGACACGATTCGTCGGATCGGATCGACACACCAGCGCTCGAGTTCGCGCGGCGCGAGGATGCCGGCCCAGGTGTCGAAGATCTGCACCGCATCGACACCCGCCTTGAACTGCGCCACCAGATAGGCGATCGACGCCGCCACCAGCCGATCGATCAACACGCCGAAAACCTGCGGCTCACGATAGGCCAGCAGCCGAGCCGGCACTTGGTCGTCGCCGCCCCGCCCGCCCACCATGTAGGTCGCAACCGTCCAGGGCGCGCCGCAGAACCCGAGCAGCGTCACGCTCCCGGGCAGCTCGTTGCGCACCAGCCCGATGGTTTCATAGACGGGCGCAAGCCGCTCGTGATCGACCTCGTCCTCGAGCATCGCGATCGTCTCGGCGTCGATCGCCGGCGCGAGCCTCGGCCCTTCGCCTGTCTCGAATGTCACGGCTTGCCCGAGCGCGTAGGGCACCACCAGGATATCCGAGAACAGGATCGCGCCGTCGAAGCCGAAACGCCGGATCGGCTGCAATGTCACTTCGGCTGCGAGCTTCGGCGTGAAGCAGAGATCGAGGAAGCTCGGAACCTTTTCGCGGATCGCACGATATTCCGGGAGATAGCGTCCCGCCTGCCGCATGAGCCAGACCGGAGGCACGGCCTCGCGATGCCCCTTCAGCACGCGAAGAAGCGGCTTTCCGGTGGCGGGCGGATGCACAGGCATTCTCTTCAATCCATATCGAGAAGAATCTCTGTAGTGACTCTGTGACCGTGGATTGGACTCACGACTCGCAGTCCACCGTCGATCCCCACCGGTTTCCACACCTAGCAGGTTTTTCCACGCGATCCGCCAGCCCTTGCCGACATCACCCCTATGCCATGGAATCATTCGCATTTCGCGGAGTTGTCCCCGCGGATTTCCTGTGGTTTGCGGGCGATCTCGGGTCTCCCTGGCGGGCACCCCGCGCAGCTCCCGGGCGATGCGATTGTGGATGGGCCGCGCCGCCCGGGGACAGGCCGTGCCGCTGCCGGCTTGCACTCGGACCCGCCCCATGGCCTTCTCCCCAGCCGTCCACAGGGATGTCCGAACCGCCATGCCTCAGCGCAGCGGCAACTACTTCCATCTGCATCTCGTCTCCGATGCGACCGGTGAGACCCTCATCACGGTCGCGCGGGCGGCGGCTGCCCAGTATGCGACCGTGAGCCCGATCGAGCATGTCTATCCCCTGGTGCGCACCCAGAAGCAGCTCGACCGGGTGATCGCCGAGATCGAGGCTTCGCCCGGAATCGTGCTCTACACACTCCTGGACCGCGAGCTGCTCGACCGGCTCGAGGCCAAGTGCCGGGAATTCGGCGTGCCCTATCTGTCGATCCTTGGACCAGTTCTGGGCCTGTTCCAATCCTATCTGGGCGAATCCTCGACGCGCCGGATCGGTGCCCAGCACATGCTCAATGCCGAATATTTCAAGCGTATCGATGCCCTGAACTACACCATGCTGCACGACGACGGGCAGCACGTCGAAGGCCTCGAGGACGCCGATGTGGTGCTCACCGGCGTGTCGCGCACCTCGAAGACGCCGACCTCGATCTATCTCGCCAATCGCGGCGTGAAGACCGCCAATGTACCGCTGGTGCCGAACATGCCGGTGCCGCCGCAGCTCGAGCGCCTCGTGAGGCCGCTGGTGGTCGGCCTCTACGCGACGCCCGAGCGCATCGTCCAGATCCGCCAGAACCGCCTGCTCGGGCTGAGGGCGCAAACCGCCAACGATCTCTATGTCGACCGCCAGGCGGTCGCCGAGGAGGTGGCGTTCTCGCGCCGCCTGTGCACCCGCCACGGCTGGCCCGCAATCGACGTCACGCGCCGCTCGATCGAGGAGACGGCAGCGGCGGTGCTCGCTCTGCTCGCGGAGCGCCGGCGCCAGCCGGTCGACTCATGACCCTGTGGCTCGCGCCCGCGCCGCTGGTTCTCGCATCCAGGAGCCCGGTGCGTCGCAGCCTGCTCGAGGCGGCCGGGATTCCGGTGGAGAGCCGGCCCGCCGATATCGACGAGCGCGCCGTGGAGGCTGCCGCCGGTCTCGCGGATCCGGGGGCGGTCGCCCGGCACCTGGCCGAGGCCAAGGCTGCGGCCATCTCGTCTCACCTCACGGATCGCCTGGTGCTGGGCGCCGACCAGACCTTGTCGCTCGACGGGCGGCGCTTCTCCAAGCCGGCCGACCGCGCCGCCGCGCGCCGGCAGTTGCTGACCCTCGGCGGCCGCAGTCACGAGCTGCATTCCGCCGTGGCGCTCGTGCGGGGCGGCACCACCCTGTATCGTCACGTGGCGGTGGCGCGGCTCACCATGCGGGCCTTCTCGGACGCGTTCCTGGAGGCCTATCTGGACGTCGCCGGGGCAGCTGTCTGCCGGAGCGTCGGGGGCTATCAGTTGGAAGGAACCGGGGTTCATCTCTTCGAAAGCATCGTCGGGGACCATTTCACGATCCTGGGCCTCCCGCTCCTTCCCCTGCTTGCGCATCTGCGCGAAGCCGGACATCTGCGATCATGACGGATCTGCCGCCGCGCGCTTGTGTCATGGGTCATCCGGTGGCCCATTCCCGCTCGCCGCTGCTGCACGGCTACTGGCTCGAGACCCTCGGAATTGCGGGCCGCTACGAGCGCGAGGACGTGGCTCCGGATCGCTTTCCCGAGTTCCTGCGCCATCTTGCCCGGCACGGCTATGTCGGCGGCAATGTCACGGTCCCGCACAAGCAGGCGGCATTCCGAGACGTGGACCGGCGCGATGCGGCCGCGGATGCCGTGGGTGCCGTCAACACGGTCTGGTACGAGGCCGGCACGCTGGTCGGCAGCAACACGGACGGTATCGGCTTCATGGCGCATCTCGACGCCTCGGTTCCGGGGTGGGAGGTCCAGGGTGGCCGCGCCGTCGTCCTGGGCGCCGGCGGCTCGGCGCGCTCCGTGGTCCACGCCTTGGTGGGCCGCAAGATCGACGTCGCCGTGGTCAACCGCACCCGCGCGCGTGCCGAGGAGATCGCGCGGCTGCTCGGCCGCCGCGTCAAGCCCTATGGCCTCGCCGAGCTTTCCGGCCTGCTGCCGGATACGTGCCTGCTCGTCAACACGACCACTCTCGGCATGGCGGGCCAGCCGCCGCTCGCGGTCGATCTCGACCGCATCGATGCACGCGCCGTGGTCTACGATATCGTCTACGTGCCGCTGGAGACGCCCTTGCTGGCCGCCGCGAAGGCGCGCGGCCTGCGCACGGCGGACGGCCTCGGCATGCTGCTGCATCAGGCCGTGCCGGGCTTCGCGCGCTGGTTCGGCGTCACCCCGCAGGTGACGCCGGAGCTGCGCGCCCTGCTCGAAGCCGATATCCGCGCCGAGTCCGGAGCCCATTGATGCTCGTCCTCGGCCTCACGGGCTCGATCGGCATGGGCAAGTCGACCACCGCGCGGTTCTTCGCGGAAGCCGGCGTGCCGGTGCACGACGCCGATGCCGCCGTGCACCGGCTCTACGAGAACGAGGCCGTGGGCCGGATCGAGGCTGCGTTTCCCGGCACCACCCGGGCTGGACGGGTCGATCGCACCCGGCTCTCCGCCCAGGTGGTCGGCGATTCCGACGCCATCAGGCGCCTGGAGGCGATCGTCCATCCGCTGGTGCGCGAGTCCGAAACGCGGTTTCTGACCGAGGCCGCCGGACGCGGTGCGCGCGTCGTCGTGCTCGACATTCCGCTCTTGTTCGAGACCGGCGGAGAGCGTCGCGTCGATGCCGTGGTGGTGGTCTCGGCGCCGCCCGAGGTGCAGCGCGCCCGTGTTCTCGCGCGGGCCGGCATGACGGACGAGAAGCTCGCGACGCTGCTCGCCCGCCAGACGGCCGACAGCGAGAAGCGCGCCCGTGCGCATTTCATCGTGGACAGCTCGCAAAGCTTCGATGCCGCGCGCGCCCAGGTTCGTGGCATTCTCCGGGCGATCGCGGGCTTGCCGGGTCGTGCTTTTGCGGAGCGCACCGCGTCGCCGGCGGGGTAATATCGGGCGCCCCACCGATTCGGCGAGACCGCCATGCGCGAAATCGTGCTCGACACCGAGACCACCGGCCTCGATCCCTACCAGGGCGATCGGGTGGTCGAGATCGGTTGCGTGGAGCTCTTCAAGGGCTTTCCGACCGGCCAGACCTTCCACTGCTACATCAATCCGGAACGCGACGTGCCGGCCGCGGCCTTCGCGGTGCACGGTCTCTCCACCGAGTTCCTCCGCGACAAGCCGCTGTTCGGCGATGTCGCGGACGACTTCCTGGTCTTCCTCGGCGATGCGCCGCTGGTGATCCACAACGCAGCCTTCGACATCGCCTTTCTCAATGCCGAGCTCGAGCGGGCCAGGAGGCCGCTCATCGACCGCGCGCGCCTGGTCGATACCCTGCTGCTGGCGCGGCGCCGGCATCCGGCGGGCCCGAACCGGCTCGACGATCTCTGCACGCGCTACGGCATCGACAATTCGCGGCGCACCAAGCACGGCGCCCTGCTCGACGCCGAGATCCTGGCCGAGGTCTATGTCGAGCTGATCGGCGCGCGTCAGGCGGCCCTGAGCCTGGTCGAGGATACGGTCGTCGCGGCCGACACCGCCGGCACGACCGTGCTGCGCGTGCGCACCGTCGCGCTCGCCCCGCGGCTCACCGAGGCGGAGCGCCAGGCCCACCGGGCCTTCGTCCAGGAGCTGGGCGAGGGCGCTCTCTGGATGCCCTATCTGCCGGCCGAGCCAGGGGACGCTCGGGCCCGGGAGGCGTAGACCGCCGGCCCGGTCAGCTCGCGGCCGGGGCCTGGGGCTGGCGGGCCTGGAGCTCGCCGACCTTCTGGCGATAGAGCGACACGAAATCCACCGGATCGATCAGCAGCGGCGGGAAGCCGCCATTGCGCACCGCCGTCGCGATGATCTCACGCGCAAACGGGAACAGGAGCCGCGGGCACTCGATCATGATCAGCGGGTGGATGTTGTCCTGCGGCACGTTCTGGATCCGGAACACGCCGGCGAACATCAGGTCGAAGCCGAACAAGACGTTGCCCTGGTTCTCGGCCTTGCCCTCGAGCTTGAGCTCGACCTCGAAGTCGGTGTCGCTCAGCGGCTTGGCATTGACGTTGATCTGGATGTTGATCGCCGGCGCCTGCTGCTGCGGCTGCAGCGAGCGCGGCGCGTTGGGATTCTCGAAGGAAAAGTCCTTGATGTATTGAGCCAGGACGTTGAGCTGCGGCGGCTTGTCCTGGGCCGTCCCGCCATTGGTCGTCGTCATGAAATCACCTTTCCGGCCGCGCTTTTCGCTGGGTCGGCGGTGTGGCTAACACAGGGCCTGCGGTGCCACAAGGACGGGCCGATGCTAGGGTTTTTGTCGCTCTCGGGGCTCGTGGCCGAGGCGCTCCTCGGGCATGCGCCGCCACTCCTCGGGGGAAAGGTCCACCACCCCGGGGCGCTCCGGGGGGCCGTGCGCGCGACGGAACGTCGCATGAACAAGGCGGCGCGACCCAGGAATCAGCAGCAATACGCCCGCGAAATCGGTGAGAAAGCCCGGCAGAACCAGCAGGATTCCGCCCAGCACCGCGAGGACGCCGGGGCCCGTCAAAGTGACCCGGGCCACGCTCGTATCCGCAAGCGCCGTGCGCAGCCGCTCCACCTCGGCACGGCCCGCATGGCGGAGGACGGCGAGGCCGGCAAGCGTCGTGGCCACGCTCAGCCCGAGCGCCACCAGGAAACCCAGCCACAGTCCCACCCAGACGAACACCGCGATTTCCAGGACGGGCAACAGGGCCAGCCCGAAAATCGCCCATTTCAGCAAGGACATCTGCGTATTCCAGCGGCGTGCAGGTTGGCGCCGGGTCGCGGATCGTTTAACATTCCGTCGGCACCGGCGTCGGGGCCGTCCGCTTTCGCCGCGACCGCATCTAGCTTGACCCCACAGCGTGCCTACATAGGGGTGGCGACGACAGCGTCCAATGCCGCAATGCGACGCGCGGGCCCGGCTGCCGGCCCGTCCCACGACTGCTGGAGAGCATGCGAGACGTGTTCGATATTTACACCATCATATTCCTGGCGCTGGCGATCTTCATCTTCCTGCGCCTGCGCAGCGTGCTCGGCCAGCGGACCGGTCGGGAACGGCCGCCTTACGACGCCTATTCGGCACGCGACGCCGTGCGCACCTCGACCAACGACAATGTCGTCGCCTTGCCGGGACGCGCGGCCGAGGCGCCGCGCCCCGTGGAGGAGGCGCTCGCGAGCGACCGCTGGAAGGACATCGCCGAATCCGGCAGCCCGATCGCGACCGGTCTCGACGCCATCGTCGGCGACGATTCGAGCTTCGACCCGAAGCATTTCCTGGTCGGCGCGCGCCAGGCCTACGAGATGATCGTCACGGCCTTTGCGGAAGGCGACCGCAAGCTGCTCAAGAACCTGTTGTCTCGCGAGGTCTACGAGGGCTTCGAAACCGCGATCCGCGAGCGCGAGCAGCGCGGCGAGAGCGTCGAGACCCGTTTCGTCTCGATCGACAAGGCGGACATCACGGGGGCCGAGCTGCGCGGTCGCCAGGCGCAGATCACGGTGCGTTTCGTCTCGCAGCTCGTCTCGGTCACGCGCGACCGCTCCGGCGCCGTGATCGAAGGCAACCCCGACAAGGTCACCGACGTCACCGACGTCTGGACCTTCGCGCGCGACCTCTCCTCGCGCGACCCCAACTGGAAGCTGATCGCGACCGAAGCCGGGCACTGATCCGAGGTGGCGCCGCGCATGTTCCGGCGAACTGGAGACCGATTCGCCGCCACGAACCTGCGCCGCGCATCGAAGGCCATGCGCTGCGCCCGCCGCGCCGGAGGCGCGGCCGCACTTGCGCTGGCGCTCGCGGTGGTGCCCGCCGGTGCCGACCACACCAATGCCCGGATCGATCACGCGCCGCCGCTGCCGGGACCCCTGAAGATCGACGAATCGAAGCTCGAGCCGCTCGCCTGGGGCGAGGTCGACGGCTGGGATCATGACGATCACGCCGAGGCCTTCGTCGCCTTCCTGCAGAGCTGCCGGGCGCTGATCCGCAGCGCCCAGGCCTCCACGGACGAGCGGCCGATCCGCAAGGCGCTCGTGCAGGTCTGCCGCCGCGCCCGCGCCATGGTGCCGCTCGACCGGACGGCCGCGCGCGCCTTCTTCGAGGACAATTTCCGCGCGCTGCGCATCAGTCGCTTGGCCGAGGACCAGGGCTTCCTCACCGGCTACTACGAGCCCATCGTCGACGGCTCGCGGTTTCCCACCGGCGAGTTCACGGTGCCGGTCTATCGCCGCCCCGGCGATCTCATCGTCCAGGGCAAGCGCCGCAAGGCCGGCGGCTTTCCCAACAAGGCCCGTGTCTTCCGCAAGCTCGGCAAGCGCAAGCTCGTGCCCTATCACGATCGCGCCGCCATCGAGGACGGCGCGCTCGACGGGCGCCACCTCGAGATCTGCTGGCTCAAGGACCCGATCGACCTGTTCTTCATCCAGATCCAGGGCTCGGCGCGGGTGCGTCTCGAGGACGGCGCCATGCTGCGGGTGAACTACGACGCGCACAATGGCCATGCCTATCTGCCGGTCGGACGTGTCCTGATCGAGCGCAAGGAGGTGCCGAAGGAAGAGATGTCGATGCAGCGCATCCGCGAATGGATGACGGCCAAGCCCGAGGAGGGCAAGGCGCTGCGCCGCATGAACAGGTCCTATGTGTTCTTCCGGGTGACCGGGCTCTCCGAGCACGACGAGGCGGAAGGCGCCCAGGGCATTCCGCTCACGGCGGTGCGTTCGCTCGCGGTCGACCGCGCCCTGCACGTCTATGGCACGCCCTTCTTCATCGCGGCGGATCTGCCGATCGCGACCGAGCATCCCGGCACGCGGTTTCGCCGCCTGATGATCGCCCAGGATACGGGTTCCGCTATTGTCGGGCCGGCGCGCGGCGACATCTATTTCGGCGCCGGCGAGGAGGCCGCTCGCGCCTCCGGCCGCATCCGGCACAACGGGCACTTCGTGATGCTGGTGCCGCTCGATATCGATCCCGTCGAGCTCGGCGCCCAGTATCCATTGCCGCGTCCCGACCCGCGCAAGTCCGACGCCGCGGCGATGCCGCCGCCGGGCGCGGTGCGGGCGGGGCCCGCCGCGCCGCGTGCCGCCACGACCGGTAAGTCTCGCCGCGAAGCCGCGCGCAACAAGAACGCGGCCCCTGCGCCGAAGCCATGAGCCGGGACCGACGGCGGCGGCTCACTGCCGAGGAGCGCGCGCTCTGGAGCACTGTCACGCGAAGTGTCGTCCCGCTTTGTCGGCCGCCTGCCGAATCCGAGTCGGTTGAGGCCGTGCCGCCCGCGCCTGCGTCGCGCAGCGAGGTCGCCGAGCCGAAGTCCACGCCCAAGGCCTCGTCCGTTCCTCCCCCGGCACCGCCCCTTGCGCCTCTCGACCGGCGCACCCGCCAGCGCCTCGTCCGCGCCAAGGCGACCATCGATGCGCGGATCGATCTGCACGGCCTCAAGCAGAACGAGGCGCATGCGGCGCTGCGCCGCTTTCTGCGCGCCGCGCAGGCCGATGGCGCACGCATCGTGCTGGTGATCACCGGCAAAGGCGGCCGCGCCGACGGCGATCCTTCCGGCGAACGCGGCGTGCTGCGCCGCCAGGTCCCCTTGTGGCTCGAGGGCGCCGAGCTGCGCCCGCTGGTGATCGGCTTCGAGCCCGCTCATCCGGGTCACGGCGGCGCGGGCGCGCTCTATGTGCGGATCCGCCGCGCGCGGTGAGCACCGCGCTCAGCGGCGCGATTCGTCCGGGCTCTCGGACGCTTCGACCGGCACCGGCCGGAACTCGCCGTCGGCGTCGAGCCGGAGCAGGGTGCCTGTGTGGATGTCGAACCAGCCGCCATGCAGCGTCAGCCGGCCGGCCTCGGCCGCCAGCCGGATCCACGGGAAGGTCATCAGGTTGCGCAGCGAGAGGCGGATGGTCTCGTGCTCGCAGGCCCGCTGGCGCGCCTCGGCATCATGATGCGCGAGCGCGTGGCGCCGCGCCGGCTCGGCGATCGACATCCAGGCGCCGACGAAGTCGCTCTCCATCGGCGGCCCTTCCAGCAGCGCGCGCACGCCGCCGCACAGGCCGTGCCCGAGCACCAGGAGATGCTCGACCTGGAGCGCGCGCACGCCGAACTCCAGGGCCGCGCTGGTGCCGTGATAGCCTGCGCCGGTCTCGTGCGGCGGCACCAGGTTGGCGACGTTGCGCACCGTGAAGATCTCGCCCGGCGCCGTCGAGAAGATCGTGGCCGGGTCGACCCGGCTGTCCGCGCAGGCGATCACCATCACGGGCGGCCGCTGGCCGCGCGTCGCGAGCTCCTGGTAACGCCGGCGCTGCTGGGGCCAGGTGTCGGCGCGGAACCGGCGATAGCCTTCGAGCAGTAGGTCCATTGCGGCCTCTCGTCTACAGGATGAACCGGCTGAGATCGGCGTTCTTGGCGAGGTCGCCGATGTGGTCGCGCACATAGGCGGCGTCGATCGTCACGGTCTCGCCCGAGCGATCCGGAGCCGCGAACGAGATCTCGTCCAGCACCCGCTCCATCACGGTCTGCAGCCGCCGCGCGCCGATGTTCTCCACGTTCGAGTTGACCTCCACGGCGATGTCCGCGATCGCGTCGATCGCGTCCTCCGTGAAGTCGAGCCGGACGCCCTCGGTTCCCATCAGCGCCACCGTCTGCTTGATCAGCGAGGCCTCGGTCTCGGTCAGGATGCGGCGGAAGTCGTCGCGCGTGAGCGGCCTCAGCTCCACGCGGATCGGCAGCCGTCCCTGCAGCTCCGGCAGCAGGTCGGACGGCTTCGAGACGTGGAACGCGCCCGACGCGATGAACAGGATGTGGTCGGTCTTCACCGTGCCGTGCTTGGTCGAGACCGTGGTGCCTTCGATCAGCGGCAGGAGGTCGCGCTGCACGCCCTCGCGCGAGACGTCGCCGCCCACCCGGCCGTCGCGCGCCGTGATCTTGTCGATCTCGTCGAGGAACACGATGCCGTTGTTCTCCACCGCCCCGATCGCCTCCTGCACGAGCTGCTCCTGGTCGAGCAGCTTGTCGGACTCCTCGTTGATCAGCAGCTCGTAGGATTCCTTCACGGTGACGCGCCGCGTCCTGGTGCGCCCGCCGAAGGCCTTGCCGAACAGGTCGCCGACCGAGATCGCCCCCATCTGCGCGCCCGGCATGCCGGGGATCTCGAACATCGGGAACGAGCCGCCCGAGGCCTGCAGCTCGACTTCGATCTCCTTGTCGTCGAGCTCGTTGGCGCGCAGCTTGCGGCGGAACGCCTCCTTGGTGGCCGCGCTCGCGCTCTCGCCGACCAGCGCGTTCACGACGCGCTCCTCGGCCGCGAGATGGGCGCGCGCCGCCACGTCCTTGCGCTTGCGCTCGCGCGTCTGGGTGATCGCCACCTCGACCAGGTCGCGCACGATCTGCTCGACGTCGCGCCCGACATAGCCGACCTCGGTGAACTTGGTGGCTTCGACCTTGATGAAGGGCGCGCCCGCGAGCTTGGCGAGCCGGCGCGAGATCTCGGTCTTGCCGACGCCGGTCGGCCCGATCATCAGGATGTTCTTCGGCAGCACTTCCTCGCGCAGGCGCTCGTCGAGCTGCAGCCGGCGCCAGCGGTTGCGCAGCGCGATCGCGACCGCCCGCTTGGCGTCGTTCTGCCCGATGATGTAGCGGTCGAGCTCGGAGACGATTTCACGCGGCGAGAAGTCGGTCATGGGTCTCTGCTCGGCTCATGTCTGCGTCTTGCGGCGCGGCTGCGACCCCGGCGTCATCGGTCGGCCTCCAGCGTCTCGACCACCACGTTGCGGTTGGTGTAGACGCAGATGTCGGCAGCGATCGCGAGCGAGCGCCGCACGATCGTCTCCGCGTCGAGGTCGGAGTCGGCGAGCGCGCGCGCCGCCGCGAGCGCGTAGTTGCCGCCCGAGCCGATGCCCATCACGCCCGCCTCCGGCTCCAGCACGTCACCGGTGCCGGTGAGCACCAGCGAGATGTCCTTGTCGGCGACGATCATCATGGCTTCCAGCCGGCGCAGGTAGCGGTCGGTGCGCCAGTCCTTGGCGAGCTCGACGGCCGCGCGCATCAGCTGGCCCGGATACTGCTCGAGCTTTCCTTCCAGCCGCTCGAACAGCGTGAAGGCGTCGGCGGTCGCTCCCGCGAAGCCGCCGATCACGTCGCCCTTGGCGATCCGGCGCACTTTTCGGGCATTCTGCTTGACGATGGTCTGGCCGATCGACACCTGGCCGTCGCCGCCGATGGCGACGGTTCCGCCCTTGCGGACCGTCAGGATGGTGGTGCCGTGCCAAGGGTCGGCGAGCGTGGGTTGCATGGGAGGGCCCGGATTGGCGATACCGCCGCCATGTAGGCACGGGTCGCGCCCGATGCAAATGCGGCCGGTTGGAGCATTTCTCGCCGAAGTGGATACCGGTTCGGCGCAGGAAACGCGACCAGGCAAGCTCCGACGCCGGTCGACGCCGCGTCCGGACCGCAGTAGCGGATGCGGGCCGCCCCTGCTACAAACCGGCCCGTTCCCCGACCCTACGACAGGCGATCCATGCGCAAGGCTGCGGTGAAGCGGACCACCAAGGAGACCGACGTCGAGGTCGCGGTCGATCTCGACGGCACCGGTGCCGCGTCGATCGCGACCGGCATCGGCTTCTTCGACCACATGCTCGAGCTCCTGGCGCGCCACGCGCGCCTCGACCTCGCCGTGAAGGCCAAGGGCGATCTTCACATCGACCACCACCACACCACCGAGGACGTCGGCATCGCGCTCGGCCAGGCGGTGCGCAAGGCGCTCGGCGACATGAAGGGCATCACCCGCTATGCCGACGTGCACATGCCCATGGACGAGGCCTTGACCCGCGTGGCGCTCGACATCTCGGGACGACCCTTTCTCGTGTTCCGGGCGGAGTTCTCGCGCGACAAGGTGGGCGCCTTCGATACCGAGCTGGTGCAGGAGTGGTTCCAGGCCTTCGCGATGAATGCCGGTGTCACGCTTCACGTGGAAACGCTGTACGGTTCGAACAACCACCACATTGCCGAGTCCTGTTTCAAGGGTCTGGCGCGCGCGCTGCGCGTCGCGATCGCGATCGATTCGCGCGCGGCAGGTGAGATCCCCTCGACCAAGGGGCAGCTCGGCAACTGAGCCGGGTGAGCAAGGGAGGCGGCGATGCCGGTCTTCACGGTCCACGAACCGCCGCGGCGCGCGGGCGACGCCCTGGCCCACGCGGCGCGCTTCGTCTTCGTGCGCGACGGCTTCCATTGGACCGCGTTCCTGTTCACGCCGCTCTGGATGCTGCGCCACCGCCTGTGGCTCGAGCTCGTGTTCTTCCTCGTCATCGCCACTGCCCTGGTGGCGGGACTGCAGCGCTTCGGCGGCGGCGAAGGCTTCGGTCTGTTGAGCGCGCTGCTGGTGCAGCTGTTCGTCGGCATGGAGGCCTCGAGCCTGCGGCGCTGGAAGCTCTCGCGGCGCCGCTACCTCAATCTCGGCATCGTCATCGGCGACGACCGCGAAGCCGCCGAGCGGCGTTTCTTCGACGGCTGGGTCGCCGAGGAGGGGCCGGCGCCCGCGTCCTCCGCGGCGCCGCGCATGGCCGCCGTCGCGCCCGAGGTGGTCGGCCTGTTCCCGCAGCCGGGCGGCCGCTCATGACGGTTGCGATCGTCGACTACGGCTCCGGGAACCTGCACTCGGCCGCCAAGGCGCTCGAGCGCGCCGCGCGCGAATCGGGCCGCGACCAGCCGATCCTGGTGACCGACGATCCGGACGCGGTGCGCCGCGCCGACCGCATCGTGTTGCCGGGCGTCGGCGCCTTCGCGGATTGCCGCCGCGGCCTCGCCGCGGTCTCCGGCATGGTGGAGGCACTGGAGGAGAGCGTGCGGCGCAAGGGCCGGCCCTTCCTCGGCATCTGCGTCGGGGCGCAGCTCATGGCCGAGCGCGGCCTCGAATACGAGGTGGTGGAAGGCCTCGGCTGGATTCCCGGGGAAGTCGACAAGATCCGCCCGGCCGACCCCGGCCTCAAGATCCCGCATATGGGCTGGAATACCCTCGATCCGGTCCGCTCCCATCCCCTCCTCGAGGGCATTCCGCTCGGGCCCGCAGGCCTGCACGCCTACTTCGTGCATTCCTATCACCTGCACACGAGCGAGCGCGGCTGCCTGGTCGCGCAGGCCGACTACGGCGGCCCCGTCACCGCCATCGTGGCGCGCGATACCTGTGCGGGCACGCAGTTCCACCCGGAGAAGAGCCAGCGGCTCGGCCTGGCGCTGCTCGCGAATTTTCTGAAGTGGGCTCCGTGATCCTGTTCCCGGCCATCGACCTCAAGGACGGGCTTGCGGTGCGCCTGGAGCAGGGCGACATGGCGCGTGCGACCGTGTTCAACCGCGACCCCGCCAAGCAGGCCCAGGCCTTCGAGCTGCAGGGCTTCGAATATCTGCACGTGGTCGACCTGGACGGCGCCTTCGCGGGCAAGCCGATGAATGCCGCCGCGGTCGACCGCATCCTGGAGTCGATCGCGATTCCGCTGCAGCTCGGTGGCGGCATCCGCGACCTCGCGACCGTCCAGGGCTGGCTCGAGAAGGGCGTCACCCGCGTCATCATCGGCACCGCCGCGGTGCGCGACCCGGCGCTGGTGAAAGCTGCAGCGGCCCGTTTTCCGGGCCGCGTGGCGGTGGGCCTCGACGCCCGCGACGGCAAGGTGGCGGTCGAGGGTTGGGCCGAGACCTCCGAGCTTTCCGCCCTCGAGATCGCCCGGCGCTTCGAGGACGCCGGCGTTGCCGCCATCGTCTACACGGACATCGCGCGTGACGGCCTGCTCACGGGCCTCGATCTCGACGCCACCATCGCGCTCGCCGAGGCCGTGTCCATCCCGGTCATCGCCTCCGGCGGGCTCGCCTCGCTCGACGACGTGCGCGCGCTTCTCGCCCCGCGCGCCCGCAAGCTGGCGGGTGCCATCACGGGCCGCGCGCTCTATGATGGCCGTCTCGAGCCCGCCGAGGCCCTTGCCCTGATCCGCGCTGGCCGCGTCTCCTGAGCCCCCATGTTCAAGGTCCGCGTCATTCCCTGCCTCGACGTGAAGGACGGCCGCGTCGTCAAGGGCGTCCAGTTCGTCGATCTCGTCGACGCCGGCGATCCGGTCGAGGCGGCCATCGCCTACGACGCGGCGGGCGCCGACGAGCTCTGCTTTCTCGACATCACGGCGAGTCACGAGAACCGCGGCATCATCCTCGACGTGGTCACCCGCACGGCGGAAGCCTGCTTCATGCCCCTCACGGTCGGCGGCGGCGTGCGAACCATCGACGACATCCGGGCGCTGTTGCGTTCCGGCGCCGACAAGGTCTCGATCAATACCGCGGCCGTGAACAACCGCCGCTTCGTCAAGGACGCGGCCGAGAAGTTCGGCGATCAGTGCATCGTGGTGGCGATCGACGCCAAGAAGGTGTCGGCGTCCGGCGGGTCCGACCGCTGGGAGATATTCACCCATGGCGGCCGCAAGCCGACCGGCCTCGACGCGGTCGACTATGCCAGGGAGGTGGTCGCCCTCGGCGCCGGCGAGATCCTGCTCACCTCCATGGACCGCGACGGGACCCGCCAGGGCTTCGATATCGCCCTCACGCGCGCGGTCGCCGACGCCGTGCCGGTGCCGGTGATCGCCTCCGGCGGCGTCGGCGGCCTCGACCATCTGGTCGCCGGGATCCGCGACGGCCACGCGACCGCCGTGCTCGCGGCCTCGATCTTTCATTTCGGCGAGTTCACGGTCCGCCAGGCCAAGGATCACATGGCGAGGGCCGGCCTGCCCATGCGGCTCGATCCGTGAACCCCCTCTCCCGGCGGCGGTCGAGAGGTGCTATGGCGGGGCGGAAGCGCCTGTTCGGGGGTCGGCTGCGGTCTGCCGGTCCGGACGGGCGCCAAGCGTGACCTTGCGGCCATGAGCACCTTCACCCTTCACGACCTCGAGCTGCGCGTGCGGGAGCGCGCCCAGGCGAGCGGCGAATCCTCCTACACGCGCAAGCTGCTCGACCGCGGCGTTGCGCATTGCGCCAAGAAGCTCGGCGAGGAGGCGGTGGAAACCGCCCTTGCGGCGGTGGTGGAGGATCGCGAGCGGTTGATCGGGGAGGCGGCGGACCTGCTCTACCATCTGCTGGTGGTGCTCGAGGCCCGCAGCGTGCGGCTCGCCGAGGTCGAGGCAGCGCTCGCCGGCCGGGTCGGCCAATCGGGGCTCGAGGAGAAGGCCGCGCGCAAGCCGGTGTGAGTGTGCGGAAGATCCGGACAATGCATCCGGATCGCGGGGACGTGAATGGAACAGCGGATCGACGACGGATTTTCGCCCTATCGGAGCTACTCCCGCGCCGACTGGGCAGCCCTGCGCGCCGACACGCCCATGACCCTGACGCCGACCGAGGTCACGCAGCTGCGTTCGCTGCACGACCGGCTCGACATGGCGGAGGTGGAGGACATCTACCTGCCGCTCTCGCGCCTGCTCTCGATGTACGTGGCCGCGACCCAGGGCCTGTTCCGCGCCCAGCAGGGTTTCCTGGGCGCCACCGACGCCAAGCTCCCCTACATCATCGGCGTGGCCGGCTCGGTCGCGGTCGGCAAGTCGACCACGGCGCGCGTGCTCAAGGCGCTGCTCGCGCGCTGGCCCAATGTGCCCCAGGTCGACCTCATCACCACCGACGGCTTCCTTTATCCCAACGCGGTGCTCGAGCGCGAAGGCCTGATGGAGAAGAAGGGCTTCCCCGAGAGCTACGACCTGCCGGCGCTGCTCCGCTTCCTCACCGACATCAAGGCCGGCCGCCGCCCGGTGCGTGCGCCGGTCTATTCGCACCTCGTCTACGACGTGATGCCCAACCACTGGGTCGAGGTGGACCGGCCCGACATCCTGATCGTCGAGGGGCTCAACGTGCTGCAGACCGGCCGCCCGCCCAAGGACGGCAAGGCGATTCCGTTCGTGTCCGACTTCTTCGACTTCTCGATCTATCTCGACGCCGACGAGGAGGTGCTGCTCGCCTGGTACATCGAGCGGTTCCTGACCCTGCGCAGCACCGCCTTCCGCGACCCGAAGTCCTATTTCCACCGCTATGCCAAGCTCGACGACGCGCAAGCCACCGAGATCGCCACCTCGATCTGGAACCGGATCAACCTGGTGAATCTGCGCGAGAACATCCTGCCGACACGCCAGCGCGCCGACCTGATCCTCAAGAAGAGCGCCAGCCATCAGGTCGAGGAGGTCGCGCTGCGCAAATTGTAGCCGTTCAGGCCGCGTGCCGCGTGGCGTCCGCCCCGAAATGCTCGATGTAGCGCGCATTGATCGCCGACACCGGCAGAACGATGAGCACGTCGGTGGTGCCGAACTGCCGGTCCACCACCGCGCCGTCGCCGATCGCGGCCCCGAGCCGCAGATAGCCCTTGATCAGCGGCGGCAGCGCGCGTAGCGCGGCCCTGGGATCGATCGCCTCTTTCGGCATCAGGTCCATGTTCAAGCGCCGCTGTGCCAGCGCACGGGCGCGCCAGGGCTCGGGCGCCGAGGCGAAGTGGTGCAGGAAGGAAAGCGGCAGCGCGAGCTGTCCAGCATCGGTCCCCTCGAGGCTGGCGCAGCCGATCATCACGTCGACGCGGTGGCGCAACACGTAGCTCCAGATCCCGTGCCACAAGAGCTCGACGGTGCGCTTGTTGCGATAAGGCGCGAGCACGCACGAGCGGCCGAGCTCCAGGAAGCTCAACCCGGGATGCCGCGCGATCAGCGGCGCGATCTCGAACTCGTTCGCCGTGTAGAACCCGCCGTGGTGCTCGGCTACGTGCTGGCGCAGCAGGCGATAGGTGCCGACCACCGCCGGACTTCCCCGGCCGAGGCGCGGGGCGTCGTGGTCGACGACCAGAAGGTGGTCACAGATCGCATCGAAGGCATCGACGTCGCGGCGCGCGATGGCGGTCGCCATGTCGGGGACTGCGGAGAGCTCCTTGTAGAAGACCTCGTAGCGCAGCTTCTGCGCGCGGCGCACGTCGGCGGAGCGACAGGCGAGGCGCACCTCGAGAGAGCCGAGGCGACCGAGCGTATCGTGCGCGCGGTGGAACCAGGACTCCGCGGGCCTCAGCCCGCCATAGGCGCGCAGCACCGGGAGCAGGCCTCGACCATGCGCTGGCAGGCCGAAACGGTCGATCAGGCGCGGCATGGCGCGCGCGCGGCGCTGCATTCCCGGCTCCCTCCGCCGCCCGAATCGGCCCCGGCGGCCCGTTGCCTTACAGCATGCGGGCGCCACGGATTTGTGACAAGCGACCCGAGTGACGCGGCCTCGGCGGGAAGGTCGCCGGCCCGGTCAGGCGGCGAGCGATGCCGATCGTCCGCGGCTGGTCAGCGCTTCGGCGAGCTTCTCGCGGTCGAGCGGCTTCACCAGGAAGCCGTCCATTCCCGCGGCGAGGCAGGCCTCGCGGTCCTCGCCGAATGCGTTCGCGGTGAGCGCGATGATCGGCGTGCGCGCGCCGCCGCGGTCGGCCTCGATCGCGCGGATCCGCCGGGTCGCTTCCAGGCCGTCGACCTGCGGCATGTGCACGTCCATGAGCACGACATCATAAGGCGTTCCGGCGCTCGCCGCTGCGAGCCACGACTCGACCGCCGCGGCCCCGTTCGGCGCGAGCATCGGCCGATGCCCGAGCCGTGCCAGCAGCGCGCGGGCGAGCAGCGCATTGATGTCGTTGTCCTCGGCGACCAGGATCGCGAGTCCCTTCGCGGCCGCGAGCGAAGGCGCTGCCTCGGCTTCGCATTCGGCGGGCTGGCGCTCGAAAGGATCGGCCGCGGCCGAGAGCCGCGCCGCGAGCGATGCCGCGCGCACCGGCTTCACCAGGTATCCCGCGAAGCCCGCCTGGCGCAGCGAATCGAGCTCGTGCCGTTCGCCCGGCGTGACCAGCACGATCCGGCGCGTCGCGCCCTGCGCAAGGGCGCGTGCGGCCTCCGCGCCGATCGCGCGGTCCACCAGGACGGCGTCCCACTTGCGCTCCGGCAGCAGTGCGCCGGCGACCTTCTCGTCCGGCACCACGCAGGTGCGCGCGCCCCAGCTGCCGAGCCGGCGTGCCAGCAGCGGCCCGGCGACCGCGGAGGGCGTTACGATCAGGATCGAGTTCCCGGTCAGATCGGGCGCGGGGAGATCGGGTCGCGTGGCGCCGGCGGGGCGCGGCAGCGGCACCGAGAACGAGAACGCCGATCCCTGGCCTTCGCGGCTCGCGACGCCGATGCGGCCGGCCATGCGCTCGACGATGCGCCGCGAGATGGCGAGGCCGAGGCCGGTGCCGCCGAAGCGCCGGGTCGAGCCCGCATCCGCCTGCTCGAACTCCTCGAAGATGCGTGCCTGTGCCTCCTCGGCGATGCCGATGCCGGTGTCGCGCACCTGGAACGTGATCTCTTCGGGCCAGATGCCCTTTTCGGCAATCAGTGCCACGCCGCCCGTCTCGGTGAACTTGATGGCATTGCCCGCGAGGTTCAAGAGCACCTGGCGCAAGCGCGCGGCGTCTCC
>PQAH01000006.1 GCA_003105195.1 Bradyrhizobiaceae bacterium
GTGCGCCTGTGCGTCTGTGCGTCTGTCATCGCGCGCCGGTAGCTCAGCTGGATAGAGCACCAGACTTCGAATCTGGGGGTCAGGGGTTCAAATCCTCTCCGGCGCACCAACTACACTTGGTCCGTTTCGAAACAAGGACAAGACCCGTTTCTTGCGAGCCACTCGGCGCAGCGCATTTGAACGGATCATTGGCGCGATGCCGAGAACGGGATCGTCAGCGCGCCGTGCGATCTGGCGCGAGAACTGCCGTGATTTGTTCCCGCAGCCAGGCGTTCCCGGCATCGCGGTCGAAGCGACGATGCCAGTACATGGTCACATCCATCATTGGTGGTTCCATCGGCGGCATGAAGACATCCAGGCCCAGCCGATCCGCGACCAGCCGCGCGAAATGAACCGGGATGCTTCCGAGCAGATCGCTCGCGGCCACCGCAAGCGCCACTGCCTGGAAGTGCGGAACCGTAAGCATCACCCGCCGGGACAGGCCCATGCCGGCCAGCGCAGGATCGATGGTGCCGGTCTTGCTGCCGTCCGCGGATCGCAGGACCTGCGGTATGGCGCAGAAGGCGTCCGCCGGTATGGCCTCTCCCGGCTGAATGCCCCGGTCGGCCAGAAATGGGTGTCCCTGCCGGGCGATGCACACGAGCCATGAGCGCAACAGCTTCCGGCTTCCGATCCACTCCGGCGTTTCCAGCGCACGATCGATGACGATGTCGGCCCTGCCATCGCTCAAGATCCCGAAGGCCTCGGCGGAGGGATGGTCGATCATCTGTAATGTGGCGTGCGGCGCTTGCTTCGTCACTCGCGCGGCCAAAGGCGGCATCAACAACGTCGAGAAGTAGTCTGATCCGATCAGCATGAAGGAGCGCGACGACGTGGAGGGGTCGAATGCCGCAGCGGCCGCGAACGCCTCCTCCAGGTCTGCCAACGCCCGCCGAACGGGCTCGCGGAGTTCCAGGGCGCGCGGCGTCGGCATCATGCGGTTGCCGTCCCGCACGAACAGCTCGTCGCCAAGGATGCTCCTCAACCGACTGAGCGCCGAACTGACAGCGGGCTGCGAGAGGCCGATGCGTTCACCGGCCCGCACCGTCGAAAGCTCCGCCATCATGGCGTCGAAGACGCGCAGCAGGTTGAGGTCAAGGCTGGCGAAATTCACGGCGCCGATATCCCCGATACAATCATTCGATTTCCGCGCAGCGAGTCGTGCCGATAATGGTATTGGCGACGGCCGCCACACCGAAATCCGGCCGACGCAGACCCGGGAGGGGAATTCCGATGAACATCGCCAGCGCAACCGCACGCACGGTGACTTGGATGGACACTGTATACACCATCAATGTCGACCGATATCAAAGCGGCGGCATCGTGGGCGTGTTCGAAAGCATCGTTCCAGCGCGCGGGGGCCCGCCGGTGCATGTTCATCATAACGAAGACGAAGTCATCCACGTCATCGAAGGCGGCTACGAATTCTGGCTGGACGGCGACACCATTCCGGTCGCGGCGGGCGCTTCGATCTTTCTGCCACGCGGCGTGCCGCATACCTTTCGGGTCACGAGCACCTCGTCCGGACGCAACCTGACGATCCTGACGCCCGGGGGAATGGAAGAATTCTTCGTCGAAGCGGCGGCGCAGAACTTGCGGATGCCGGACCAAAGGGCCGAAATCTTGGCTCTTGCCGGGCGCTATGGCCTCGAATTTCTCGCTCCTGCAAGAGGGAACGATTGAACGATCGATCCAGATCTATATCCTGAATAACGACATGTCGGTTCCCGGCCTTGTCCCCTCCGGCGCCCGGTCGGGGTCTTGTCCCTCCCGGGCAGTTCGCGCTTCGTCCGACGGTCCCGGCACCGGAGAGCCTGCATGGGCAAGCTGATCAGAATGGCCAACCGGCGCGGCAAGTCGGGCCGGCTCGCCCGCAAGGTCGACCGTCCGACCCGCGCCGAGGCCGAGGGCGCGGTACGCACCCTCATCCGCTGGGCCGGCGACGACCCGGACCGCGAGGGGCTGCGCCAGACGCCGGCGCGGGTGGTGCGCGCCTACGAGGAATGGTTCTCGGGCTACGGCGAGGATCCGCGCGAGCTCATGCAGCGCACCTTCGCCGAGGTCGCGGGCTACGACGAGATCGTGCTCCTGCGCGACATCCGCTTCGACTCCCATTGCGAGCACCATCTCGCCGCCATCTCGGGCCGCGCCCACATCGGCTATTTGCCGCGCCACCGCGTGGTCGGCATCTCCAAGCTCGCGCGCCTGGTCGAGGTCTATGCCCGGCGCCTGCAGATCCAGGAGCGGCTGACCGCCGAGATCGCCAACTCCGTGGACGAGGTGCTCAAACCCCACGGCGTCGCCGTGGTGGTCGAGGCCTCGCACAGCTGCATGACCTCGCGCGGTGTCAACCGCGCCGGGGCGACCCTGGTGACGAGCCGCATGCTCGGCGTGTTCCGCGACCAGCCGCAGACCCGCCACGAATTCCTCAGCGCCATCGGCCTGCGCGGCGCCGCGGTGCCGCAGGCTCTCTGACCCGCGGTGTTCCGGAGCTGCATGAGCGGCGGGCCGCGTCCCGCGCAATCGCGGTGCCGGTTCACGAATGAGCTTCAGCGATCGGTGCGAGCTTCTTCGGTGCAGGGTCGCGCCGGATGCCGGGTCTTCCGCGCCGGGATCTGCGCTAGACTGCATCGGCCGAACCAGCAGGGGATCGGATTGCGACACCGGAGGGCTCGATCATGAACGAACGCACCGAGCGCACTTATTCCGACGCGGAAACCGAGGCGCGGCTGCAGCGCGAGCTGCCGCATTGGCGCCTCGAGGGCGGCTGGATCCGCCGCAAGTATCGTACCCACAGCTGGAAGGGCACCCTGATGGTGATCAATGCGGTCGGTCACCTGGCCGAGGCCGCTTGGCATCATCCGGACATCACGGCGTCCTATGCCTGGGTGGAGGTGCGGCTGCAGAACCATGCCGCCAAGGGCGTCACCGAGAAGGACTTCGAGCTGGCGAAGAAGATCGAGGAGGTGGTCCAGTGGCAGCCCGCGAGGGCGGGCGGCGCGCTCGAGGGAACGCCCGAGAACGACGCCCGCTTCGCCTATGTCAAGTACGATTGATCGCCGCGCGCCGGAGCGCGCGAGCGACGTCGTCGCGCGTCAGGAGCTGCACGCGATCCGCGGCGGCGCCACGTGATCCCGGTCACTTCAACCCGTCCTCGTCCTCGAGCCCGGGCGCCGCGCGCTGACGGTCCAGAATCTCCTGGTGCGCCTCGGGAATCTTCTGCGAGCGGGCGGCTTCCTGCAGCGTGTGGGGGAACCACGTGGCGATCGGCGGGAACATGACCAGTGCGGCGACCACCAGCACCTGCAGGAACATGAACTGGAACATGCCCGCATAGATCGTCGCCAGGCTCCAGTCCTTCACGACCTGCTTGAGATAGTAGGCTGACATCGCCACCGGCGGCGACAGGAACGCGGTCTGCAGCACCACCGCCACCAGCGCGCCGAACCAGATCAGGTCGATCTTCATGGCCGCCACCACGGGATAGAAGATCGGCAGGAAGACCAGGATGATCGCGGGCCATTCGAACGGCCAGCCGAGCACGAAGACCAGCACCAGGATCACCAGCAGCATCAGGGTCGGCGGCAGCGCCAGCCCGAGCAGCGATTCCGTGATCCAGTTGGCGGTGCCGAGCCGGGCGAACACCGCGCCGAAGATGTTCGACGTGACGGCGAGGAACAGCACCATGCTCGACGTCGCCATGGTGGCGTGCATGGCGCGCTGCAGGCCGCCCCAGGTGAACCGGCGATAGGCGATCGACAGCGCGAGCGCGCCGAGCGCGCCGATGCCCGCCGCCTCGGTGGGCGTCGCCAGTCCCGCCAGGATCGAGCCGAGCGTCGCCGTGATCAGGCCGAGCAGCGGCACGACGCCGATCAGCACCTCGCCGAGCATGGCGGGCACCGAATGCACGCGCTCGTCGACCGGCACCGGCGGGCCGAGCTTCGGATTGAGGAAGCTGCGGCCCATCAGGTAGATGATGTAGCAGCTGGCGAGCAGCAGGCCCGGCCCGAACGCGGCGGCGTAGAGATCCGCCACCGACACGCCGAGCACCGGCCCCATCACGACGAGCATCACCGAGGGTGGGATCAGGATCCCGAGCGTGCCGCCGGCCGTGATCGCGCCGGCCGAGAGCTTGGGGTCGTATCCGGCCTTGTTCATGATCGGCGAGGCCATGATGCCGAGCACGGTGACGGCGGCGCCGACGATGCCGGTCGCCATCGCGAACACCGCGGAGGTCAGGATCACGACCAGGTAGAGGGCCCCGCGCACGGGGGCGAACAGCATGCGGAAGGCGCGGAACAGCCGCTCCATCAGCCCGGCCTGCTCGGTGATGAAGCCCATGAAGATGAACAGGGGAACGGCGGCGAGCAGCTCCTCCTTCATCAGGCCGATGATCTGGAAGTAGGCGAGGTCGAAGATCGTTCCGCCGATTCCGAAATAGCCGAAGCTGAGCGCGAGGAAGAGCAGGGTGAACGAGATCGGCACGCCGATGAAGATGGCGCCCAGCAGCACCACGAGCATGATCAGGCCGACGAGGGCTTCTCCGGTCATACCTCGACCTTCTCTTTGTGCTCGAGCTCGACGCCGTAGCGGGCCATGTACAGGCTCTTCAGGAGCTCCGAGACGCCCTGGACGATCAGGAGAAGGCAGGCGAGCGGCACCACCGCCTTGAACGGCCACAGGATCGGCCGCCACGGGGTCTGGTCCGAGACCTCGCCGAGATGGAAGGAGGTCGAGGCCTCCTCGATGCCCAGGAGCAGCAGCAGCGTCAGGCTCGGGAAGAAGAACACCACATAGGCGATCGAGTCGATCAGCCCCTTCTTGCGGACCGAGAACTGATCCCAGAAGAAGTCCGTGCGGATGTGTGCGCCCTTGTGCAGGGCGTAGGCGGCGCCGAGCATGAACAGCGTGCCGTAGCTCATGTAGGTGATTTCGTACGCCCAGGCCGTCGGCGCGTTGAGGGCGTAGCGCGTGAACACCTCCCAGCCGACGGCGATCACCAGCGGAATTGCCAGCCAGGAAATGATGGTGCCGGTCGAATCCGTGAATCGGTCAATCGTCCGGATCGTCGCCAGCAATGCGGGCGAGGGTTCAGCCATGAGCGCAGCCCCAATCATTGAGCCGAAACGGGCTCGTCCACACCGGAGTTCTTGCGTGCGCCGGTGCGGACGCGCGACGAGGGGCGGCCGTTCGGCCGCCCCCTTGAATCGCGCCGTGCGCTAGCGCTTCGGCGGGAAGTAGTGGTTCGCCACGAAGGAGTAGGGCGGGAAGTAGTGCCGCTTCATCGGCACCACGAGCGACGCGTAGGCCTTCTGCGACTCGAGCACCTTCTTGAAGAACGGGCTCTTGGCAGATTCCTCCGCGGCGAGCTGGTCCCAGCCGCGCAGGAACTCGCGCAGGATCTCGGCCGGCGTGGTCAGGATCTGCACGCCGTGCTTCTCCTGCAGCTCCTTCAGGGCTTCGGCGTTCTGCTTCTGCCACTTCGCCCACCAGATCAGGAACGCCTCGTTGGCGGCGGACTTGATCCACTCCTGCTCCTGCGGCTTCAGCGACTTCCAGATGTCGCCGTTGAACACGAGCTCGCCGATGGTGACGTTCTCGTGCACGCCCGGCGAATAGTGGTATTTCCACACGTTGTGGAAGCCGAGGCGCAGGTCCTCGACGCCGCCGACCCACTCGGCGCAGTCGATCACGCCGCGCTGCGCGGACGGGATGATTTCGCCGCCCGGCATGTTCACGACCGTGTAGCCGAGGCGCTGCCAGATCTCTCCCGCGATGCCGGTCTGGCGGCACTTCATGCCCTTCATGTCGCTGATCTTCTCGATCGGCCTGTTGAACCAGCCGAAGGCCTGCGGCCCGGACGGCAGGATCGGGAAGACGACGATGTTGAGGTTGAGCTCCTTCTGGTAGAACTCCTGCTGAAGCTCCCAGCCGCCGCCATGGTACATCCAGCCCATGACGTCGATCATGTCCATGCCGAAGGTGCCGCCCGGCCCGCCGGTGAACAGGATCGAGGCCTTGTTCTTGCCGGTCCAGTAGCCGCCCCAGGCATGGGCGCCGTCGATCACCTTCTTGTGGGTGGCGTCGAGCACCTCGAAGGCCGGCACGACCTGTCCGGCCGGCATGGCCTCGATCTTCAGCATGCCGCCCGACAGCTTCTCGACGCGCTCGGCCCAATACAGGAAGTTCTCGTGCAGCGTCAGGCTCGCGGGCCAGGTGGACTGCATCTTCAGGACGCGAGGCTGCTGGGCCGCAGCATCGTACGACGTGGACAGCGCCATCCCGAGACCCAGGACGGCGCCAAGCATAGTGACGACAGCTTTCCTCATTTGCATGTTCTCCCTCATGCTCCGGTGGTTCTTGCAAGCGGCTTCTTGATGGCCAGCCCCAGCCTAGCACTTTGCTCGAAGCTCGCACGCACTTTCTGCGCTGCGGGACCGCGCCCATGGCGAGCCGCGGGCGGGACCGATGAATCCGCCGAAGCTAGGAGCCCAATGGCTATCCCGCGGGCTTCCCAGGGCGTGGCGCACCTGTCGGTGCGCTGCAGCGGCAGCGCCCGCACCCCGGAGATCCCCTTCGCCAGTATTTCCCCGGCGAGAGGATGGGTCATCCGGCTTTCTCGCGCGAGGCCGCACGCGTCGTGAGAGCGGGATTCGGATTGAAGAAGCGAAGATTTGCCTTAGGGTGCACCGCGAAATCTGTGTGCATCCGCTTGGTCGATGGCGCCGTCTCAACGGACGGGACGGTTCGGGGCACGCGCGGATCCGGAGTGCCATATGACTCTATTTCTCGCCAGCGTGACCGATCCGGCCGAAGGCGAGATCGCGGCCGCCCACGGTGCCGACATCGTCGATCTGACCTGTTCGACGCGCGGTGCGTTCGGGGCCGTCGCGCCCGAGCTGGTGTGCGCCACGATCGCGGCGGTGGCGGGCCGGCGTCCCGTGAGTGCGGTCGCGGGCGAGCCGTCGATGGACCCCGACACGGTCGTCGCGGCCGCGACACGGATCGCGGAGGCCGGGGCCGACTATGTCAAGATCGCGCTCTGCGACGCACCCGGGAGGGAGGGCCGCATCCGTGCGCTTTCGCCACTCTCCGCCCGCACCCGGCTCGTCGGCGTCATGTTCGCGGATGCGGGATTCGACGAGAGCCTGCTTGCGCTCCTCGCCGAGAGCGGCTTTTCGGGCGCCATGCTGGACACGGCCGGCGAGCGCGGTGGCCGCCTCGTCGACCGTCTCGACATCGCGGCGCTCGCGGGCTTCGTCGAGGCCTGCCGCGCGCGCGCGCTCATGGCCTGGCTCGCCGGCTCGCTCGAGCCGCCCGACGTCTCGCGCCTACTGCTCATCGCGCCGGACGTTCTCGGCTTCCGCGGTGCGCTCTGTGCCGGCGGGGATCGCGCCGCGCGCATCGACCCGGCCGCGGTCGACATCGTGCGCGCGTTGATTCCGGCCGATGCCCGCCGCGGGCCGGAGGCCGCCCGCCCGCCCGCCGGGGTCGATCGTCGGCTGACCGCCGCGCGCGCCCATCCAGCCGACCCGCCGCGCCGTGAGACCGCGACCGATCGAATCTTCGTGCACGATTTCACTTGCCCGGTGCGCATCGGCGCATATACGCGCGAGCGCGCCAAGCCGCAGCAGGTCCGTTTCAACGTTGACGTCAAGGTGCTGCGTCCCGATCACGCGCCCGAGGATATGCGTGACGTCTTCTCCTACGACATCATCAAGGACACGATCTGCATGATCGTCAACCGGGAGCACATCCCCCTGGTCGAGACCCTGGCGGAACGGATCGCGGCCGCAATCCTCGCCCAACCGCGGGTCGTCAGCGCGACCGTGCGGGTCGAAAAACTGGAGGCCGGGCCCGGCACCGTGGGCGTGGAAATCCGGCGCGAGCGACCTGTCGAGATCGCCCAACCGCATCAGCTCACGCTCCCGGCGGACGATCCGAGGGCCGTGGACTGATTTTCGGTGCCGGGCCCGTGGTCGTGGCACGGCGGAGAGCAGGCGGGCCGTGCGTTCAGGACGGCGTATCGTCCTCCTGCGCCCGGCGGGCCGGCCATCGTTCGTGGGTGAGCGGGATCACGAGCGTCGCGTCCAGCCCCTCGGGGCCGAAGCTCCGGCGCAGCTCGCCGTTGAGCTGCCGCTCGATGACCATTCCGATCAGGCGCGATCCGAATCCGGGCTTGCGCGCCCGCTTCGGCGGGGGGCCGTTGCGTTCCTTCCAGTGGAACGTCAGCATCGGGCCGCGTTCGGTGCGGTCCACCGACCAGAGGATCTCGAGCCGGCCCTTCGGGCTCGACAGGCCGCCATACTTCATCGCATTGGTGGCGAGCTCGTGCACGGCGGTGCTCAGGCCGAAGGTCTGGTCCGGCTCCAGGAACACGTCGGGTCCCGCGAAGGCGACGCGGTCGACATAGGGGGCGAGCAGCGTGCGCATCAGCTCCATCAGCGAGGTCGATCTCCAGCCGCCTTCGGTGATCAGGCGGTGCGCGTTGGCGAGCGCGAGCACGCGCGCCTCGTACTTGCTCACGAGATCCGCCAGGTTGCGCGAGTTCCTGGCGGTCTGCGAGAACAGCGCGAGGAGCTGGGAGAAGAGATTGCCCGAGCGGTGCCGGAGCTCGCGGATCATGAGCTCGTGCCGCTGGTCGAGCAGCTGGCGCTGGATCGCGCCGGCGATCACGTTCGCGGCGGCGGCGAGGAACGACACGTCGTGCGCCTCGAAGCGCAGCTTCCGCCGCGCATGGGCCGTGAGCGCGCCGTAGGCGCGGCCGTCGGGACCTGCGATCGGCACCGCGATGCCGCTGGTGACGCCGTGCTCCGCGAGCAGCGGCGCGCCCGAGAAGCGCGTCTCCTGCGCGAGATCCTCCAGCACGACGGGCCTGCCGCTGGCGAGCGCATGGCCCGCGTGGGTCCCGGGCCCGGTCGAGACGTGCGCGGCCCCGACCAGGCCCGGCTTCCAGCCGATGCCGGCGCGCAGCAGGAACTCGGCGTCGCCCGGAACCAGCTCGAGGATCTTGACGAACTCGACCCCGAGCATCTCGGCGACGGTCGCGACCATCTCGTCGAACAGCTTCTGCAGGTCGGTCTCGGTGAGCGCCCGGGCCCCGATCCGGGCGATCGCCTCCTGCTGGCGGGCACGGACGCGCAGCTCGCGGTCGAGTCGAACGCGGTCCGTCACGTCGCGGCAGATGCCGAGCATCTGCACGGCCTCGCCGTTCTCGACGATCACGGTCCCCGACGCCTCCACCCAGTGCTCCTCCTCGGCGTCCGTCGCGGGAAGCCGGTACTGCACCGAATAGGCTCCGAACGTCCGCAGCGCCTCGCGGATCGCGGCCAGCACGGCAGCCCGGTCCTGCGCATGGATGTGGCTCTCGAAGAACGCGAAGCTGCCGTCGAAGGAGGCGGGCGGCAGGCGATGGATCCGCTCGAGGTTGCTCGACCAGGTCAGCCGGCCGGCCCGCACGTCCCAGGACCAGATGCCGATCTGGCCGGACTCGAGCGCGATCCGGATCGAATCCAGGTTCGGGAAGAACGGCCGCAGCGCCGCGTCCGCTTTCGGCTTGCCGTCTTGCTGGGGAGATGGGTTCGCCACGGCTCGTCCTCAGCGGTTCGTCCGCTTGTTCTCCGCATGTGGGCGGCGCTGCGGCCCGCATGCGGGCGGCCCCGCGCGGGTGATTTCAGCATATCGGTCCGGTCATCTCCACCGGCGGGCCGGCGCGGCAGGCCGACCCATCGCCGTGCCCTGTCGAGACATGACGCTTCCCGGCCGGGTGTCGTCGAAAGCGGAAAGTCACGGTTGAAACTCGCGAGCCGAGTGAAGGTTGCGCCCGCGCGGCCCTCTGCAGGGCATGGAACCTATCAGCCGCGCTTCACGTTTTGCCAGCGTCGCGTCATGCGGCGCGGGGGTCCTCGATCGACGCCTCCGTCGCGGAGCCCGTCGACAAGGAGGATTATCCATGACTCTCGGCACCGTGCTTCTCATCCTGTTGATCCTGTTGCTGCTCGGCGTCGTTCCCCGCTGGCCCTACAGCGCCGGCTGGGGCTACGGCCCGTCGGGCGTGGTCGGGGTGGTGCTGGTGATCGTCCTCGTCCTGGTTCTGGTCGGACGAGTCTAGCTCTGCGGCATGAGAGCCGCTTGGGCAGCCGCGCCGCCAGCGCGGCTGCAGCTTCGTCGCGCTGTCCTGCAGCTGCCCGTCATGGAGAACGTGGACGGGGCCGGGCGCCCCACGCAACCCGGTCAGGGCGCGCGAGCGAGGGCGGCGTAATGCGGCCCGTCCGCGATACCGGAGAGGCACCGCCCGGGGCGATGCGGCGCCGTCGGATCCGCATAGGGACTGAACGGCGACTCGCAGCCGATCGGCAAGTCCGCCTCCTTGCGCTTCGGGACATCCACCGTGAGCGGAGCCGCATGGGCCGTCGCGCTGTCGCGCACCGTCACGGCCGGCAGCACGATGTCCCGGGCCGTGATGGTCGCGTTGCCGACCGGGCCGGTGCGGAAGATCTCCCGGCCGCCCGCGTCGCGGTAGATGATCGTGACGTCGTGAACGCCGACGATCTCGATGGCGGCGATCCGCTTCGCTTCCTTCGCGGCGGCCGCGCGCGGCAGCCTGTCGCCCTTGCGGTCGCGGTTGATGCTCGCCGAGATCGCGGGCTCCTGACCGGCCCGCGCGAGGTCGACGCTCGGCCACTGCAGCGCCGGATCCTTCGGAAGCGAGAGCCCGACCGCGACCGCGCATGCGGCGAGCGCCATGATCGGCACGCCGCGCAGCACCTGCCACGAATCGCGAAGCATCTTGGTGCACTCCGCATGGGGTTTTCGAGCTTGCGCGCGAACCGGGATCCTCGATCCCGGCTTCGGGGAAACGCCTTGGCCGAACGGCGGTTCCGCGCGCGCCGCCGCCTCGCTTCGGTGCCGACGAAATGCCCGGAACCAAACGTCACGACGCGCATTGTCCCGGCATCCGGCCGCCCGTTCTTCCCCTCCCCGTGCTTGGCCGGTCTTGGGCGTAGCCGACGCGGTGGTCGGCTACGCCCTTGTTTTTCTCGCGGGAGGCGCGGCCTGCGGACGCGCTGCGGAACGCGGCGAGGCGCAGGCCGTTGCATTCGTGCTCACAACTCGAAAGGAGAAGGCGATGAACTGGGATCGCATCGAAGGCAACTGGAAGCAGTTCAAGGGTCAGGTGCAGCAGAAGTGGGGCAAGCTCACCAACGACGACCTCGACACCATCGAGGGCAAGCGCACCGAGCTCGCCGGTCGCCTGCAGGATCGCTACGGGGTCGCCAAGGACGAAGCCGAGCGCCAGATCGACGACTGGCTGAAGACGTCGCACTGACGCCTCGTTCGCGCGGCGCGCCGCAAGGCGCGCCGCCGCGAATCAGAACGGGGTGAGGGATCTCCCTCACCCCGTTCTGCTGTGGCGGCTGTGCCCGGAACTGAGCCGTCGGGCGAGCTACGCGATCGCGCGCCGCTCGCGCCGCTTGGCGTTGCGCGAGAAGAACAGCGCCTGGCTCGCGATCGCGGACACCATGGCGGGCTGGAACGGCTTCGCCAGCAGGAAGGCCGGCTCCGGCCGTTCGCCGGTGAGGAAGCGCTCCGGATAGGCCGTGATGAAGATCACCGGCACTTCGAAGCTGCGCAGCAGGTCGTTGACCGCATCCAGGCCCGAGCTGCCGTCGGCGAGCTGGATGTCGGCCAGGATCAGGCCCGGTTGCTTGGTCTTGGTGAGGGCGAGGGCCTCGCTGTGGGTGCGGGCGACTCCGAGCACGCGATGGCCGAGGCTCTCCACCAGCGTCTCGAGATCCATGGCGATGAAGGTCTCGTCCTCGATGATCAGCACGTCGGTCGCGATCTCGGAGGCGAGCTCCCGGCCGGACTCCTCGACCAGGGCGCGCAGCGTCGGGATGTCGACGTCGAGGATCGCGGCCGCGTCCTCCTCCGAGAAGCCTTCCAACGCCACAAGGAGAAACGCCTGGCGTGGTTGCGGCGTGATGCTGGCGAGCTTCTGCTCGGCCGGCAGGCTCTTGTCGGCAGGGATAGAATTCCCATTAAGTGGGATCGAGTTCCATATCTTCGTGAATACGCGGTAGAGCGCCACCCGCGGCCCGCGCTTGTCCGTCATGACGCTGGGGTCCTGGATCAGCGCCTCCAGCGTCGCCGCGACATAGGCGTCTCCGGAGCTCTGGCTCCCGGTCAGCGCCCGCGCATAGCGCCGCAGAAACGGCAAATGCTGGGCGACGGCTTCGGATTTCGGCACAAGACCCTCCCACGGTTCCCTGAACTTACGCCCTCCAACGTCGCGGGCCAAAAAAAGTTCCCTGCGGCCGGAACGAACGGTGTTCCCTGGCGTTCTACCGGGACCGACGCGCTCGGGGGCCGCGACCGCGCAATGGCTTCGGCGAGACGGGGGGCATCGAATGAGCGAACGCAAGACGGATAGGCCCGGAACCGTGATGCAAACCGACGTAATGCCACGCAAGAGCGGAGGGCGTCTCGGACGGGAGGTCCAGACCAAGATCGGTCAGCAGCTCCGTGCCATGTACGACGACGTCGTCAAGCAGGGCGTCCCGGACCGGTTTACCGACCTGCTGAAACAGCTCGACAAGGGCGAGGGCCAGGACAAGCGCCATGACGACAACCGCGACGAGAAGGGGTCGTCCGAATGACGCTCACACCCGACACGCGCGACGAGATCCTCGCGGCGGTGCCGAGCCTGCGCGCCTTCGCGATTTCACTGTGCGGCAACGTGGACCGCGCCGACGACCTGGTCCAGGAGACGCTGCTGCGCGCGCTCGCCAACATCGATTCCTTCCAGCCCGGCACCAACATGTCGGCCTGGCTGTTCACGATCCTGCGGAACTTCTTCCGATCCGAGTACCGCAAGCGTCGACGCGAGGTCGAGGACAATGACGGCAGCTATGCCGAAAGCCTCAAGTCCCAGCCGGAGCAGAACGGCCGCGTGGAGTTCTCGGAGTTCAAGGCCGCGCTCGCCAAGCTGCCGCCGGACCAGCGCGAGGCGCTGATCCTGGTGGGCGCGTCCGGCTTCTCCTACGAAGAGGCTGCGGCCATCTGCGAATGCGCCGTCGGCACCATCAAGAGCCGGGTCAACCGCGCCCGCACGCGCCTCGCCGAGCTGCTGGCCATCGAAGGCGCCGATGATTTCGGCCCCGATCGCACGACGCGCGCGATCCTGAGCGCCGGCGGCCGTCGCTGATCCCGTCGATCGACCCGTGAGGGT
The DNA here is from genome assembly GCA_003105195.1 of Bradyrhizobiaceae bacterium. Lineage (GTDB taxonomy): Bacteria > Pseudomonadota > Alphaproteobacteria > Rhizobiales > Xanthobacteraceae > FEB-22. Next base: position 13,271 of record PQAH01000006.1, read on the forward strand.
CCCGCTCCCGCTCCCAGGGGGCGGGATCGTGCTTGCCATGAGCGCGCCGGTGCGCGTCCGCGAGCCGTTGCATGCGTGCAAAAGGCGAAGCTCGCCCGATCGATGACGACCGGACGAGCTCGCTCGTTGCGTGTGGGAGATCGCCTCAGACGCCGGGGGAACGGCGCCGCACCAGGCCGATGATCGCCGAGATCAGGAACAGCGCGATCGCGACGAAGAAGATGATCTTGGCGATCTCGATCGCGACGCCGGCAACCCCGCCGAAGCCGAGCACCGCCGCAATCAGCGCGACCACCAGGAATGTCAGAGCCCAACCGAGCATGGTCACCTCTCGTTCTCGTGCGGCGTCGGCCGCTTCGAGCGAAGAACGACCGGCGGCTCGGAAAGTTCCCCGGGGGAACTGCTCTCGATGCGTGACCTGCGACGAGAAGCGCGCGCACATCTTGTCTCGCTGGAACACGATCCGTGAGGTTTCGTTGTCCCGGTGCCCGCCAGCCGCGCCCGCGGAGAGCCTGCCGGGCCGTCCCGCGGATCCTCCGTGCGGCCGTATCCAGGGGAGACCATCATGCGGAAAATTCTTCTCGTGGCCGTGACGGCCGTCGCGGTAACCGGCTGCACGCAGACCGCACGCCAGGACCGCGTGCTCGGAGGCGCCGTCGTCGGCGGGGCCACCGGCGCAGCGATCGGCGGCATCGCGAGCCGTTCGGTCGGTGGCGCCGTGGCGGGCGGCGTGATCGGCGCCGCGGCGGGCGGAATCCTCGGCGCCGCGACCGCGCCCGCGGAGCCCTGCTACGTGCGCACGCGCTCGGGCCGCCTGCGCCGCGTCGCCTGCTATTGAGAAGGCGGGATGTAGCGCGGGTCAGCGTCCGTCAGGACGCCTGACGCGCCGATCACTCTTGGCGACGAGTCCGCCGGCGGGTTGCACGGCTTCGCCGCTGACCCGCCCGACGTCCCTACGTGCCCGGGCTCGCGAGCGAGAACCCGGCGATCCGCTTGTAGCTCTCGGAGAGCGCGCGCAGCTCGTCCTGGGTGATGTAGGCGTCGAGATCGTCGAACGGCCGGTCGCCGGTGAGCTCCTCGACCTTGATGTTGATGAAGTCCGGCGGGTGCTCGCGGTTGGTGCGCACGATCCGCGCGGTGGCCTCGCGCCGCGCCTCCTCGTAGGCCTTGAGCGCCGCCGGCACGTCGGGCCCGGCGGCGAGGCAGTCGGCGAGCGTGCGCGCGTCGATCGCGCCTTGCGCGGCGCCGTTCGAGCCGCGCGGATACATCGGATGCGCCGCGTCGCCCGCGAGCGTCACCCGGCCGAAGCTCCATTGCCCGATCGGATCCTTGTCGACCATCGGGTACTCGAGCACGAAGTCCGCCTTGCGGATCATCGCCGGGACGTCGAGCCAGTCGAAGCGCCAGCTCTCGTAGATCGGCAGGAAGTCGGCGGGATCTCCCGGCCGGTTCCAGTCGTTCTTCTTCGCCAGCGCGTCCTGCTTGATCTCGGCCATCCAGTTGACCAGCTGCGTCCCCGCGCCGTCCACGTCGTCGACGATCGGATAGACCACGATCTTGCCCGTGAGGATCGAGCCGATGCGCATATAGCTGCGCCCGGTCAGGATCGGCTTCATCCGCGTCACGCCGCGCCAGGTGTTGATGCCCGCGAAGGCGACGTCGTCGTCGGGGTGGAAGCGCTTGCGCACCACCGAGTTGATGCCGTCGCAGGCGATCGCGGCGCGCGCCCGCACCGGCTCCGCGCTGCGGCCCGTGCTGGTCTCGGTGAATGCGATGGTCACGCCCTCGGCGTCCTGCGCGAGGTCCACGCAGGTGCGGTCGGTGCGGATGCGATCGGGACCGAGCGCCGCGCAGGCCGCGCCATGGAGGATCAGGTGCAGCCTGCCGCGGTGGATGCCGACTTCCGGGTGCGGATAGCCGGCGAGCTTGCCGCGCGGCTCCTTGTAGATCAGCTGCCCGAAGCGGTTGAAGAAGCAGCTCTCGGCGTTCTCGATGCCGGCCGCGAGCAATTGCTCGGAAACGCCGAGCGCCGCGAACTCGCGCATGGCGTGCGGCAGCAGCGTGATACCGACGCCGAGCTCCTTCACCTCGCTCGCGCGCTCGTAGACCCGGCAGGCGATGCCCCGCCGGTGCAGGTTGAGCGCCAGCGACAGGCCCGTGATGCCGCCGCCGATGATCGCGATGTCCGTCACGCGGATCCTCCGCTTCTTCCCATCCAGGTTAGCACGGTCGCCGCGGGCCGCGGCAGCTGGGGACGGCGGTTCCATCCGGCTTGACCCGGCGCATCGCGCGCACCCAAGCTCGCGCCCGGCGGCGGGCCGCCGCCGGGGGGAGGGTGCCATGGCGGACGAGGGCGCGACGGGACAGGACGGGTTCCTTCGTTGGCGGCTCAAGACCGAGGGCGTCATCATGCCCGAGGAGCGCCTGCCCGCCGGCCAGACCGTCGTCGTCGGCCTGCAGCACGTGGTCGCGATGTTCGGGGCGACCGCGCTCGCGCCCATCCTCATGGGCTTCGATCCCAATGTCGCGATCCTGTTCTCGGGCATCGGCACGCTGATCTTCTTCGTCGCCGTGCGGGGCCGCATCCCGAGCTATCTCGGCTCGAGCTTCTCCTTCATCGCGGTCGTGATCGCGGCCACCGCCTATGCGGGGCAGGGGCCGAACCCGAACATCGGCGTCGCCCTCGGCGGCATCATCGCGGCCGGCGTGCTCTACACGGCGATCGGCCTCGCGGTGCATGTCGCGGGCCACGGCTGGGTCGAGCGGCTGATGCCGCCGGTCGTCACCGGCGCGGTCGTCGCGGTCATCGGCCTCAATCTCGCGCCGATCGCCGTCAAGGGCATCTCGGCGAGCTCCTTCGACACCGCGATCGGCATCGTCACGATCGTCGCGGTCGGCATGGCGGCCGTGTTCCCGCCCGGACTCTGGCGGCGCATCCCGATCCTGGTCGGCGGCGCGATCGCCTACCTGGTCTATCTGGTGCTCGCGAACCTCATGGGGCTCGGCAAGCCGATCGACTTCACCGGAATCGCGGGCGCCGCCTGGTTCGGCCTGCCGCGTTTCACGGCGCCGGTCTTCGAGTTCTCCGCCATGGCGCTGATCGCGCCCGTGGCGGTCGTCCTGGTGGCCGAGAATCTCGGGCACGTGAAGGCGATCGGCGTCATGACGGGCCGCAACCTCGACCCCTGGCTCGGCCGCGCCTTCATCGGCGACGGCATCGCCACCATCGTGGCGGGCGCCGGCGGGGGAACCGGCGTGACCACCTATGCGGAGAACATGGGCGTCATGGCGGTGACCAGGATCTACTCGACGCTGATCTTCCTGGTCGCCGCGCTGTTCGCGATCCTGCTCGGCTTCTCGCCCAAGTTCGGCGCGCTGATCCTGACGATTCCGGGGCCCGTGATCGGCGGTCTCTCGGTCGTCGTGTTCGGGCTGATCGCGGCGACCGCCGGCCGCATCTGGGTGGAGAACAAGGTCGACTTCTCCAACGCCCGCAATCTCATCGTGGTCGGCACGGCGCTGGTGGTCGGTGCCGGCGACCTGGCGATCCGCATCGGCGGCTTCACGCTGGGCGGCATCGGCACTGCCACCTTCGGCTGTATCCTCCTCTATCACCTGCTCCGGGAGCGGGAGGCCTGATCCGCGCGCCGCGCTTGCCGGGTGGCGCGCGGCTCCTCCGGATGTCGCACTCGCACGCCCACCGAAGTTCTGCTAGGGGGATCGTCCCGCCGGCGCCGCGCATGCCGTCGCGGAAGGCTCAACCGACGGACCCGAGGCCGTCGCCCAAGGAATCGCGATGCTCGAGGCGCTGCGTGCGATCTATCGTTTCTTCGACCAGCGGGTCGGATGGAACCGGGTCGGCCTCGTCCTCAGCCTGGTGATCATCGCGATCGCCGCGGTGGTGCTCTACCGGATCCTGCACAACATCGACGTCGCCAGGGTCTGGCTCGCGCTCCAGCGCGTGCCGAGCGGCCACATCGTCCTCGCTGGACTGTTCGTCGCGGCCGGCTATTTCACCCTGACCTTCTACGACTATTTCGCGCTCCACACGATCGGCCGCCACCACGTCCCCTACCGCATCGCCGCGCTCGCGGGGTTCACGAGCTACTCGGTCGGCCACAATGTCGGCGCTACGGTCTTCACGGGCGGGGCGGTGCGCTATCGCATCTACTCGGCCTGGGAGCTGACGGCCGTCGACGTCGCCAAGATCTGCTTCGTGGCGGGGCTGACCTTCTGGCTCGGCAACGTCACGGTGCTCGGGCTCGGCATGGCCTGGCAGCCGGAGGCGGCCTCCGCCATCAACCTGCTGCCGCCATCGATCAATCGCGGCCTGGCGCTGGTCGCGCTCACGGTGCTGGTCGGCTACGTCGCCTGGGTGTGGGCGAAGCCGCGCGTCATCGGCCACAGCAACTGGCAGGTCACGCTGCCGGGCGGACCGCTGACCTTGCTGCAGATCGTGATCGGCATCATCGATCTCGCCTTCTGCGCGCTCGCGATGTACATGCTGGTGCCGGACGTTCCGCATATCGGCTTCGTCAAGCTCGCCGTGATCTTCGTCTCGGCGACCCTGCTCGGCTTCGCCAGCCACTCGCCGGGCGGACTCGGCGTGTTCGACGCCGCCATGCTGGTGGCGCTGATCGAGTTCGAGAAGGAGGAGCTGGTCGCCGGGCTCCTGATCTTCCGCCTGCTCTATTACGTGATCCCTTTCGCGCTGGCGCTGGGGATCCTGGCGACCCGCGAGACGTGGATCGGCGTCGCCCGGCGTGCGGCCGCCGCGCCCGAGGATTCGGCCGCGAAACCCGGGGCCGCCGGCAAGGCCGACGCGGCCTGAGGCGGCGCGGCTGCTGCGGTCGTGGCCCGAATCCGCACGGTTTCGGATAGGATCACGCGGCCGGAGGTCCGGAGCGGGGCGCCCCGTTGCGGGGCGCGCATCCGGCGGCGTGGTGAGCCATGGCGACCGAGAAATCCTCCCCTTCGCCCGAACGCAGGCGCGGCCTGACAGGCCGGGTCGCCCGTGCGCGCTGGCCGCTGGTCGCGAGCGCCCTCGTGCTGTTCGGCTTCGTCGCCGCCTCCCTGGTGCCGGCCGCCTACGCGCTCGC
>PQAH01000007.1 GCA_003105195.1 Bradyrhizobiaceae bacterium
GCCGCATCGACGTAGTAGCCGAGGGTGGCGATGCCCAGGATGCCGAAGATCGCGCTCTCGCGGACGATGATCTCCCAGCGGTAGAGGACGTAAGCCAGGAACTGGCCATAGAGGCGCGGCACCGTCTCGTAGGCGTAGAGATCGAGGCCCCTGGGCGCGTCCGGCCGATAGGGGAGCGCATCGGCGTGCCGGCCCATCAGGTAGGCGACGATGCCGCCGTTGTGCACGGACAGCGCGATGACCGCCGGAAGCATCGACGGCCCCAGCAGCTGCAACAGGACATAGACCAGCATGAATTCGGGCGTCGAGCGGACCAGGACGAGCGCCACACGACCGAGCGGCTTGCCGATCCTCCCCACGAAGCGATCGCAAATGAACGGGAAAAGAAGCAGCCCGATCGTCGCCATGGCGACGAGCGCGATCTGCGAGAGCACGAGCGTCTGGACGAGTCCCGGTGCGACCTGCTCGGTGACGATCGGCCGGAGCCAGGCGAGCAGCTCGCCCCAGGTCGCGAGCGACAGCAGCTCGGCGCCGCGCAACGGCGACGGCACGATCTCGAGCGTCAGGAAGCGTCCGAGGTTCGACAGCGCCGACACCGACCCGACGGTGTCCGGCAGCAGCAGCAGGCTCGCGAGGATCAGGACCGGGACCGTCACGGGGCGCGCCCACAGCCGGCGCGTGCCGACCAACGCGTAGAATGCGAACAGCAGCGCGGCCGCCTGCGCGTAATGTCCTTGCTTGAAATACCCGTCGAGATGGAAGCCGATGGTCGGCAGGCCGACGAAGCCGAGCACCAGCGTCGAGCGCATGCCGCATTCGAGCCGGTAGAGCGTATAAGTCCAGAACTGCGGCGCGAGCTCCGGGATGCGCACATAGGCAAAGCGCGCCACGGTCGACGCGCCCGCCGGCAGCGCGCGTTCCGCCGGGAGATCGGCCTCCTCGATCATTTCCGCGAACACCTTGGCGAAGATGCCGGCATAGGGAATCGCGACCGCGAGAATGCCGGTCGTCGGGGAGAGCCCTGTGACCTGGATCAGCAGCAGCGCCCAGAACAGCTCGTGCACCGAGCGCAGGAACGCGCAGAGCAGGCGAATCGCCCGCATCCGCGCGAACAGCAATGCGAGCAGAAACCCGGCGGAAGCTCCGATCGAGACGCCGAGGACCGCGAAGGCCACGGTCCATACCACGCTCATGGCCTCGATGGACACGAGATCGGGCTGCGCCAGGCCGGCGGCCAGCCGGTGCAGCTCCGCCCAGGGATCGAGCGCCGCCACGCTGAGATCGGCGACCGGGATCGCGAGCGCCGCGAGCAGCAGAAACATGCTGCTCGCCGATCCATAACCGAGTTTCGGCCCTGCGAGACCGCGGACGCTCATGTCGGTCTCATCCGCCGTAGTAAGGCATGAGCTCCGCGGCCGTCAGTCCGGACGTCGGTGCATCCAGAGCGATGCGACCGTCCTCGATGACGATCACGCGGTGGGTGAAGGCAAGCGCAAGGGGAATGTCGTGGAGGGCGAGAATCGTCGTTTCGGCCCGCTCGCACAGCCTGCGCAGGATCTCGGTCGCTTGCAGCCGGTCCAGCGCCGACACCGGCTCGTCCCCGACGATGACCGGCCGGCCGTTGTACAGCGCGCGCGCGACCGAGGCGCGTTGCTGCTGCCCGCCCGACAAGGCTCCCGCCTTGGCGAACAGCTTGTCGGAAAGACCGACGAGCTCCAGGATGCGTTCGACCTCCGCCACGTCGCGGCGGGCGGGCCACGCGAGGTTGCGAAGATTGTGCCAGGCCGTGTGGCGGTCGAGGCGCCCCATATAGACGTTGTGGAAGACCGAGAGCGTCTGCACCAGCGCCGCCGCCTGTGGGATCAGCGCCACGCGATCGGCGAGCCGTTGATAGAACAAATTGAGCAGCGTGGTCTTGCCGGCTCCGGACCGCCCCATCACGGCTACGCGCTCGCCCGCACGGATGGTCAGGTCGATGTCGTGCAGCACCGGGTGGCCGGCATAGCCGGCCGACGCCTTGCTCAGCTCGACCAACGCGGTCACGGGGCGCGACCTCAATTCAGAAGGTTGGTAACCCGGGCCACGTCCTCGATCGGCGCATAATCGGAGTTCTTCGCAGGGACGAACTTGGAGCGCCCGAACTGCGCCAGGATCTCGGGCTCTTCGATCGCGAGCAGCGCGGTGCGCAGCTTCTCCTTGAAGCCGGCGCCGTACACCGCGTCGAGGTCGCCGCGAACGGTCCATTGGTAGTCCGGGTAGGTCGGGCTCTCCCAGATGACGGTCACCTGGGACGCGTCGATCCTTCCTGCCTTCTGCTCGAGGTCCCACACCGTGAAATCGAGCACGCCCACCTCGTAGGCGCCGGACTGCACGAGCTGGATCGTGCGGCTGTGGTCGCCCGAGAAGCCCACGCGCGAGAAGATTTCCTCTGGGCCGCGGCCGGCAAAGGCCTTGCGGATGAAATATTCGGGCATCAGGCGACCCGAAGTGGACGCCCGCGATCCGAACGTGAACGACTTGCCGGCGATTCCGCTCGGAAATTCCTTGGACGGCTTCAGGCCGGTCCTGGCGTTGGCGATGACGTAGCTCTTGAACGCGATATCCTCCGCGCCCTGGGCGATCGCCTCGGACCCGGGAACGCGCCGGCGTGCCTGGACGCCGGTGAATCCGCCGAACCACGCAAGCTGGACCTGGTTGTTGGTGAACGCGGTGACGGCAGCCGGATAGCTCTTCACCGGAAGATAGCGCACCGGAAGGCCCAGCTTCTTTTCCAGATAGTCGGCGACCCGCGTGAAGCGCTCGACGAGGCGGGTCTCGTCCTGGTCGGGTATCGCCGTGAAGACGAAGGCGGGTCGGCTCTGGGCGACGGCAGCGCCGGACGAAAGCGCGACGATGACGGCCAATGCGGTCAGTGTTCGCTTCATCGACCCCCTCCTGCAAGCGCCGCCCAATTCCTCCCGTCCGCCGCCGGGCGGAACGGCGAGAACCCCGGACCAGTGGTGATAGTTCGCCGCGCAGGGGCGGTCTGTTACGCCTTCAACAATTCGTGATTTACGGCCTGATCGCGATGCCGGCGTGGGCCACGGCCGTCAGGGCGATCTCGCCCGGTCCGCGCTCGCGCTCGAGCGCGGCAACGAACGCGTCCAGCACGGCGGCGCGATGCGGGCCAAGCCCGTCGACCATGGCCGCCATGCCGGGCGCGAAGCCGACGCGATCGGCGATCCAGCGCGCCCCGGGCAACCGCCAGCCTTCCTCGAGCCGCAGGACGGCGTCGAGACGAAGGCCCGCCTGGTCGAACAGGTCACGGAATACGGCTTCGTCGCGATAGCGCAATTGCGCGGGCAGGGCGGCCGGCGGCGGCTGCGGCCCGCGCACGGCCGCAACCGCCGCCATCAGGCGCGTCGCGAGCTCGTAGCGCTCGATCTCGGTCCAGGTGACGATGCCGGCACGGCCACCCGGCTTCAGCATGCGCGCGATCTCGCGCATTCCCCGGACCGTGTCGGGGAACAGGATCACGCCGAAGACGGAAAGCGCCGCGTCGAAGCCCGCATCGGGCAACGCGAGCGCCATGCCGTCCATCGACTCGGCACGGACGCTGCCTGCGCCGGGCGGCAGGCTCCGTGCGCGCTCGCCGATGCGGCTCACCATGTGGCGCGACGCATCGACGGCGAGCACATCGGCGCCGTGGCGCGCGGCGATCAGCGCGGCACCGCCCGCGCCGGCGCCGACGTCGATCAGGCGATCGCCGGGCTTCAGCGCGAGCCGGTCGAGCGTTCGGCGAGCGAACGCGTTCGTCAACGGCTCGAACACCGCCTCGTACACGGCAACGTGATCGTCCCAGCGGGCAGGCTGCTGGTCGGGCTGAAGCTCGGCGCCTAGTTTCATGGCATACGGTGGCGAGCGATCCGTCTGTTCCAGTCTCACCCTAGCACGGAGAATTCGGAGAGCATGACCGTCGCGACTTCACAATCGAGCGAGACCGCCGCCACCGGCGCGCGCAGCTTCGCGCTCGGTCTCGGCCTCACCAACGAGTGCAATCTCTCGTGCGCGTTCTGCTATCGCGATCCGACACGCACGGACCGCCTGTCGCTCGATCAGGTCCAGGCCGTCATGGAAGGCCTGCCGGTGCGCTCCGTCAATCTCGGGACCGGCGAGAACGGGATGCATCCGGATTTCACCGCCATCGTCGACTTCCTGCGTCGCCAGCCGATCAAGCTCACCATCACGTCGAACGGTCACTCGATCGAGACTCTCGACGATGCGCATCTTGCCGCGTTCAAGGATGTCGAGTTCTCGCTCGATCATCCGACCGAGAAGGAGCAGGACGACCAGCGCGGCCCGGGGAACTGGCGCCTCCTCCACGAGCAGGCGGCGCGCTGTCGCCGGCTCGGCGTTCCGGTCACCTTCATCTCGGTCATGATGCGGTCCAATTTCGATCGCCTCGCGGACATCGCGGAGATCGTCGGTGCCTACGACGCGCCGCTGCGGATCAACGTCTATCAATCCGTCCGCTCCGATGTCTTTGCGTTGACCTATGAAGAGTACTGGGCCGGGTTCGAAGAGCTGTTCGCGCGCACGGACGTGATCGCCATCGGCGAGCCGCTGGTGCGGGCGATGGCCGGCTTGCCGCCGCGCCGCGGCGGTTGCGGTGCCGCAACCGTGCGGGTCACGCCGCGCGCGACCGTCCAACCCTGCGTGTACTGGCCGGGAGGCGGCGCACCGCTCGACGTCCTGCTCGAGCTCGGCCCGGATATCGTCGGCACCGATGCGTTCGCCGCGGCGCGCTCGGTCCCGGCGGCCTGTACGGGCTGCGCGCATGTCGCGATCTGCGCAGGCGGGTGCGCCGGACGGCGGCGTCTCCTCGAGGCGATCGACAGCCCCGACCCCTATTGTCCGGTCGCCCGCGGCGAAGACCGCACCCTGCGCGTGCGCATGGCATCGAGCCGGGAGCTGCCGAAGCTGGAAAGCGCGTGCACGACCATCGTCATGGCGCGTGCCGCGCGGGCGTCGTGACGCCGGTCGGCTCGCACGCAACGAGGGACCCGTTCGCATGAGCCCGAGGATCCTGACGATCGTAGCCGTCGCGGCGACGTTCCTCTCCTGCCATCCGATCGCGACGGCGGACGCCGAAGATCGGATCTCGGTGAAGCAGCTGGACACGATCGTCGCCGGCAACCCCCTGCGGCCGGGCGGCGATACGGCGGCCATCGTCGAGACGATCCGGGCCGGCGGCGCCGAGGTCGGCGTCCTCGTCATGAGCAGGAACCGGCTTCACCATCATGTCGCGCAGGATCACGTCCTCTACGTCGCGCGCGGGAGCGGCATCGCGCGGCTGGAGGACGAGACCGGCAAGGTGGTGTCGCGCACCATCGGCCCCGGCGACATCCTGGCGCTGCCGCGCGGCAAGAAGCACGGCTTCGCCAAGTCGGGGGATCAAGACCTGGTCTTTCTCGTGATCGCGACGCCGCTGCCGGCGGACGTCGAGGAGACCACCTTTCACGAGTGAAGCCGGGCCGGCTGCGGGGAATGCGCCGTCGGACGACGGGAATGGCGGCCGTGCCGCATATCACGGGCCGCGGCGGCCGGCCACGGGCGCGGCACCGCGCGCAGCGGTCGCCGACCGCAACCGTCAGGCCCGCAGCTTCCAGACCTCGGCGTCCACGCGCGGCAGCTCGAAGCTCGTGGAGGCGTCGATGTAGCGGTTTCCGTGCATGCGACCGACGAGCGCGAGCCTGGCGTTGTCGATGTAGCGCTTCTCGGCATCCAGCACCGCGTCGTCGCGGACGTGCATCAGGAGGATTTCGCCGATGATCAGCGAACGCGCGGGGCCGAGCTCCACGATCTGCACCAGGCGGCACTCGAAAGAGACCGGGCTCTCGGCGATGCGCGGAGTCTCGATCGCCAGAGACGGGGCAGGGGTCAGCCCGGCCTGGTGAAGCTCGTCCACTTCGGGCGCGAACTCGGCGGCCGTGATGTTCATCTGGTCGAGGGCCTGGAGCGGCACGAGGTTCACGACGAACTCGCCGTTGCGCCGGACATTGCGTCCGGTGTCCTTGCGGTCGCCCGGCGAGCGATCGTTCACGCTGAAGCCGAGGACGGGCGGATCCTCCCCGAACACGTTGAAGAACGAGAACGGCGCCGCGTTCGGCCGTCCGTGCTCGCCGAGCGTCGACACCCAGGCGATCGGCCGCGGGGTGATGGTCGAGGAGAGAAGCTTGTAGCGGTCGAGGGGCGAGAGCGTCGCAAAGTCGAAATGCATCGTTGGACCGGTCGGTTGCGTGGGCTGTCGGGTGTCGTCGGTACGGATCATGGCCCGGCGACGGGGTGCGCTCGCGGCTCCAGTCGCGGGTGGGGTCCGTCGGCGAGACGGTAGTTCTCGTTCACGTAGTCGCGGATGGAGGCGCGCCGGATCTTGCCGATGCCGTTGCGCGGCAGGTCGTCGAGCGCGATGAAGGCGCGCGGTCGCTTGTAGCCGGTGAGCGCGCGCGCCGCCTGCTCGATGCGCTCCAGCCAGCCCGGGCGCGGCCTCTCGACGGCCACGATGATGATCTGTCCCCAGTACTCCGAGGGAATCCCCAGCGCCGCGATCGTGCTCGGCGCGACGGCGGGCGCCAGCGCGCGCTCCACCTCCTCGGGGCTGACCTTGTAGCCGCCGGTCTTGATCATCTCGGCGATGCGACCCGTGAGATGCAGCCGTCCGTGCCGATCGAAATAGCCGAGATCGCCGGTATCGTGGAATCCGTCGGCGGGAAGCGGCTCGAATCCGTCGGTCCGCAGGTAGCCGCGCATCAGGTGCCGCGCGCGGATCAGGACCTCGCCCGGCTCGCCGGGCGCGGCAGTCCTGCCGTCCTCGGTTCGCACCATGATCTCCACGCCGGGCGCGGTCCAGCCCACGCAGGCGTCGGCGTCCATCTCGTTCTCGGTGTACCAGGCGTCCGTCTCGTGCGCCTCGAGCACCGTAATCGGGTTGAACACCTCGCTCTTGCCGTAGGTCACGCGCACCACCGCGCCGAACACCCGCCGCGCGCGTTGATAGAGCGTCGGGGGGAGCACCGCCGTGCCGCAGAAGATCGTCTTCAGGCCGGGATAGGATTTCTCGCCGGCGGCATCGACGAGCTTCGACAGCACCGTGGGGGGCGCGAAGATCTCGTCGACCTCGCCGCGGGCGATCAGCGGCAGGACGATCTGCGCGTCGACGCCGTCGTGCAGTGTCACGGTTGCGCCGCCGCCGTGATATGCCATGGTCATCAGCGACGAGCCGTGCGCGAACGGCGTCATCAGGAGGACGCGGCTCGCCGGCCGCGGCGCGTGCGGCAGGCTGGCACGCAGCAGGATGTTGGCGATCCAGCGCGCCTCCTGGTCATGGGCCGCGCCCTTGGGCAGGCCCGTGGTGCCCGAGGTGAAAACGACCCGCGCGAGGGCGTCGGCCGGCAGGGGCGGGAAGTCGTCGCGCGCAAAGTCGGCTTCGCCGACATCCTCCGCGCAGACCACCTCGATCCCTTCGCGCGCGAAGAGCGGCGCGAGGTGGCGAGAGGTCACCACGCGCCGTGCCTTGGCGATCTCGAGACAGGTCCGGACGTCCGCCCCGCTCAGGGCCGGATTGATCGGAACGTCCGCGGCACCCGAGAGCATGACGCCGTAATGCGCATAGACTGCCGCAATGCCGTTGCGAAAGAACGTCGCCACCGGCTCGCCCGTCGCGACCCCCGACTGCCGCAGGGCTTGTGCCAGCGCGGCTGCCTTGCGGAACAATTCGGCGTAGCGGATCTCGCCCGCGAGGTCGCGCACCGCGACGCGATCCGCATGGCGATTGGCCACGGCCCACAGGTCGGAGCCCCAGGGAACGGATTTCAAGAAGAGGGCCTCGCGTTGGTGAAACGTTTCATTGACAGTGTCTGTTAGGCCATTGTAGGCTGACTGGCAATCGTCAAGAACGACCAGGGAGGAAATGCTGAACTGAACGCAACCTGTCGGTCGGTTCAGTCTGCTCCATTGGCAATCGCCCCCAAAGCGCGCGGCTATCTCTGCTCTCGGCTGGCTAGGGCCGAAGGCTGGGTGGTGCTGCGTTCGGGAAGTTGCAGGCACTGAAAACTGCATTCGCGCTAGACGCTGGAGGACGCAAGTGATGGGAAATCGTTTCCATGGGGCCACCACAATGGCCGCGACCGCGCTCGCAATCGGGCTCACGGTCGGTTCCGCCGCTGCCCAATGCGAGCTCAAGCTCGGGGTGATCGGCGTCATGTCGGGCCCGGCCGCCCAGTGGGGCCTCGCCTTGCGCGGCGCTGCCGAGCTGGTCGCCGCCGAAGCCAATGCGGCGGGCGGCCTTCCGGTCGGCAGCCAGAAGTGCAAGGTCTCGACGGTCTCGATCGACAGCAAGTACACGGCCGAGGGCGCGGCGGCGGCCGCGAACAACATGGTCAGCCAGGGCATCAAGCTGATCATCGGGCCGATCGGCTCGCCGGAGATGACCGGACTGAAGCCGATCGCAAACCGCAACAATCTTCTCGTGATGGGCAACGGGTACGCCAAGGACGCGATCGGTCCGCAGTGGCCGCTGGTGTTCCACCAGGGACCCGGGCCGAGCGGCTGGGCCGCTCCGATCGTCGAGGTCGCCAAGGCGAAGTTCAACATGAAGAAGGTCGTCCTGATCGCGCCGAACGACCAGGGCGGGACCGACATCGCGAGCGTCGACGCCGCGGCCTACAAGAAGCACGGCATCGAGGCGATCGAGGAGTACTACCAGCGCGGCACCACGAATTTCGCGCCGATCATCACCCGGGCGCTCAATGCCAAGCCGGACGCCGTCGATACGGCCTCCTCGCCGCCGGGCGATGCCGGCATCATCATCAAGCAGCTGCGCCAGGCCGGCTTCGCAGGCCCGATCGGCCGTCTCGGCGGTCCCGGCACCGAGGAGATCGCGCGCGTCGCCGGCGGCTACGAGGTGCTGAAGAACTTCTACTGGTACGAGCCCGTCTATATCGACGACAAGGTCCGCGCCATCGCGGAGAGCTACAAGAAGCTGATGAACGCCAATCCGCCCGAGAACAACCTGTTCTTCCAGTGGGTCAGCGCGACGCGCATGGTGACCAAGGCCGTGACCAAGGCCGGAACCGTCGACGACGTCAAGAAGATCGCCGATGCGCTGCGCTCGCTGCCGGTCGAGGACGAGAACATGGGCAAGGGGCTGTGGATCGGGAAGGAGTTCTTCGGCATCAACCAGGAGCTCTCGTTCCCGTTCGGCATCGGCCTCATTCTCGACGGCAAGATGCAGCCCGTGCTGCGCCACGAGGCGGCAACGGGCAAATAGCCGCGCCTCGAGGCTTCGCAGCATCTCATGTCGGCAGGGCGAGCGGCCGCGGCCGCTCGCCGGAGCGGAGTGACGGCGTGTCATGGAAGGATTCGTCAACACCGCGTTGATCGGCGTGAGCCTGGGCGCGCAGTATGCGCTTCTCGCGCTCGGCTTCACGCTGATCTTCGGCATTCTCGGCGTCGTCAACTTCGCCCATGGCGGCTTCTACGTGCTGGGCGGATACGTCGCCTATGCGTGCGTGCAGCATCTCGGGGTGCCGTATCCGATCGCCGTGATGGTCGCGGCCCTGGCCACCGCCGGCCTCGGCTATGTCTTCGAGTACTTCCTGCTCGAGCACCTGATCGACAATCATCTCGCGACGCTGATGCTCACGCTCGGCTTCTATCTCGTGATGGCCACCGGAATCCTGGTGGTCTTCGGCCCCGAGTCCCCCGAGTTCCGCTTCCCGATCAGCGGCACGCTGCGTTCGGGCGGCATCTACATCCCGCTCGAGAATTTCGTCGTGCTCTCGGTCTGCCTGCTCACCATCGTCGGCGTCTACCTGCTGATGTACTTCACGGATTTCGGGCGCGCCCTGCGCGCGCTCGCGGACGACCGGCCGGTCGCGATGGCCCAGGGCCTGCGGCCCGGGATTCTGTTTCCCGCGGCGTTCGGCCTCGCCACCGGCCTCGCCGGCCTCACCGGCGCCCTGGTCACGCCGATTCTGTCGCTCGCGCCGCATATCGGCGATTCGGTTCTCGCCATCTCGTTCATCACCGTCATCCTCGGCGGTCTCGGCAGCATCGGCGGAGCCACGGCAGCGGCGTTCATCGTCGGCATGGTCGAGGCGTTCTCGAGCGTCTACCTGGGCGGTTCGAAAGGCGCACTGACGCTGTTCACTCTCGTTCTCGTCATCCTGGTGGTCCGGCCGTCCGGTTTGTTCGGCCGCGAAGTGCGCGGAGCCTGACCGATGTGGCGACGGGCGCGCTCGATCTCGAACGTGGTGGGGCTCGGGGAGATCCTGAGCGTCGTCGTCCTGGCGCTCGCCTTCGTCATTCCGGTCGCGAGCGATAGTCCGTTCACCCATTCCGTGGCGAACCAGACGTTGATCGCGATCACGGCGACGTTCAGCGTCTACATCATGCTGCGCATGGACCTTCTCACCTTCGCGGTGCCGGCGTTCATGGGCCTCGGCGGCTACGCGGTCGCGCTCGCCGGTCTGCGCGGCGGCGTGACCGATGCCGTGGCCCTCACGGTCCTGAGCTTCGCGGTGCCGGCGCTGGTGGCGCTGCCGCTCGGCGCCCTCATCCTGCGCCTGCGCGGCGTCTACTTCGTCCTGGTCACCTTCGTGCTCACCGAGATCCTGCTGCTCGTGATCTTCGAGACGCCGGGATTGACCGGCGGGTCCAACGGCCTCGTCGGCATGCCGCCCATCGATCTCTTCGGGCTCAGCATCGCCGACAACCGGCAGGTGCTCGCATTCGCGGCCGGGATCACGGTCCTGGCCGCGATCATCACGGCCGCCCTGACCCGCTACTACCGGCAGCACTTTGCGAGCATCGAGGAGAACGAAGTGCTCGCCCAGAGCCTCGGCCTCGTGGTGTGGCGCTACAAGGTGATCGGGTTCGTGGTCGCCGCGGGCCTCTCGGGCATGGCGGGCTTCCTTCTCGTCAACATGCTGTTGACGGCTCATCCGACCTCGTTCAGCCCGATCTCGTCCGTCAACTACATCGCCTACGCGATCGTGGGCGGGCGCTCCTCGATCCTCGGCCCGATCATCGGCAGCACGCTCCTGGTCTGGGCCGCCAACATATTCAGCATTCAGGGCGAGTATTCGCAGGGCCTGTTCGGGCTCCTGATCATGATCTGCGTCACCCTCGCCAAGGGCGGCATCGTCGGGACCGCGATCCTGCTCTGGGAACGGTACGGCCCGGCATGGCCATGGGGCGCCGCGCGCGCGAGCGGCCTGGCGGCGGACGGTGCGAGGGTGCGGCCATGACGCCGGCGCAGGCACCGAGAGCGACCCGCAGCCATGCCGACGAGTTGCGCGTCGAGAAAGTCACCAAGCGGTTCGGCGGGCTGAAGGTGTTCGAGGATCTGAGCTTCACCCTCGCGCCCGGCGACGTGATGGGCGTCATCGGCCCGAACGGCGCCGGCAAGACGACGCTCATCAACGTGATCTGCGGCAGACTCCCCCCGACCAGCGGGAAGATATCACTCGGCGGCCGGGACGTAACCGCGAAGCCGGTCCACACGCTCAGCCGCATGGGGCTCGTGCGCAGCTTCCAGCAGACCAACACGTTCCGCCCCGCGAGCGTGAGCGAGAACATCTCGCGCGCCATCCGCTTCAGCGGCGGATCGGACGAGGTCCGGGAGCGGATCGAGGACCTGCTCGGGAGGTTCGATCTGTCGACGCGGCTCGACGACCAGAGCGACAAGCTGCCCTACGGCCTGCAGAAGATGCTCGGCCTGCTGCTCGCCTACGCGACCTCGCCGAAGGTGCTGCTGCTGGACGAGCCGGCGGCGGGTCTCGAGGGGCGCGAGCGCACGCGCGTCGACGATTTCGTCGCGCATGCGCGCGCCACACTCGGCTGCAGCGTCCTGATCGTGGAGCACGACATGGACCTGATCCGCCGCCTGTGCCCGCGCATCATGGTGCTGGATGCCGGCCGGGTCATCGCCGAGGGCGCGCCCGCGGAGGTGCTCGCGCGCAAGGACGTGATCGACGCCTATGTCGGCGCCACCGACGACGAGGTGCCGGCATGATGCTGCTCGTGAAGGACCTGGAGGTGCGCTACGGCGGCATCACGGCGCTGCGGCAGGTTTCGATCGCGGTGAACAAGGGCGAGACGGTGCTGCTGGTGGGCGCCAACGGCGCCGGCAAGTCGAGCCTGATCAATGCGGTGATCGGCCTCGTGCCGGTCTGCGGCGGCACGATCGAGTTCGACGGCAACCGGCTCGATCGGCTGGCCTGCGACCGCCGGGCGCGGGCCGGGATCGGCTATTCCCCGGAGGGACGGCGCGTCTTCCCGAGCATGTCGGTCGCCGACAACGTCCTGTCCGGGGCCTTCGGCCTCGGGCGCGAAAGACAGCGCAAGGCCTTCGCGTGGCTGTGCGAGCTGTTCCCGCTGCTGGCCGAGCGCGCGCGGCAGCCGGCCGGTCAGCTCAGCGGCGGCGAGCAGCAGATCGTCGCGCTCGCCCGCGCGATGAGCTCGTTCCCGGCCCTGCTGCTGCTCGACGAGCCGTTCCTCGGCCTCGCCCCGGTCTGGATCGCGCGCATCAGCGAGGCGATCCGCCAGATGCAGCAGCGCGGCACGACGATCCTCATGACCGAGCAGATGGCGCGTCCGGCGCTCAAGCTCGCCACCCGCGGCTATGTGATGCGCGGCGGCGAGGTGCGCCGCAGCGGCACCATTGCGGAAATCCGCGAGCTCGCGCTGGCCGAGGAGTACCTGTGATGGGGGACGGCAGCGGGACCGTGAACGCGACCCATCGCCTGGGCGCCTTTGTGGCGCGATGCGCGCGCGCGCCGCTGCCGCGTCCGGTCGCCGAGAAGGCCGCCATCTGCCTGCTCGACGCGCTGGGCCTGGCGATCGCGGCGCGCGAGGAGCGCACCGCCAAGGCGATGCGAACGGTCGCCACGCGCGTGCCCTCCGGGGAGAACACCGCGCGCCTGTGGGTCGACGGGGCGCGGGTCGCGCTCGCCGATGCCGTCGTCGCCAATGGCGTGGCGGTCCATGCCCACTTCCAGGACGATACCGACCACAAGTCCTGGTCCCACCCGGGATCGCTCATCGTGCCGGTCGCGGTCGCCGTGGGAGAGAGCCGGGCCGCGTCGCTCGCGGACGTGCTGCGCGCGATCGTCGCCGGCTACACCACGATCGAGTGGCTCGGCGCCGACGAGATCGTGGCGCGCGCCCTGATCGGGCGCGGGCTGCGCGCCAGTCCCACCTTCGGCACGATCGGCGCCGCCGCCACCGCGTCGGTCGGGCTCGGCCTCGACGCCGCGGCGGCCACCAACGCGATCGGGATCGCCACCAGCATCACGGGCGGGGTGCTCGAGCCGGTGCGCTGCGGCTCGGACGAGTGGCGGTTGCAGAACGGCAATGCCGGGCGGGGCGGGCTCGCCGCGGCCCAGCTCGCCCAGCAGGGGGTCCTCGGCGCCCCCGACGGCCTGGAAGGCCCCAAGGGACTGCTGCGCTCGCTCGCAGGCCTGGGCGAGACGCCGGCGAAGTGGAGAGGGGAGCCCGACATCGGGATCATGCTCGAGATCATGGCCAAGCCCTGGGCGACGCTCGGCGACAACATGCCGGTCGTGGCCGCCGCGAAGCTGGTGCGCGAAAGCGGCGTGGCCGTCGCGCGCATCGAGCGCGTCACGGTCACGATGTGGCGCCCCTACACGGAATATCCGGGGACGGCATTCAAGGGTCCGTTCGAACGCAGCGTCCAGACGCAGGCGAGCTCGGCCTTCGCGGCCGCCGCCATGCTCGCCTATGGCGAGCTCGGCTATGACGTCGCGCTGACCAAGCGGACCGACCCGCAGATTCTGAGGCTGGTCGAGGTCACCGAGATCCGGCCGCACGACGGGATGGCGCTCGATGCCACGGTCGAGGTCGAGCTCGCGGACGGTACGCGCGTGCGGCGCGAGGCAGCCGAATCGCCACGCCACCTGATCTTCCAGGATCGCAACCAGGCAACCGCCGAGTTCGAGCGTCGGATGGCGGCTGACGGGAGGCCGGCCGGGTCAGCCCGGCGGATCGCGGACGCGGTCTTCGAATCGGTCGAGGCCGATGCCGTGCTCGGCATCCGGCACGTGCTCGACGGCCTTTCGCTGCATCAGTAGGAGAGATGGCATGGAACTGGGCTTGGCCGGAAAAACCGCGCTCGTCACCGGCGGGAGCAAGGGCATCGGGCTCGAGGCGGCGCGTGGTCTCGCCCGGGAGGGCGTCCGGGTCCTGATCTGCGCCCGGCGCGAATCGGCTCTCGCCGAGGCCGCGGAGGACATCCAGAAGACGACCGGCAAGAAGGTGGAGACCCATCCGCTCGACGTGACCGATCTCGCCGCGATCGAGAAGCTGCCCTCCGTGGTCGAGAAGAAGCTCGGACACGTCGATCTCCTGGTGAACAACGCCGGCACCGGGACCTACAAGCCGTTCCTCGAGGTGACCGACGAGGAGCTGCAATACGGAATGGCGATCAATTTCTTCGCCCAGTTCCGGATCTGCCAGCGGATCATCCCGATGATGCTGAAGCAGGGGGGCGGGCGCGTCGTGAACGTCGCGGGCGAGACCGGCATCATGGTGACCAATCCGCCCTTCCTCTCGTCCTGCACGGGCCCGGCGAAGTCGGCCGAGATCCGCTTCTCCAAGATTCTCGCCAACGAGTTCGCGCCGCACAATATCCGCGTCAATTGCGTGGTGCCGGGATTCGTCAATACGCCGGAGCGCTTCGCCAAGTGGGAACGCGAGCTCGCCAAGCGAGAGCTCAAGGAGGACGAGGCCGAGCAGACGCGCGAGCAGTGGTCACTCAACCAGGCCTCCCGCAACACCCGCTGGGGCACTCCGGAGGAGCTCGCCAACCTGATCGTGTTCGCGCTCTCGGATGCGGCGAGCTTCGTCAATGGCGCGGTGCTGGTGGCCGACAACGCGATGGACAAGTCGTAGCCGGTCACGGGCGCGCCGCCGCGGCGAAGGGGCGATCGGGCACGCCGCGTGCCGAGCTTCCGAGGATCCGGCTGACGCCGGTGGCAGGACAGAAGAAAGATATGAGCCAAGACAGTCCACTCGCCGGGATCACGGTGGTCGAGCTGGGGCACAGCGTCGCGGCTCCCTACGCGGGACTCATCCTGGCGGAGCTCGGCGCCCGCGTGGTCAAGGTCGAGAACCCGGCGGGTGGCGACTACGCGCGCGGCTGGGGGCCGCCGTTCTGGAACGACGTCGCCACCTCGTTCCTGTGCCTCAACCGCGGCAAGGAGGGGATCACGGTCGATTTCACGCGCGCCGATGACGTGAACGCCCTGCGGGCCCTGATCGTCGGGCAGGCCGACGTCGTGATCCAGAACCTGCGGCCCGGCATTCTCGAGAAGTTCGACCTGACGCCGCAGTCCCTGCGCGCCGAGAAGCCGGAGCTCATCTGGTGCGACATCGGCGCCTTCGGCCCGCGCGGGCCGTTGTCGCAGAAGCCCGGCTACGATCCGCTCGCGCAGGCGGCGACCGGCATCATGAGCGTGACCGGGGAGGGCGGCGACCGTCCGCCCGTGCGTGTCGGCGTCTCGCTCATCGACATGGGGTCGGGCATGTGGACCGTGATCGGGCTCCTTGCGAGCCTGCTCGGCCGGCAGGCGACCCGCCAGGGCGCCCACATCTCGACCTCGCTCTACGAGACCGGGCTCGCCTGGATGACGGTTCCGCTCGCCGGCTACGAGGCATCCGGCGAGGTGCGCCGGCCGCACGGTTCAGGCATCGCCGAGATCGTGCCCTACCAGGCGTTCCAGACCTCCGACGGCTGGCTGATGATCGCGGCCGGCAACGACAATCTGTTCCGCAAGCTGTGCCGCGCGCTCGGCCTGGACGGGCTCGCCGCGGACCCGGACTTCGCGACCAACCCGGCGCGCGTTCGCAACCGCGAGCGGCTGCTCCGGCAGATCGCCGCCGCCGTGGCGAGGCTGACGGTGGAGGGGCTGGGACAGGTCCTCGACGAGGCCGGCGTGCCCAATTCCCCGCTGCTCACCGTCGACCAGGTGGCGCGCCATCCGCAGACCGAGGCGGTCGGGATGCTCGCGCCGGCCGAGGGCGACGACCTCCGGCTCGGCGGGATTCCCCTCACGGTGGACGGTGTGCGACCGCGCTCGCGCTCGCGCGCGCCGAAGCTCGGCGAGCACAATGCCCGATGGCTTGCACAGACGAAGGACCAGCCCCTTGCGTGACGACTACGAGACCCTGCGGCTCGGGCACCCGAGCCCCGACATCCTGGTGGTGACGCTCGATCGCCCCCAGGCGTCCAATGCGATGAACACGCAGATGGGGCGCGATCTGATGGAGCTCTTCGAGGAGCTGCAGATCCGTTTCGATGGCCTGCGCTGCGTCGTCGTCACCGGGAGCGGCGAGAAGGCGTTCTGCGCCGGCGGCGACCTGAAGGAGCGGCGCGGCATGACCGACGAGGCCTGGCAGGCCCAGCACGCCATTTTCGAGCGCATGATGCGCGCCGTCGTGGCCTGTCCGCTGCCGCTGATCGCGGCCGTCAACGGGGCCGCCTATGGCGGCGGCTGCGAGTTGGCGGCCGCGGTGGACTTCGTCTACGCGGCGGAGACCGCGCGCTTCGCCTTGACCGAGGTGACCCTCGGCATCATGCCGGGCGCCGGCGGCACGCAGAACCTGCCGCGCGCCGTGGGGATGCGCCGCGCCAAGGAGATCATCCTCACGGGTCAGGCCTTCACGGCCGCGCAGGGGGCGCAGTGGGGCCTCGTGAACCGGGTGGTGCCGCTCGCGGATCTCATGGAGGCGACGCTCGCGACCGCACGCCGGATCGCCGACAACGCCCCGATCGCGGTCCGCCAGGCCAAGCAGTCGGTCCATCGCGGCATGCAGATGTCGCTGTGGGACGGCATGGCGTTCGAGATCGAGGCCTACAACCGCATGGTGCCGACGGAAGACCGGCGCGAAGGCATCAATGCCTTCAACGAGAAGCGCAAGCCGGTCTTCCGAGGCCGATAGGAGAGCCAGCATGGGCCAGAGAGCCGAGGTGCGCGAGGTCGGCCTGCGCGACGGGCTGCAGCTCGTGAAGACCGTGCTGAGCACGGAGCAGAAGCTCGAATGGTGCCGCCGCGCGGCGGCGGCCGGCATGCCGGAGGTCGAGGTCACGTCCTTCGTCCCGGCCAAGGTCGTGCCGCAGTTCGTCGACGCCGACGCGGTGGCGCGCGGCGCCGTCGCCATGGGCGGCTTCGTGGCCGCGGCGCTGGTCCCGAACCTGCGCGGCGCCGAGCGCGCCTTCGAGACCGGGGTCGCCAAGGTCAACTACGTGCTGTCCGCGAGCGAGGCGCACAATCTCGCGAATGTGCGCCGCAGCACCCAGGAGTCGCTCGACGATTTCGTCCGCATCGTCGCGCGGCGCGACGAGGTCGCGAAGGGCAGGTCGCTGATCGGTGCCGGCATCGCGACCGCGTTCGGCTGCACGATCTCGGGCGTGGTCTCGGAGAAGCGCGTCGTCGCCATCGCCGAGCAGCTCGCCCGCGCCGGCGCCGACGAGATCATCGTCGCCGATACGGTCGGCTACGGCAATCCCGGGCAGGTCGAGCGCCTCGTGCGCGCCGTCGTGCGCGCGGTCGGCGACGTGCCGGTCGCGTGCCACTTCCACGACACACGCGGGCTCGGCCTCGCCAACGTGGTGGCAGCGCTCGCGGCGGGGGTGCACCGATTCGATGCCTCGCTCGGCGGCCTCGGCGGCTGTCCCTTTGCGCCCGGCGCCACCGGCAACATCGACACCGAGGACTGCGTGTTCCTGCTGGAGTCGCTCGGCTACGACACCGGCATCGACATCGAGGCGCTCGTGAAGCTGCGGGAGACGGTCGAAGGCTGGCTCCCCGGCGAGCGCTTCTCCGGAGCCATCGCGCGGGCCGGCCTGCCCAAGACGTTCCGGGCCCCGGTCGAGACCGCGGCCTGAAGCACCCACCCACGAAGGACAAGAAGAGATGGACGTGCGCTCTCCCGACCCGACGCCGGACGAGGTCACGGTTACGCTGGGCGAGGACTATCCGGACCTGCGCGACGCCGTGCGCCGGATCTGCAAGGACTTCCCGACCGAGTACTGGCGCAAGCTCGACGAGGCCCGGGCCTATCCGAGCGAGTTCGTCCAGGCGATGACGGCTTCGGGCTTCCTCGGCGCGCTGATCCCGGAGGAGTACGGCGGATCGGGCCTGCCGCTGCGCGCGGCCGCCGTCATCCTCGAGGAGGTCAACGCCTCGGGCTGCACGGCGAGCCCCGCGCATGCGCAGATGTACATCATGGGAACGCTGCTGCGCCACGGCAGCGAGGAGCAGAAGCGCCGCTACCTGCCCAAGATCGCCTCGGGCGAGCTGCGCCTGCAGGCCTTCGGCGTCACCGAGCCGACCACCGGATCGGACACGACCCAGCTCAAGACCCGGGCCGAACGCCGCGGCGACGTCTACGTGGTCAACGGGCAGAAGGTCTGGACGTCGCGCGCGCTCTACTCGGACCTGATGCTGCTGCTCGCCCGCACGACGCCGGCCGACCAGGTGAAGCGGCGCACCGAGGGCCTCTCCACCTTCCTGGTGGACCTGCGGGAGGCGCGCGGCAAGGGCGTGGAGATCAAGCCGATCAAGGCGCTCATCAACCACAACACCACCGAGGTGTTCTTCGACGACCTCGAGGTCCCGGCCGAGAACCTGATCGGCGAGGAAGGGCAGGGCTTCCGCTACATCCTCGACGGGATGAACGCGGAGCGGATCCTGGTGGCCTCGGAGTGCATCGGCGACGGGCGCTGGCTGCTCAACAAGGGCGTCGCCTACGCGAACGAGCGTCGGGTGTTCGGGCGGCCGATCGGCCAGAACCAGGGCGTGCAGTTTCCGCTCGCGCGCGCCTATGCCGAGCTCGAGGCCGCCGACATGATCGCGCGCCGCGCCGCCGCCCTGTTCCAGGCCGGCAAGCCGTGCGGCGCGGACGCCAACATGGCCAAGCTGCTCGCCTCCGAGGCGACCTGGCGGGCCGCCGAGGCCGCCATGCAGACCCATGGCGGATTCGGCTTCGCGCAGGAATACGACGTCGAGCGCAAATGGCGCGAGGCGCGCATCTATCAGACCGCGCCGATCTCCACCAACCTCGTTCTCGCCTACATCGGCCAGCACGTGCTCGGCCTTCCCCGCTCCTATTGAGGAGGACGTCATGACCGAACTCGCCAGGCAGGCCGCCGACTTCGTGGCGGCGATCGACGCCGCCAAGGCCCCCAAGCGCGCCCTCGACGCGACGCGGGTCGGAATCATCGATTGCGTCGGCGTGATGATCGCCGGCGCCGACGAGCAGGCGCCCCGCATGGTGGCCAAGCTGGTCGAAGCCTCGACCAGCAACGACGCGGCCCCCGAGATCCCGTCCGGCCGCAACCTCGCAGCGCCCGACGCCGCGCT
This sequence comes from Bradyrhizobiaceae bacterium, assembly GCA_003105195.1. Taxonomy (GTDB): domain Bacteria; phylum Pseudomonadota; class Alphaproteobacteria; order Rhizobiales; family Xanthobacteraceae; genus FEB-22. Next base: position 19,425 of record PQAH01000007.1, read on the forward strand.
CGTGAACGGCGTCGCGGCCCATGTCCTCGACTACGACGACGTCGCGCTCGCCGGCCATCCGAGCACCGTGCTCGTCCCCGCGATCCTGGCCGAGGGCTGGACACTGGGGAGCAGCGGCGCCGACGTGGTCGCAGCCTACATCGCGGGCTACGAGCTGTGGGCGCTCCTGCAGGCGCTCGAGCCGGGCCAGCTCCACGACCGCGGCTTCCATCCGACTGCGCTCTACGGGACGCTCGCCGCCGCGGCCGCCTGCGCGCGCCTGCACGAGCTCGACGCGGAGAAGACCACCCACGCGATCGCGATCGGGGCTTCCATGGCGGCCGGCCTGGTGGCGAATTTCGGCACCATGACCAAGTCGTTCCATGCCGGCCGCTCCGCCCAGTCGGGGGTCACCGCCGCACGGCTCGCCAAGATGGGCTTCACCGCCTCGCCGGACGTCATCGAACACCGCACCGGCTTCCTGCGCGCCATTTCGCCGTCCGGTGCGCCGCGGCTCGACGAAGCCGACGCCAAGCTCGGCGCGACCTGGCGCATGCCGGACCTCGGCATCAACGTGAAGCGCTATCCGACCTGCTACTGCACGCATCGCGCCATCGACGCCATGATCGATCTCGCCACCGAGCACGACCTCAAGCCGGAGGCCGTCAAGGAGATCCGCGTCCGCACCGGCGCCACGCAGATGCTGATGCTGCGCAACAGCCGGCCGACGACCGGGCTGGAGGCGAAGTTCAGCATGGAGTTCGCCATGGCGGCCGCGCTGGTCGCCCGGCGCGTCGGCCTCTCCGAGCTCACCGACGAGTTCGTGCGCCGCCCCGAGATCGAGGCCAATCTCGGCAAGGTGACCTGCACCACCGTCGACGAGACCATTCCGGGGCTCCCCATGGCGCCCGACGACCGGGTCAGCGTCGTATTGGCGGACGGCACCGTCCTCGAGCATGCACCGGTGGTGCACGCCAAGGGCAGCTGGGAGCTTCCGCTCGGTCGCGAGGAGCTGCGCGAGAAGTTCCTCGACTGCGCGACCCGCCGGCTCGACCGCGCGCATGCGCAGGCGCTGTTCGAGCAGCTCTGGAACATCATGGACATCGCGTCCGTGCGCGATCTGCGGCTCACCGAGTTCCGGCAGGTCTCATAGGACGGGCCGCGGCAGGACACGAGGAACGCACGGGCGTCTGTCCGGGATGGCGCGGCGCCGAGGCAGGAGACGACATGAACGACTACTACGACATCTTCGATTTCAAGCGCTTCCGGCCCTACATCATCGGCCACGCCAAGATGGAGGTGCTGCACACCGGGATGCGCTGGGGCGAGGGCCCGGTCTGGTTCGCCGACGCGCAGTGTCTGCTGTTCGTGGACATTCCCAGAAGCCGGATCCTGCGCTGGGCGGAGGACCAGCCGGTGACGATCTATCGCTCGCCCTCGAACAACTCGAACGGGCTCACGCGCGACCGGCAGGGGCGCCTGGTCGCCTGCGAGAGCGGCGGCCGCCGTGTCAGCCGCACCGAGCCGGACGGCAGCGTCACGACCCTGGCCGAGCGCTACCAGGGCAAGCGGCTCAACTCCCCCAACGACGTGGTCGTGCGCTCCGACGATACGGTCTGGTTCACCGATCCGGACTACGGCATTCTCACCGACTACACGGGCGACAAGGCCGAGAGCGAGCTCGGCCGCTGTCACGTGTTCCGCCTCGATCCGCGCTCGGGCGAACTGGGCATCGCGACCGACGAGATGGTGAAGCCCAACGGTCTCGCCTTCTCGCCGGACGAGAAGATCCTCTACGTGGCCGACTCGGGCGCCTCGCACGGCACCGACCTGCCGCACCACATCCTTGCCTTCGAGGTCGACGACAGCGGCAGGCTGCGCAACCGTCGGGTGCTGGCCGTGATCGAGCCGGGCATTCCGGACGGCATCCGCGTGGACGTCGACGGCAATGTCTGGACCAGCGCCGCCGACGGCGTGCACTGCATCGCCCCCGACGGGGCGCTGATCGGGAAGATCCGCGTTCCCGAGACGGTCGCCAACCTGACCTTCGGCGGGCCGAAGCGCAACCGGCTGTTCATCACGGCCGGCGCGACGCTCTATTCGCTGTTCACCGGAACCCGCGGCGTGCAGCGACCGTGACGGCGAGGGGAGGTCCCATGGAGCCCGCGCGCCTCTGGCACCAGTCGGTCAACGAGCTCGACCAGCTCGACGTCTATGGCCGCGCGCTCAGCGAGCACGCGCGCGCGGTGCTGGGCGCCGATGCCACGGTCGACGTGCACGGGCTCCCCTCCGGCACCTATGGCGGGCTCTCGGCCACCGGCGCCCTCGGCAACGCCTTCGTCTACCACCGCCTGCTCGACCGCGTGCTGGTCAACGCGATCGAGGCGGAGCGCCAGGGCTACGACGCCTTCGTCATCGGCTCCTTCAGCGAGCCGCTGCTGCGCGAGATCCGTTCCGCCGTGGACATTCCGGTTGCCTCGCTGACCGAGAGCTCGCTCCTTGTCGCCTGCTCGCTCGGCAAGCTGATCGCGCCGATCTCGAACGCGGCAGCCGTGGTCTGGATGGTCCGCACCGCGGTCGAGAAGCACGGGCTGCACGCTCGCGTGCTCGACGCGCAGTCGATCGAGCCGCCGCTGGAGGAGCCCGCCCTTCAGGCCGCCTATCAGCGCCCCGGCGCCGTCCTGGACGCCTTCCGGGCCGCTGCCGAGCGCGCCGTCGCCAGGGGCGCGGACGTCGTCATCCCGGCCGAAGGCGTGCTCGCCGAGCTCGTGTACCGGGCGGGGCTGCGCAGCGTCGCCGGGGCGACGGTGCTCGACGTGTTCGGAGCCACCTGGGCCCATGCGCTGATGCTGGTGCGGCTATGGCGCACCGGCCTGCGCGTCGGCCGGGCCTGGCATTTCCGCCGCGATGATCCGGCGCTGGTCCAGGCCATTCACGAGCGAACGAGGACGAGCTGATGCAGGACGCAACCGGTCGGGTGCCCGGCGCGCGGCAGGGCGGGGAGGTCGCGCCGCCTCGCCGGCAGATTCCGGGCGTCTATCATCGACGCGTCGGCGACATCGTGGTGACGGCGCTGAGCGACGGCTATCTCGACGCGCCCTACACGGTCATGCGCATCGCGCCGGGGGACGCGGAGGAGATCCTGGCGCGCGAGTTCCGGCCCTCGCCGCCGCGCATCTCGGTCAATTGCTTCGCGATCTATTCCGCCGGCAGGCTGGCGCTGATCGAGACCGGCTCCGGCAGCAGCATGGGCCCGACCCTCGGCTGGCTGCCGCGGAGCCTCGCAGCCGCCGGGATCGAGGCCGGGCGGATCGAAACCATCCTCCTGACCCACATGCACCCGGACCATTCCAACGG
>PQAH01000008.1 GCA_003105195.1 Bradyrhizobiaceae bacterium
CCGTCCCAGATGTGGATGTCCGAGTGGCAGACGCCGGCCGCCATCACGCGCAGCAGCACCTCGCTGCCCTTCGGCGTCGGCGTCTCGCGCTCGATCAGCTCCAGCGGGGCGCCGCACTTGCAGACGTCAAAGCTACGCATCTCGTTCCTCGCGCTTCCAGGGCTCCTCGCCGCCCGGGTGGTCCCAGGCCGCAAGGTATAGACGGGCCGGCGCCCCGCACAAGGTGCCGTCCGTATGCCGGTGCGGCGCCGGCTACCACCAGAGCGCGGCACCGGCCTCGCTCATGGTCCGGCCGTCGTCGGTGACGGCCTTGCGGTCGAGCGAGCGGTCGAGCGCCGCCAGCACGCGGCGCTTGGCGAAATCGTAGGCCGCGGACTGGCGGTCGCGCGGGCGCGGCAGGTCGGTCTCGATGGTCTCGTAGATGCGGCCGGGATGCGGACGCATCACCGTGACGCGATCGGCGAGCACGATCGCCTCGTCGACGTCGTGGGTGACGACGAGGAGGGTCGGCTTGAAGTCGGCCCAGAGATCGAGCAGGTGATCCTGCAGGTCGATGCGCGTGAAGGCGTCGAGCGCCGAGAACGGCTCGTCGAGGAGGAGCACCTCGGGACGCGTCACCAGCGCGCGCGCGATCGCGACCCGCTGCGCCTGGCCGCCCGAGAGCTCGCGCGGCCAGACCCCGGCCTTGTCGGCGAGGCCGACCCGGTCGAGCGCCTGGGCGACCCGCTCGGCGCGCTCCGCGCGGCTGCGGTCGGCGAGGCCGAAGCCGACATTGCCCGCCACCGTGAGCCAGGGCAAGAGGCGCGGCTCCTGGAAGACGATGCCGATCCTCTCGTGCGGCGCCGTGATCGCGGTGCCGTCGAGCACGACCTCGCCGTCGGTCGGGCGATCGAGCCCGGAGACGAGCCGCAGCAATGTGGACTTGCCGCAGCCGGAGCCGCCGACCACCGCGACGATCTCGCCCGGGGCGACGGCGAGCGCGACGCCGTCGAGGGCGCGCAGGCCGGTCGCGTAGGTCTTTCCGACACCGTGGAGGCTCAGCACGGGGACCGCCTAACGTTTCGCGCCGAAGGCGTCTTCCCAGCGCAGGAAGGGCGCGGCGAGCAGATGGATGAGCGTGTCGGTGAGCTTGCCGAGCACCGCGAAGGCGAGGATCGCGGCGACGATCTGGGCGGGCTTGCCGAGCTGCTGGCCGTCGACCAGCAGGTAGCCGAGCCCCTCGGAGGCGCCCATGAATTCCGCCGCCACCACGAACATCCAGCCGAGGCCGAGGCCGGAGCGCAGCGCCACCACATAGGCGGGCAGCACGGCGGGCAACAGGATCCGGCGCACCATGGCGGGACCCGAGAGGCGGAACACGCGGCCGACCTCGACGATCTTGCGGTCGACGGAGGCGATCGCGCCCATGACGCCGAGATAGACCGGGAAGAACACGCCGACCGCGATCAGCGCCACCTTCGAGGTCTCGAAGATGCCGAGCCAGAGGATGAACAGCGGGATCCAGGCGATCGAGGGAATGGCGCGCAGCGCCTGCAGCGTCGGATCGACCAGGCGGCGCAACAGCGCATAGTAGCCGGTGAGCGCGCCGAGCAGAGTGCCGGCCGCGACGCCGAGGCCGAAGCCGGCCGCGACCCGCAGCACGGTCGCGCCGGCGTGGCGCGAAAGCTCGCCGGTCGCGGCGAGCTCGGAGAGCGTCGCGAGGATGGTCGAGGGCGGCGGCACCAGGCGTCCGTCCGAGACGCCGAGATCGACCAGGAGCTCCCACAGGATGGCGAGGGAGACCGGCAGCACCAGGGCGAGCGCCGGCAGCGCGAGGCGCGCGAGCCGGCGCGGCGCGCGCTCCGCCGCAACCGCGGTGTCGACCGAGATCGTCACGGGGAGGAGAGACATGGACGGCCCGCGGATTCCAGCTCGGTTTGGATTACGAGTCGTAGGGTGCAATAGCCGCGCAGCGGCGTATTGCACCGGCAGCGCCGCCGGCTGCGCCGACGGTGCAATACGGCGCTGCGCGCCTATTGCACCCTACCGACCACCGGCTAATTCGTCGCCGTGACCCAGCGGTCGTCGATCAGGGCGTCGACGGTCGCCTTCACGTCGACATTGCCCGGGATCACGCCGGCCTGCTGCAGGGCGAGGCCGGCGGCGAGGATCGAATCCTTCTGCGGGGCGCCGATGCGGCTGTGGGTGAGCTCGGTGCGTTCCTTCAGCTGCTTGTCGACCACGGTCTCGGGCAGCCGGGTCGCCGCGATGAAGACGCGCTTGACCTCGCCGTAGTCGGCGAGCGCACGCCGGCGCGCCTCCTCGTAGACGGCGAGCACGCGGCGCACGAGGTCCGGGTGATCGCGCAGGAACTCCTCGCGCACGTTGAGCACGCCCCAGGTATTGGCCTCGGGCTTGCGATAGAACAGCCGCGCACCGTTCTCGACCTCGGCCTGCGCCATCATCGGATCGAGGCCGGCCCAGGCATCGACGTCGCCGCGCACCAGCGCGGTCTTGCCATCGGGATGCTGCAGCAGCACGATCTTCACGTCCTTCTCGGTGAGCTTCGCCTCCTGCAGCGCGCGCACCAGGAAGATGTGCGGGTCGGTGCCGCGGGTGACCGCGATGCTCCTGCCCTTGAGGTCCGCGACCGTCCTGATCGGCTTGTCCCTGGCGGTGACGAGGGCGGTCCATTCGGGCCGCGAGTAGACGTAGATCGACTTGATCGGGTTGCCGTTGATCCTGGCGACGAGCGCGGCCGCGCCGGCGGTCGAGCCGAAATCGATCGACCCCGCATTGAGGAACTCGAGCGCCTTGTTGGAGCCGAGCGTCTGCACCCAGCGCACGCCGATGCCGTCCTTGGCGAACTCCTTCTCGATGAGCTTCTGCTCCTTGAGCAGCAGCGAGACCGGATTGTAGGTCGCCCAGTCGATGCGGATCTCCTTCGGCTTGTCGGCCGCGAACAAGGCCGAGGTCGGCATCAGGCCGACCAGCACGGCAGAGGCGATCAGGGAACGTCGCGAGAGAAGAGACATGGCAAGCCCTCCATTCGGCTCGGCGGCGAACGCGTTCTCTATTACGAACGCCGCGGTTGACATGGAGGCGGGTCTCGGCCCGCCCTCAGCCGGCGAGGGGCGTGGCCCCGCGCTTTAGCTGCATTTGTTAAGCGCCCGCAAGCTGCTCGCTCAAATCGGCGCTAAGCGTTGTATAGAAAAGAGAATTGTCCGCGTCAACGAGAAACCTATGCCCTCCGGGGCCAGGGTCCGTAGCACAGGTGTCCCTTCCTGTGTCGTTCTGTGAAACGAACGTTTCCTTCCCGTCGGCAACCGCCCCGGAAGGCTGCGCGCGCCCTGCCCGACGCTGCGTCCGCGACCGACGGGCCACGTGTCCGTGACATCCCGGTGGCGCTCGGCTATCGGGGGAACGCGATGGACGCCATGACCGATGAAGCCGCCCGCGGCGCAGCCGATCTTCTCGACTTCAGACCGGTCACGGCCGATCTCGAACAGCTCGCCGCCGCGCATGCGGGCCGCGAGCGCGAGCTGCGCACCGCGGTCGCGCAACGGCTCAAGCGCACGCTGGCCGAGGGCCGCGCCGAGGCCGAGCGCCTGCTGCTCGAGGACCGCAAGGGCCGGCTCTGCGCCGAGCGGCTCTGCGTCATGCAGGACGAGATCGTCCGCGTGCTCTACGAGCTCGCGGCGCGCCTCTACAGCGCGGACAATCCGTCGGAGGCCGAGCGCATGGCCGTGGTCGCGACCGGCGGCTACGGCCGCGGACTGATGGCGCCGGGCTCCGACATCGACCTCCTGTTCCTGCTGCCCTACAAGCAGACCGCCTGGGGCGAGTCGGTGGCCGAGGCGATCCTCTACTGCCTGTGGGACACGGGCCTGAAAGTCGGCCACGCGACGCGCTCGGTCGCCGAGTGCATCCGCCAGGCCAAGGCCGACATGACGATCCGCACCGCGCTGCTCGAGGCGCGCTACCTCTTGGGCGACCGGACGCTGTTCGACGAGCTCGTGACGCGCTTCGACAAGGAGATCGTCAAGGGCACCGCGGCCGAGTTCGTGGCCGCGAAGCTCAGCGAGCGGGAGGAGCGGCACCGCCGCGCCGGGCAGTCACGCTACCTGGTCGAGCCCAACGTGAAGGACGGCAAGGGCGGCCTGCGCGACCTGCACACGCTGTTCTGGATCGCCAAGTACGTCTACCGCGTGCACGAGCCCAAGGAGCTGATCGAGCGCGGCGTGTTCGACGCCGACGAGTACAAGCTGTTCCGGCGCTGCGAGGACTTCCTGTGGTCGGTGCGCTGCCACATGCACTTCGTGTGCGGCCGGCCCGAGGAGCGGCTCTCCTTCGACATCCAGCGCGAGATCGCGCTGCGCCTCGGCTACACGGAGCATCCCGGCCTCAAGGAGGTCGAGCGCTTCATGAAGCACTACTTCCTCAACGCCAAGAACGTCGGCGACCTCACCGCGATCCTGTGCGCGGGGCTGGAGGACCGGCAGGCCAAGGCGGTGCCGGTGCTCAACCGCTTCGTGCAGCGGCTGCGCCCGAAGAGCGGCCGGCGCGCGCTGCGCGAGTCGGAGGACTTCGTCAACGACAACAACCGCATCACCACGGCCGACGCGGACGTCTTCCGGCGGGATCCGGTCAACCTGATCCGCCTGTTCCGGCTGGCGCAGAAGCACAGCCTGGTGTTCCACCCGGACGCCATGCGGCTCGCCACCCGCTCGCTCAAGCTGATCGACCGGGAGCTGCGCGAGAACGAGGAGGCGAACCGGCTGCTGTTCGAGATCCTGACCTCGGAGAACGCCGAGATCGTGCTGCGGCGGATGAACGAGACCGGCGTGCTCGGCCGCTTCGTGCCGGAGTTCGGCCGCGTGGTCGCGATGATGCAGTTCAACATGTACCACCACTACACGGTGGACGAGCACCTGTTGCGCTGCATCGGCGTGCTCGCCGAGATCGAGCGCGGCGGCAACGACGAGTTCACGCTCGCGACCGAGCTGATGCGCTCGATCCAGCCCGAGCACCGCCGCCTGCTCTACGTGGCGCTGTTCCTGCACGACATCGCCAAGGGCCGGATCGAGGACCACTCGATCGCGGGTGCGCGCATCGCGCGGCGCTTCTGCCCGCGGCTCGGGCTCTCGGCCGTGGAGACCGAGATCGTCTCGTGGCTGGTCGAGAACCATCTCGTGATGTCCACGGTGGCGCAGTCGCGCGACCTCTCGGACCGCAAGACGATCGAGAACTTCGCCGCGGTGGTGCAGTCGCTCGAGCGCATGAAGCTGCTGGCGGTGCTCACCACGGCCGACATCCGCGCGGTCGGGCCCGGCGTGTGGAACGGCTGGAAGGCGCAGCTCATCCGCACGCTCTACTACGAGACCGAGCCGGTGCTGACCGGCGGCTTCTCGGAGGTGAACCGGGCGAAGCGCGTGAGCCTGGCGCAGGCGGAGTTCAAGGCGCATTCCGCCGACTGGCCGCAGGCGCAGCTCGACGCCTATGTGGCGCGCCACTACCCGGCCTACTGGCTGAAGGTCGACCTGCCGCACAAGATCCGGCACGCGCGCTTCGTGCGTGCCGCCGAGGCGGCCGGCAGGACGCTCGCGACCGAGGTCGGCTTCGACACCGCGCGCGGCGTCACCGAGCTCACGGTGCTCGCCCCGGACCATCCGCGGCTGCTGTCGATCCTGGCGGGCGCCTGCGCGGCCGCCGGCGCCAACATCGTCGACGCGCAGATCTACACCACCACGGACGGGCTCGCCCTCGACACCATCGCGGTCTCGCGCGAGTTCGACCGCGACGAGGACGAGGAGCGGCGCGCGCGGCGCATCGCCGACTCGATCGAGCGGGCGCTCAGCGGCGAGCTGCGCCTGCCCGACGTGATGGCGAAGCGCGGCCCCGCCAAGGGACGCATCCGCGCCTTCGCGGTCGTGCCCGAGGTGCTGATCAACAACCAGTGGTCCAACCGCTACACGGTGGTCGAGGTGACGGGTCTCGACCGCCCGGGCCTGCTCTACGAGCTGACCGCGACGCTGTCGCGCCTCAACCTCAACATCGCCTCGGCCCATGTGGCGACGTTCGGCGAGCGGGTGGTGGACGTGTTCTACGTCACGGACCTGCTCGGCGCGCAGATCACCTCGCCACCGCGGCAGGCCGCGATCAAGCGCGCCCTGCTCTCCCTGTTCGCGCCGGCCGACGAGAGCAAGGCCGCGACGGCCGCGGGCTGACGGCCGGCCCCGCGCCGCCGTGACGAATCCCGGAATTCCCGGCATGCTGGCCCGAGACGAGCCGCCCGGACGGGCGTGACAGGAGGCGCATGATGACGAACGGCGACGCCAAGGTGCGGCGGACCCTGCATTTCCGGTTCACGCTGCCGACCGCGGACCCGTCGCAGCTCCTCGCCTTCCTGAAGGCGCTGACGCCCTATTACGAGTTCTTCGGCGGCACGCGCGTGCGCTTCCTGCAGAACACCGACGACCCCACCCGGTTCATCCAGGTGATCGAGTACGAGGCGCCGGAGACGATGGAGACGAACCGGCAGCGGATCGCCAGCGACCCCCGCGTGCAGGCCTATCTCCAGGCCTGGCGCACCATGGTGCCGGGTGCGATCGAGATCGACGTCTACCGCGACGTCGAAGGGACCTGACCGGTTCGGCGGGTCCGGCTTCACCTCTCCGGGCGGAGAGGTGAAGCCCAGGCCCGAGGCCCCTTACTTCTTCTTGCCCTTCTTGGCGGGCTTCGGCTGCGAGGCCGCGAGCACCGACTGCGCCGGCACGAAGATCTGGCTGATGCCATCCTTCACCAGCCGCGCGCCGGGCTCGTTCGGATCGGCCGCCTTCTTCTTCGCCGCCAGCGCCACGGCCGGCAGAGAGGCCACGAAGAGAGCCGCCAGGAGCCACAAGGTCGTTTTCCGCATAATCAATCCCCAAGATCGTTCTGCCGCCGGCCACCCGGGGCGGCCCATTATGCCGAAAATTGGAACTTTGCGAAGCATCGTGCGGGCGGCCGGCAGACCGCCGGCCCGGCGCCCCGGGTACTTAACCGCCCCTTAAACGGCGCCCGTTAGCGTCGGGGCACCGCTATCGGGCGGTGGGGAGAGCCAATGGCGTCGGGACGGCGGAAGGCAAAGGAGCGCCGCGAGCCGATCTTCGACGCGACGCCGACGCCGGGACTCGACCTGCGCCCGGATCCGCGCGACCGTCCGGGCGGTCCGCCCGTGAGCGAGGCGGGAGAGCCGCGGACGCGCGCGCGCCGGCGCAAGAGCGCGGACAATGACGACCTGCCGGAGGAGCGAAGCCACCAGACGCGGGCGCGCAAACGCCCGGCACGACGCAAGCGCGGCGGCGGCGACGGGCGCTCCTTCTTCGGACGGCTCGCCTATTGGACCGCGGTGCTCGGTCTCTGGGGGACGATCGGCGCGGTGGCGGCGGTCGCCGTGGTGGCGTTGCGGCTGCCGCCGATCCAGTCGCTGGAGGTGCCGAAACGCCCGCCTTCGATCCAGATCCTCGGCCTCAACGGCCGGGTGCTGGCGACGCGCGGCGAGATGGGTGGCGCGGCGGTGGCGCTGAAGCAGCTGCCGAAGCACCTCACCAATGCCTTCATCGCGATCGAGGACCGCCGCTTCCATTCGCATCTCGGTCTCGATCCGTTCGGCATCGCGCGCGCCCTCCTCGCCAATGTGATGCGCCGCGGCGTCGCGCAAGGCGGCTCGACCATCACACAGCAGCTCGCCAAGAACCTGTTTCTCACCCAGGAGCGCACGCTCGAGCGCAAGCTGCAGGAGGTGGTGCTGGCGCTCTGGCTCGAGCACAAGTTCAGCAAGGAGCAGATCCTCGAGCTCTATCTCAACCGGGTCTATTTCGGCTCCGGCGCCTACGGGGTCGAGGCGGCGGCGCAGCGTTATTTCGGCAAGTCGGCGCGCCAGGTCACGCTTTCGGAAGCGGCGCTGCTCGCGGGCCTGGTCAAGTCGCCCTCGCGGCTCGCGCCGACGCGCAACTTCGACGGCGCGGAACGGCGCGCCCAGGTCGTGATCGCGGCCATGATCGACGCCGGCTTCATCGGCGACGACGCCGCCAAGGCCGCGTTCGCGCAGGCGCCCGCCATCGTCAAGGGCTCGCCCGGCGGCTCGCTCGACTATGTGGGCGACTACGTGCTGGACGTGCTCAACGACCTGATCGGCCATTTCGAGCAGGACATCGTGGTCACCACGACGATCGATCCCCTGCTGCAGGCCGCCGCCGAGAAGGCCCTGGTGGACGCGCTCGCGGCGCAGGGACAAAAGCTCGGCGTCGGCCAGGGCGCTCTGGTCGCGATGACGCCGCAGGGGGCGGTGCGCGCCCTGGTCGGCGGGCGCAATTACGGCGAGAGCCAGTTCAACCGCGCGGTCTCGGCCAGGCGCCAGCCGGGCTCCGCCTTCAAGCCCTTCGTCTACCTCGCGGCGCTGGAGCGCGGGCTCACGCCCGACTCGGTGCGCCTCGACGCCCCGGTCGAGATCAAGGGCTGGCGGCCCGAGAACTACACGCGGGAATATTTCGGCCAGGTCACGCTCACGCGGGCGCTCGCGCTCTCGCTCAACACGGTCTCGGTGCGGCTCACCCTCGAGGTCGGGCCGAAGGCCGTGGTGCGCACCGCGCATCGCCTCGGCATCGCCTCCCGGCTCGAGCCCAACGCCTCGATCGCGCTCGGCACCTCGGAGGTCTCGGTGCTGGAGCTCACCGGCGCCTATGCGCCGTTCGCGAACGGCGGCATCGCGATCGCGCCGCACATCGTCGAGCGGATCCGCACGGCGGAGGGCAAGGAGCTCTATCGCGCCCGCGACCCCGGCCTCGGCCGCGTCATCGACGACCGCCATGTCGCGATGATGAACACCATGATGCAGGAGACGCTGCTCGCCGGCACCGGGCGCAAGGCCGAGCTGCCGGGCTGGCAGGCCGCCGGCAAGACCGGCACGAGCCAGGATTTTCGCGACGCCTGGTTCGTCGGCTACACGGGCCAGCTCGTCGCCGGGGTCTGGCTCGGCAACGACGACAACTCGTCCACCAGGAAGCTGAGCGGCAGCGGGCTGCCCGTGGAGATCTGGAGCCGCTTCATGAAGCCGGCGCATCAGGGCCTCGCCCGGACCGACCTGCCGGGCCTATCCCCCGGCATTTTCGGCGGCCCGCCGGTGCCGCCCGCCACCATCCCGCCGAGCCACGGCGCGCCGATGCCCCCGGGACCGGTGGCGCATGTCCCGAGCCGCGCCGAGCCGAACACCGGCGGCAGCGTCGCCCTCGACGGCTGGCTGATCGACCGGCTGTTCGGGCGACGCTAGCCGCGCGCGTCGCGCGCCTTCGCGCGCAACTCCCGGGTCGTCACCCAGATGAGCAGCGTGAGCAGGCCGAGCGCCGCGAGCGGCACCGCGAGCGGCCAGGCGCTGGCGCCGAGCGCCAGGCCGACCGCGATGCCGACCAGGGTCGCCGAGCCCATCTGCGCGACGCCGACCAGGGAGGAGGCGGCGCCGGCGCGGTGGGGGAACGGCATCAGCGCGCCCGCGATGGTCTGCGGCTGCACCAGCCCCATGCCGCAGGCGTAGAGCGCGACGGCGGCGACGATCGGCACGACCGAATCGCCGAGCCAGACCGCGGCGAGGCTGCCGAGACCGCCGAGCGCCAGCAGGATTGCGCCGAGGCCGATGGTGCGGTCGAGCCCGAGCCGCATCACGGCGCGGGTCGCCAGCACGCTGCCGGTGAGGAAGCCGAGGCTCGCCGTCGCGAAGGCGAAGCCGAACCAGAGAGGCGTCAGGCCGTAGAGCTCCTGGAGCACGAAAGACGAGGCGGAGATCCAGGCGAACACGCCGCCGAAGCTCGCCGCGATGAGGCTCAGATAGGCGAGGAACACCCGGCTGCGCAGGATCTCGCGATAGGCGGCGAGCATCGCCGCGACGCCCGGCGGATCGGCGGCGCGTGCGCGCAGGGTCTCGGGCAGCAGGCGCCACACCAGGAGCACCGCCGCGACGCCGATGAGCGCGAGCACGCCGAAGTTCGCGCGCCAGCCGAAGGCGCTCTGCAGCACGCCGCCGACGGTCGGCGCGATCACGGGCGCGAGCGCGAAGATCGCGCCCATCAGGGCGAGCTCGCGGCCGGCGCGCGCGCCCTCGTAGAGGTCGCGCACGATGGCGC
>PQAH01000009.1 GCA_003105195.1 Bradyrhizobiaceae bacterium
CCGGCGCCGCCGGCCTTCGCGCCGCGCCGCGCAAGCGCATCGGTACCGACCCGCACGGCCGCGCCGCCGGCGAGCTATGCGGGCCTCGTCGCACAGCACGCGAGCGCCAACGGCGTCCCGGCCGCCCTGGTTCACCGGGTCATCATGCGCGAGAGCCGCTACAATCCGCGCGCGGTGAGCAAGGGCAACTTCGGCATGATGCAGATCCGCCTCGGCACCGCGCGCGCCATGGGCTATTCGGGCTCGGCCGCCGGCCTGCTCGATGCCCACACCAACATGACCTATGCGGTGCGCTACCTCGCGGGCGCCTATCGGGTGGCGGGCGGCAACCACGACCGCGCGGTCGCGCTCTATGCCCGCGGCTACTACTACGACGCCAAGCGCCAGGGCGTGTCGATCCAGCGGGCGGCCGCCGCGCCGAGCCCGCTCGGCGGCTTCGCGTCGGCGCGCCGGGACGACACCTTCTCGGCTGCCGCGCGCGAGCCTCGCCGCGCGCGTCGCTGACGCTATCGCCCCGACCGGAGCTCCTGCGCGGGCGTGCGTCGGCCGCGCAGGAGCATCAGTACGATCGCGATCAGCGCCGCGACCGGCAGCGCGAGGTCCTCGGGCACGCCGAGGAAGAAGGCGGCGGTGCCGCCGATCAGCGACCAGACGAGCGGGACGATCGCGAGGTGGCGGGGCATGCGCGCGCTCATCAGCAGCACGCCCCAGGTGAAGATCGTGGTCGGGCAGGGCGCGACCCCGAACACGGGGGCGCGCGGCCAGCCGTGTCCCGCGAGCGCCCCGATCAGCGGATAGAGCGCCATCGCGAACAGCGCGAGGCCGAGGCCGGTCCAGCCCGCGGGGTCCGGCGCGAAGCGGATCGCGAGACGGCCACGCGCCGCCGTCCAGGCGAACAGCAGGCCCTGGATCACGAACAGCGCGCCGAAGCCGTAGGCCCAGAAGTTGATCCCGGCGAAATGCATGACGTGATAGGCGATGCCGTTCCAGAGCCAGGCCAGCGCCAGCACGGCGCCGACGAGCCGGCCGCTTCCCGGAAAGGGCCGCATGGCGGCGCCGAGCACGAGGAGGCCCAGCACATAGGCGACGACCTGCGCGGGCCAGATCGCATGGTTGTACTGCTCGAAGACGAAGAAGAAGACGTCGGCACCGAAGGGCAGCATCACAGGCCCTCGACGTGGCGGATCATGCGGGCGCGCATCTGCGCGTCGGGCAGGCGCCCCGTGAGCGCGCCCATGTTCTCCCGCATGTGGTCCGCGCGCGAGGTCGCGGGGATCGCGCAGGTCACGGCCGGGTGCGAGATGATGAACTTGAGCAGGAACTGCGCCCAGTTGGTGCAGTCGATCTCGGCCGCAAAGGGCGGCAGCGGATGGCGCTTGACGTGATCGATCAGCGCGCCTTCCCGGAACGGCCGGTTGACGATCACGGCCTGGCGCCGCTCGGCGGCGAGCGGCAGCAGTCGCTTCTCGGCCTCGCGGTCGACGATGTTGTAGGTGAACTGCACGGCGTCGAAGGGCTCGCGCGCCATGGCGGCGGCAAGGTCGTCGTGGCGCCGGCCGTGCGAGGTGGTGATGCCGATCAGGCGCACGCGGCCCTGCGCCTTCCAGTCCTTCAGCGTGGCGAGATGGGTCTCCCAGTCGAGCATGTTGTGGATCTGCATGAGGTCGAAGCGCGCGACGCCCCAGAGCGTGCGCGAGGCTTCCATCTGCCGCACGCCCATGGCGCGGAACATGGTCCAGACCTTGGTGGCGGAGAACAGCGGCGCCTGCGGGCGCTGCGCCCGGCAGTAGCCGACGACCTCCTCGGACGAGCCGTACATGGGCGAGGAGTCGACGAGGCGTCCGCCCATGGCGAAGAAGTTGTCGAAGACATCGAGCCGCCCGGCCCGCAGCCGCGGGTCGCGGCTGACGTTGAAGGTGATCCAGGTCCCCATGCCGATCGCCGGGACCTCTTCGCCGGTGGACGGAATCGGCCGCAGGTGGACCGGCCCGGGCGCGGCCGCGAGGCCGCGCGGCAGGGCGGCCGCGGCGCCGAGCGCGCCGGCGGCGCCCACGAGGGCCCGGCGGGTGAACTTGAGCGGACCTTGGGTCATGCCGCCTCCACGGGGGATCGTCGCCCCGATATGGGAGTGCGGTCGCGGAATCTCGACCTTTCCGGCCTCGGTTCCACGCAAGTTTCGGAGACTCCGGCGGCCGGAATTAACCGATCGCTGGGACTATGTGGCTAGGGTGAGGCCCTGCTTCCGGCACGCAGCGGCCGGGTCTGCGATGCCGGAGACAGCATGGACAGCGGACATCTTCTCGACGCGGCGCGGCGGCTGCGGCCCTCGTCGACGCCCCTCGGCACGGTGCTCTCGGTCGCGGGCAGCCAGGCCCATGTGCGGCTGCAGACCGGCGGCACGCCGCTCGCGGCGCACGACGCACGGGCGACCGTCGGCAAGTTCCTGGGCATCCGTGCGGGCGGCTCGCAGGTGGTGGGCGTGATCACCAAGATCTCGGCCGAGCCCGGCGCGGCCGGCCGGCCGGCCGGCGAGCATGCGGTCGGACAGGTCGACCTCCTGGGCGAGATCAAGCAGAAGCCCGGCGGCGGCGTCTTCTTCCAGCGCGGCGTCACCGAATATCCGGTGATCGGCGATGCCGCCGAGCTGATCACCCAGGACGAGCTGCGGGTGATCTTCAACGTCTCGGGCAGCAACGTCATCAATGTCGGCGACCTGCAGCAGGATCACACGATCCCGGCCTACATCAATGTCGACGAGATGGTGCGCAAGCATTTCGCGATCCTCGGCACCACCGGGGTCGGCAAGTCGACGGGCGTCGCGCTGCTCATGCGCAGCATCCTCGACGCGCGTCCCGACCTGCGCGTATTCCTGATCGATCCGCACAACGAGTACGGCCATTCCTTCGACCGGCGCGCCCAGGTGCTCAGCCCGAAGAACCTGAAGCTGCCGTTCTGGCTGTTCAACTTCGAGGAGATCGTCGACGTCTTCTTCCGCGGCCGTCCCGGCGTCGAGGAGGAGGTCGAGATCCTCGCCGACCTGGTCCCGCTCGCCAAGGTGAACGTCGCGGGCGCGCGCGGCGCGGGCGGCGTGCGGCGCGCGGACCCGAAAGGCATGGGCATCACGGTCGACACGCCGGTGCCTTACATGCTCAACGACCTGGTCGCGCTGATCGAAGAGCGGATGGGCAAGCTCGAGAACCGCTCGACCTGGACCAAGTACCACCGGCTGATCACGCGCATCGACACGGTGCGCAACGATCCGCGCTACGCCTTCATGTTCGACAACGCCAATGTCGGCGGCGACACCATGGCGGAGGCGCTGAGCCAGCTGTTCCGGCTGCCGCCGAACGGCGTGCCGATGACCATCATGCAGCTCGCGGGCTTCCCGGGAGAGGTGGTCGACTCGGTGGTCTCCGTGCTGTGTCGCATGGCCTTCGAGTTCGGCCTGTGGTCGGACGGCGCCTTCCCGCTCCTGGTGGTGTGCGAGGAGGCGCATCGCTACGCCCCGGCGGACCGCTCGATCGGCTTCGGCCCGACCCGCAAGGCGGTTTCGCGCATCGCCAAGGAAGGCCGCAAATACGGCGTCTATCTCGGCCTGATCACCCAGCGCCCGGCCGAGCTCGACGCCACCATCATCTCGCAGTGCTCGACCCTGTTCGCGATGCGCATGGCGAACGACCGCGACCAGGCGATCGTGCGCTCGGCGGTGTCGGACGCGGCGGGCTCGCTGCTCGGCTTCGTTCCCTCGCTCGGCACCCGCGAGGTGTTCGCCTTCGGCGAGGGCGTGGCGCTGCCGACGCGGCTGCGCTTCAAGGAGCTGCCGGCCGAGTTCATCCCGAAGAGCGAGTCGGTCGGCACGCGACGCGACTCGGTGCGCGCGGTCGACGAGGACTTCCTGAGCTCGGTGGTCGAGCGCTGGCGCGGCGCCACCATGCGCAAGGGGCCGAAGACCGACGACGTCGCCGACCTGGACGTGCTCGCGACCAAGGAGTTCTCCCAGGTGCGCCAGCGCGTCGGCAGCCCGCCGCCGGTCTCCTCGCTGCTCAAGCCCGGCGCGCTCGACCCGGACTCCTACTTCCATCCCGTGCAGGACGCCGCCGGGCGTCCGGTGCCGCGGCTCAAGCGTTAGGCTTCACAGCGCCGCGATCGTCTGTACCTCGACCAGGAAGGGCTCCTGGACGAGGCGGTCCACCATGAGCAGGGTGTTGGGCGGGTAGGCGCCGTCCGGGAACATGGCGGGGAATTCGCGCAGCCGGAAGGCCATCAACTTCGGGATGTCCTGGGAGTGCACCAGGTAGGTCGTGAACTGCACCACGTTGCGCCAGCCGGCGCCCTGTGAGGCGAGCGCGGCCCCGAGATTGGCGAAGACCTGCCGGCACTGCGCGTCGAAATCGTCGGCGCCGACGATGCGCCCATCCTTCGCGGTCGCGAGCTGCCCCGCGATGAACAGGTACTCGGACGCGCGCACGCGCGTGATCTGCGAGTACTGGCCGAGCGGACGCCCGAGCGCGTCCGGGTTCAGGATCTCGATCTCCGGCATGACGTCTCCTCTGCTGGCTTTCGCGCCGCGGCGCCCAGTCTAGGCGGGTCGGCGTCCGGCGGGTGCCCGGCTCGGGTTGACTCGACGCCCGCGGCGGGACATCGTTTCGGTCAAGGTGTCAGACCAATTGACCGGCACCGCTCGGGCCCGGGACAACCGGGCGGGCTTCGGGAGGAGACGTGCCGCTCACGGCCATCACGCCGCGGCGCCTGTACCGGCAGATCGCCGACCAGCTGCGCCAGCTGATCGACGACGGCGAATATCCGGTCGGCGGCCGGCTGCCCTCGGAGCGCGAACTCGCCGAG
This sequence comes from Bradyrhizobiaceae bacterium, assembly GCA_003105195.1. Taxonomy (GTDB): domain Bacteria; phylum Pseudomonadota; class Alphaproteobacteria; order Rhizobiales; family Xanthobacteraceae; genus FEB-22. Next base: position 4,846 of record PQAH01000009.1, read on the forward strand.
GCGCTCGGCGTTTCGCGGCCGAGCGTGCGCGAGGCGCTGATCGCGCTCGAGGTGGAGGGGCGCATCCGCATCGTCGTCGGCTCCGGCATCTACGTCACGGAACGCCCGCCGCAGCCGGTCGGCGCCGAGACGGCGGCCGAGGGCCCGTTCGAGCTGCTCAAGGCGCGCGAGATCGTCGAGGGCGCGATCGCGGCGGAGGCCGCGACGCTCGCGCGCCCCGAGGACATCGCCGCGCTCGACGACGTGCTGGCGCGCATGGCCGGCAGCGAGGGGCCGAACAGCGCGCTGATCGGGCTCGACCGCGAATTCCATATCGTGATCGCCGGCATGCTCGGCAACGCGGTGCTCACCGAGATGGTCGGGCACCTGTTCGACCAGCGCATCAACCCGTATTTCGCGCAGCTCGCGGGCTACTTCGAGAGTCCCGAGACCTGGCGGCAGGCGGTCGCCGAGCATCGCGCGGTGCGCGACGCGATCGCGGCGCGCGACGGCGCGGCCGCGCGCGCGGCCATGCGCACCCATCTCGGCAACTCCCAGGAGCGCTTCTCGCGCAGCTTCGGGGAGACGATTCCGCAGCCGGCAGGCGCTCTCCCGCACGCCGGATCACCCGCTCCCAACCCCAGGACGACCAGGACCAGGAGGAAGCACGCATGAAACTCTCGAGACTACTCCTCGCATCGGTTGCGCTCGCGCTCTCGCTCGGCGCCGCGCAGGCGCAGACCAAGCTCAAATGGGCCCACGTCTACGAAACCTCGGAGCCGTTCCACACCGAGTCGGTGTGGGCCGCGCAGGAGATCGGCAAGCGCACCAATGGCCGCTACCAGATCGACGTGTTCCCGGCCTCCCAGCTCGGCAAGGAGACCGACATCAACCAGGGTCTCGCGCTCGGCACCGTCGACATGATCATCTCGGGCTCGAGCTTCGCGGCCCGCAGCTTCGCGCCGATCGGCGTCACCTACTATCCCTACACGTTCCGCGACGCCGCGCACCTGCTCGCCTACACCAAGAGCGACGTGTTCAAGGAACTCGCCCAGGGCTATGCCGACAAGACCGGTCACCAGATCCTGGCGGTCACCTATTACGGCGTGCGCCACACCTCCTCGAACAAGCCGATCAAGAGCTGCGCCGACATGAAGGGCCTGAAGATCCGCGTGCCCGACGTGCCGGCCTACCTGGCGATGCCGCGCGCCTGCGGCGCCAACACCTCGCCGATCGCCTTCGCCGAAGTCTATCTGGCGCTGCAGAACGGCACCGTCGAGGCGCAGGAGAACCCGCTCACCACCATCGAGGCGAAGAAGTTCTACGAGGTGCAGAAGCACATCGTGCTGACCGGCCACATCGTCGATCACCTCAACACGGTGGTTGCCGCCGGGCTGTGGAAGAAGCTCTCCGAGGCGGACAGAGAGATCTTCACCGAGGTCGCCCGCGAGGCGGCGGCGCGCGCCACCGCCAAGATCCAGGCGCGCGAGAAGGAGCTGGTCGACTTCTTCAGGCAGAAGGGCCTCACGGTGACCGAGGTCAACCGCGACGAGTTCCGCAACACGGTGATGAAGAACGTCGCCTTCGAGACTTTCGGCTACCGCAAGGCCGACTGGGAGAAGATCCAGGCCGTGAAGTCCGGCTCGGGCTCGTGATCCGTGGGGTGGGTCAGCGCCGGCCCGTACCATGGGGATCGACCCGTGGGTGCGGCCCGGCGCGTAACCCACCGGCGGCGAGTCAGAAATGGTGGGTTACGCCGCTTCGCGGCTGACCCACCCTACACGAGTGGGGCGCTCATGCAGCAGCCGGAAGTCCATACCCAGATCAGCGCCGAGGAGATCGCGCACACCTTCGAGGAGCAGGCACAGCCGGTCTCGCTCGCCGGCTACGGCGTCGAGGACTGGGCGACGCTGGCGGTGTTCTGGCTGATGGCGCTCGCCGTGTTCCTGCAGTTCTTCACCCGCTACGTGCTCAACGATTCCTTCGCCTGGACCGAGGAGATCGCGACCTATTGCCTGGTCGCGATCGTGTTCCTCGGCTCGTCCATGTGCGTGCGCCTCGGCCGGCACATCCACGTCGATTTCCTGTTCCGCTACCTGCCGCGTGCGGCGGCGCGCGTGCTGGCGACCGCGGTCGATTTCGTCCGAACCGCCTTCATCGGCTACGCCGGCTACCTGGTCTGGCGCTTCATGAGCATCATCCACGACGAGACCATGACCACGGTCGACCTGCCGAAGAACCTGATCTACGGCCTGGTCTTCGCGGCCTTCGTGCTCATGTTCCTGCGCTCCGTGCAGGTCTCGGTGCAGAACTGGCGGCGCGGCTACTCGATCCTCGAGCGGCCCGAGGCCTTCGAGCAGGCCGCCTGACATGCTGCTGCTGCTCGGCTCGTTCCTGACGCTGCTCGTGCTCGGCCTGCCGGTCGCCTTCTCGATGGCGGTGGCCTCGCTGCTCTACATCGTCGCCACCGGCACGGTGCCGGACGTCATCGTCGCCCAGCGCATGATCGCGGGCGTCGAGAGCTTTCCGCTGCTGGCGGTGCCGTTCTTCATCCTCGCCGGCAACCTGATGAACATCGCGGGCGTCACGGGTCGGATCTACAGCTTCGCGGTGGCGCTGGTCGGGTGGATGAAGGGCGGGCTCGCGCAAGTGAACATCATCGGCTCGGTGATCTTCTCGGGCATGTCGGGAACCGCGATCGCGGACGCGGCCGGGCTCGGCACCATCGAGATCAAGGCCATGAAGGACCACGGCTACAAGACCGAGTTCGCGGTCGGGGTCACGGCCGCCTCGGCGACGCTCGGACCGATCATCCCGCCGTCGCTGCCCTTCGTGATCTACGGCATGATGGCGAACGTCTCGATCGGCGCCCTGTTCCTCGGCGGGCTGATCCCGGGCGTGTTCATGACGCTACTGATGATGGCGACCGTGGCGTTCTTCGCCTACCGCAACGGTTGGGGCGGCGACACGCCGTTCTCCTGGGGCCGGCTCGGCGGCGCCAGCATCGAGATCGCGATCGTGCTCGCCTTCCCGGTGTCGATCTGGCTCATGATGCAGGCGGGCGTGCCGACCAATGCGGCGATCGGCATCGCGCTCGCCGCGCTGCTCGCGCTCGACTGGTACTTCGACTTCGCGGCCGTGATGGCGCTGATGGCGCCCGTGATCCTGATCGGCGGCATGACGCTCGGCCTGTTCACGCCGACCGAGGCCGCGGTCGCGGCCGTGATCTGGTCGCTGTTCCTCGGCCTCGTGCGCTACCGCTCGATGACGCTTCGCACCCTCGTCAAGGCGACCTTCGACACCATCGAGACCACCGCCGCGGTGCTGTTCATCGTCACGGCCGCCTCGGTGTTCGCCTGGCTCCTGACCGTCAGCCAGGCCGCGCAGCTCCTTTCCGATGCGATCCTCGGGTTGACGGAGAACAAGTGGGTGTTCCTGCTGCTCGCGAATCTCCTGATCCTGTTCGTCGGCTGCTTCATCGACACCATCGCGGCGATCACCATCCTGGTGCCGATCCTGCTGCCGATCGTGCTCAAGCTCGGCATCGACCCGATCCATTTCGGGTTGATCCTCACGCTCAACCTGATGATCGGCCTCCTGCATCCTCCCCTCGGCATGGTGCTGTTCGTGCTCGCGCGCGTCGCCAGGCTCTCGGTCGAGCGCACAACCATGGCGATCCTGCCCTGGCTGGTGCCGCTCATCCTCGCGCTGATCGCGATCACCTACATCCCGGCGCTGACGCTCTGGCTGCCGCAGACCATGGGGCTCGCGCGATGACGCTCGCGGCGAC
>PQAH01000010.1 GCA_003105195.1 Bradyrhizobiaceae bacterium
TGCGGTCCTAGATTCGGGTGCCGCTCACCAGCTTGCAGGTCTGGACATCGTTGCCGTCGGCGTCCTTCTTGACCGTGCACTTCTCGACCAGCACGGCAATCGCCTTCTTGCCGCCCGACACCGCGTCGATCTCCGCCGCGGCGAGAGCGCGAAGCGGACTGCCCGCCCCTTCGGTCTGCGTCATGACATTCATGGGAGTGCTCCTGGGCTGCCGGGTCAGTAGACCGTGATCAGGCTCTTGCTGGTGGTGCCGCCCTTGGTCGGCCGGCGCGGCTCCGTGCAGCCCTCGCCGTTCGGTCCCGCCTTCACGCCGCCGACGACGAACTCGATCTCCTGGTTCGTCAGGGCGCGCAGCATCGTGCTCTCGGTCTCGGTCTTGCGCTTGAACATGGTGGTCTCCTGTTTGGGTTCGCGGATCCGGCGCATGCCGGTCCGGTGCCGCGACCCTAGGGAGCCGGGGTGCCGGCGGCTGTGACGGCGAGCACAGGAAGGCTGGAATTGAGCGGGCGTGAGCCGCGGCGGCCGCGCATCACGGCAGGAATCCGCCTTCGTCCGCGAGCTTCCGCGGCAGATACTCCTCGATCACGTAGTTGAGCCCCCATTTCGCCAGCGCCTGCTGCTCGGCGCGCACGCCCATCGCGAGCAATTGCCGGATCGCCGCGCTCCAGGCCGGGTGTGCCGCGATGAACGGATCGTGGCGCAGGGCATCCTCGGCGCGCTTGACGTCGATCGCCTGCAGCGGATGGGTCGCGTCCTGCAGGCCGAACTCGACGATGTCCTGCGGCGTGACGCCGAGGAAGCGCGCCTGCGGGACGCACAGGAAGCGGTTGACATGCGCCGCATTGCCGGAGCCGACCTTCAGCGTGCGATAGATGTTGGTGAAGCCGTAAGGGTCGCAGTCGACGAAGCAGTAGACCGGCAGGTTCTGGCGGTCCGAGAGGAGGCGGATGAAGCGCCGGGTCGCGCGCGTCGGCACGCCTCCCAGCTCCACCAGGATGCACTGCGCGGTATCCCAGAAGCGATGGTTGTTGAGCCGCTGGAACATGCCGCCGGTCTCGATCGCCAGCACGAAACGCGCGTCGGTGCGGAAGCCCAGATGCTCGACCGAGTGCGGGATGCTGTAGGCGCCGCTGCCGAGCGCCGCGCAGTCCACCTCGATCGTCTCGCCGGTGGCGGGACTGCGGTCGATCACGGCGAGGCGTCCCGCCACCGAGCCGCCATGCGACTCCGGATAGAAGCGAAGCTGCTCCCGCGACAGGCCGTGCACCGATGCGAGCGCCTCGATGTCGTCCATGGTGGCATCGGACTCGGCCTGCTCCGCGAAGCGGCAGTCGCCCCAGTTCTTGCTGATGTAGTAGACCTCGCGCTTGGTGGCGAAGTCGTCGTGCGCGACCAGGGAGCGCGCGGTCGCCATCAGGCGCAGGGTCTGGGCGAAGGAGCGGACCGTGTTGACCGTCAGCGTGCGCGTCTTGCGCGCGTCGCCCAGCTCGAAATAGCCTTTCGCCGGCTCGTATGTGACGTTGTCGAGGCTGCGGACCGGGACCTTGATCCCGGGCGGCAGTCCGCCGTCGATGCTCCGGCGCACCTCTGTCGCGATCGCCTCGATCAGGGCGATCGTCTTGCGATCGAGCTCGCTTTGCGCGTCGCCTTCGGTCATGACCCGGTCTCCTGGGGTGCCCGGCTCGCCCGAAGCACGTCGTCGAGTCGCTTCACCATCGAGTCGCGCTCCTCGTCGCCGAGCGACAGGATCTCCTGCAGGGCGACGCCGATATGCGGCAGGTACTTCTCGATAAAGGCGCGCCGGCCGTGCTCCCGGCGCAGCCGCAGCTCGCGATGCAGGTGATGCGCGAGCTCGCGCGCGCATTGCTGCAAGCCGAGCCTGATCTCCCGCAGGATCTCCGGATAGGGCTCGATCGCCTCCTTGGATTCCGAGGTGTAGGGGACCCAGACCGAGGCGAGGTGGACCAGGACCGCCATCGGCGCGACCGGCAGGGCACCCTTGGGCTGGCGCAGCCCATAGCTCCGCCAGTTGGTCTGGGTCGCGGCCTTGGTGATCGCGCAGCTCGCCTGCTGATAGAGCAGCGGGACGCGGTTCGCGAAGCGAAGGAGACGGACCGGCTCATCCTTCGCTCCCATGAGCTCGGCCGCACCGTTCTCCGCGCCGTCATCCGGGCCGTCCGTCGCGGGCGGATGCCGTTCGGCGTCGGCATTGCCGATCCCGCCATAGGCGATCGCCACCTCGACCTGGAACGGGTTGCCGCGATAGGCGGCCGCCGGCCGCGTGGCCGCCGTGTAGAAGTCCGCCTTCAGCTCCTTGCGCAACCCTTCGAGCAGCCGCTCTTCGCCGATCGGCACGATGCAGTCGGTGCGCGGCGCGAGCACCCGCGTCCGCCGGATCGACCGGTGCAGGGCGGCGGCCTGGGCATGGGCGATGTGCTTCGGGTAGGAGCGTTCGCTCAGCTGCGTGCCGGTCTGCCCGATGATCGCGAGCGCCGTCTTCCGGCCGACGCTCGAGAATTCGTCGACCAGGAAATCCAGCAGCGTCCGGCACTCCGTGGTGCTCAGCATCTGGATCAGACGGCCGAGCTCGATCCCATGCGGATGCGGCCTGATCTCCCGCGGCCGCGGCGGCAGCGCATCGGTGCTGCGCGCGAAGCGGACCGCCTCCCCGCCCGGCCCCGAATAGTCGATCGCCACGTGGGGATTGGCGATGGCGGTCAGCCGCAGATAGGTCTCGACCGAATGTGGCCCTTTCTGGGGGTGGCCCTCGAGCTCGATCTCGACCCGGGTGCCGTGCGGACGGTCCCAGGGCAGGCGCCGCTTCTTGTGGATGTCCGGGCGGTTCCGGGCCGTGTCGACCGACACGAAGAGCTCGGAGGCGAGCTCGTCGCCCGCGACGCGACTGACGATGTGCAGGGGCTTGCCGACGGTGAGCTGCCCGTACATGCCGGCGGCCGAGATGCCCATGCCTTGCTGGCCGCGGGACTGCCTGAGCTTGTGGAACTTCGAGCCGTAGAGCAGCTTGCCGAAGATCCGCGCGATCTGGCTCTCGACGATTCCGGGCCCGTTGTCCTCGACGATGACGCGCGATCTCCCGTAGCGGTCGCTCACCTGGACCCTGATCTCGGGCAGGATGCCCGCCTCCTCGCAGGCGTCGAGGGAGTTGTCCACGGCCTCCTTGACGGCCGTGAGCAGCGCCTTGGCGGGCGTGTCGAAGCCGAGCAGGTGGCGGTTCTTGAGAAAGAACTCGGAGACCGAGATCTCGCGCTGCCGGCTCGCCATCTCGACGGCGGTGGCGGCCGCGGGTTGCTTCTCGGTCACGACGGATCAGGAGCATCGCGCGGCATGCTTCGCACTCCCTCGTTGCCGGTGCATGCGATGAATCTGACGAAAACGATATCCCGCGGCCGGCAGGGCCGATTGATCGAGATCAACGGGGCCGCCGCGCGGCAGCGGGGCTGAGAAACGGCCCCTGCGGGGCGTGCCGCCGCAAATACGACAAGGTGTGCTCCCCGTCACATCCGGACGCCGGCCCAGGCCGCATGCTCGCAATCGTCGGCAACGCAGGCCGATGAACCCAGAGCCACCCAGGAGCAGTTCCATGACCCGGACTTCCGAAGGCCTCCGCGCCCTGACGACCGACGAGCTCGACGCCATCGCCGGCGGTGCCCGCCACATCGACGGCTGCATTCCCTCGAAGGGCAAGAAGGGCCCGAAGTGGCCGATCGACCCGGCCGGCCCGATCGGCCCCGGCGGCACCGGCCCGACCTTCCCCTACTGAGCGTGTCTCTCGCGCACTGATCCGGCGGAGGCGCGGCGGCGCCTCCGCTGGCTGTTGCGTTTCGCAGCGTCCACGTGTCGCCCGGCCCGGCCGTTGCAGCCGGCGGCGTGCGGGTGGTAGCCCTGCGGACGGCCGCGCCCTGCGCGCGACGATGACGTTGCGGGGGGAGCGGGATGGCGGCGCAACCGGATGGCTGGACCGGACGCCTCGGCTTCATCCTCGCCGCCACCGGCTCCGCGGTCGGCATCGGCAGCATCTGGAAGTTTCCCTACGAGGTCGGCAGCAACGGCGGCGGCGGCTTCGTGCTGTTCTACCTGCTCGGCCTCGGCCTCGTGGTCGCGCCCCTCCTGCTGGCGGAGTTCGCCATCGGGCGGCACGGCCGCACGGATGCGTTGCGCAGCATCGCGGCCGCCGCCGGCGCCAGCCGGGCGTCGCCGCGCTGGGCCGCGGTCGGCCTGCTCGGGGCCGTCACGGGTTTCCTGATCCTCAGCTTCTATTCGGTGATCGGCGGCTGGACCATCGCCTACGCGGTCGACACGCTGCGTCTCGGCCTCGCCGGCCGGGACGCGGCGGCCGCCCAGGCTCGCTTCGACGCGCTGCTCGCCGCGCCGCTGGCGATGACGGCCTATCACGCGATATTCATGGCCGCGGCCGCCGTGATCGTTGCGCGGGGCATCTCCCACGGCATCGAGGCGGCCTGCAAGGTGCTGATGCCGGTCCTCCTCGTGCTGCTGGTCGCGCTGGCCGGCTATTCCCTCGTCGAAGGCGACGTCGCCGCGACCGTGCGCTTCCTGTTCGCGCTCGAGCCCGAGAAGATCACCGCGCGCGCCGCCCTGGACGCGCTCGGGCTCGGCTTCTTCTCCATCGGCGTGGGGTTCGCGCTGATGATCACCTATGCGGCCTATGCGGACCGCCACATCGACCTGTGGCAGGTCGCGGCCGTCACCGTGACGGCCGACACCGCGATCTCGTTCCTCGCGGGCTTCGCGGTCTTTCCCGTCGTCTTCGCCAACGGGCTCGATCCCGCGAGCGGCCCGGGCCTGATCTTCGTCACGCTGCCGCTCGCCTTCGCCGGCATGCCGGCCGGCACGCTCGCAGCCTTCGCGTTCTACGTGCTGCTGCTGGCGGCGGCGCTCGCCTCGGCGATCTCGCTCCTGGAGCTGGTGGTGGCGCCGCTTGCGCGCCGCGGCTGGCCGCGCACCCGCGCGGCGCTCATCGTGGCGCTGGCGGCGTGGACGCTCGGGCTCGCGACCGTCCTCTCGTTCAACCTCTGGGCCGCCTGGCGTCCGCTCGCCGGCGTGCCGGGTCTCGCCGAGGCCAACTGGTTCGAGGCGCTCGACCACGTGACCTCCAACGTGATGCTGCCGGTCGCGGGATTCGCCCTCGCGCTGTTCGCCGGCTGGATCATGCCCGAGCGGCTGCTGCGCGAGGAGCTTGGCCTCGCCGGCCTGCGGCTCGCGCTCCTGCGTTCGCTGCTGCGCTACGTCGTGCCGCTCGGCATCCTCGCGGCCGTGCTCGCACCCTATCTCGGCTGAACGTCGCGCGGGCCGACGATCGTTCCGGCCGTGCCCGCCAGGATCGCCTGCGCCTGCGCGATGGCGCCGATGCCGGCGCGGCGGCCGGTCCGTTCGGCGAACCGGCACGCCGCCTCCACCTTGGGGCCCATGGATCCCGGATCGAGCCGCAAGGCCCGCAGCTCGGCGGGCGTCGCATGCCGGATCGGCTCGCCCTCCGGCTTCGGCCAGCGGGCCCACACGCCGGCCACGTCGGTCAGCAGCAGCAGGGCGTCGGCGCCGATCTGCTCGGCGAGCAGCGCCGCCGAGAGGTCCTTGTCGATCACCGCCTCGACGCCGCGCACGCCGCCGTCCGCGCCGGCGATCACCGGAATGCCGCCGCCGCCCGCGCACACGACCAGGACGCCGGCGCGCACCAGCAGCCGGATGGTGTTGATTTCCCGGATACGGCGCGGCTCCGGCGAGGCGACCGCACGGCGCAGGCCGTCGCCATCGCGCACGAAGGCCCAGGTCGTGCGCGCGGCGAGCCGTTCGGCCTCCGGCTCGGCATAGACCGGGCCGATCGGCTTGGTCGGCCGGGAGAAGGCCGGATCGTCCGCGTCGACCTCGACCTGGGTCAGCAGGGTCGCGAGCTCGCGGCCGGGCAGTTCGCCGGCCAGGGCCTGCTCGATCAGGTAGCCGATCATGCCCTCGCTTTCGGCCCCGAGCACGTCGAGCGGCGTGGCCGGCACGTCCTTGCAGGCGGCCGCCTGCAGGGCGAGGAGCCCGATCTGCGGTCCGTTGCCGTGGGTGACGACGACCTGGTGGCCCCGGGCGATCGGCGCGATGGCCTCGCTCACCGCCGCGCGCAGGTTGCGCAATTGAACCGCAGGATCCAGCGGCTCGCCGCGCCGCAGCAGCGCATTGCCGCCGAGCGCCAGCACCACCAGCATCAGCCTTCGCCCTCGCCGAGGCCGCCGACGAACGCATCGACGATGTCCGAGAGCCGCGGCGCGCCGGTCTCGGCGAACGCGTACCGGGCGCGCACAATCCGCTTGCCGACATCGAGCAGGCGCGCGAGGTCGAGCGGCGTGGCGGAGACGACCAGGTCGGCCTCCGCATCCTCGATGGTGCGCGCGAGCGCCGCGAGCTGGGCCGGGCCGTAGCCGACGGCCGGCAGGACCTTGCCGATGTGCGGATGGGCCTCGAACACCTCGCGCAGCCCGGGCGCCGCCGAGGCACGCGGATCGACCACCTCGGCGCCCGCGGCGACCGCCGCCACATAGCCCGCGCCGTGCGGCATGCCGCCATGCGTGATGGTGGGGCCGTCCTCGACCACGAGCACGCGCCGGCCCGCGAGGGCTGCCGCGTCGTCGAGCGCGATCGGCGAAGCCGCCCGCACGATCGGCGCCGTCGGGTTGACGGCGCGCAGCTCCGCCTCGGCGGTCCGCACGTCCGCGTCGGGCGCCGCGTCCACCTTGTTGACGACCAGCACGTCGGCCATGCGCGCCACCGTCTCGCCCGGATGGTGGGTCGCGATCTCGCGCGGGCGCAGCGCGTCGGCGAGAACCACGTGCAGATCGGGACGGACGAAGGGGAAATCGTTGTTGCCGCCGTCCCACACCACGATGTCGGCCTCGCGCGCGGCGGCGGCGACGATCTCGCCATAATCGATCCCGGCGAACACGACATTGCCGAGCGCGAGATGCGGCTCGTACTCCTCGCGCTCCTCGGCCGTGCACTGCGCGGCGTCGAGATCGGCCGAGGACGCGAAGCGCTGGACGCGCGCGCGGGCGAGGTCGCCATAGGGCATCGGATGGCGCAGCACCGCGACCCGCAGGCCCTTCTCGCGCAGCCGCGCCGAGAGCCAGCGCGCGACCGCCGACTTGCCGCAGCCGGTGCGCACCGCCGTGACCGCGATCACGGGCCGCGGGCAGGCGAGCATCGTGCGTTCCGGTCCCAGCAGGGCGAAGTCGGCCCCGCAGGCGAGCGCGCGCGAGGCGAGGTGCATCACATGCGCGTGGGTCACGTCGCTGTAGGCGAACACGACCTCGTCGACCCGGTGCGCGCGGCACAGGGCTTCCAGCTCCGCCTCGTCCACGATCGCGATCCCTTCCGGATAGCTGGGGCCGGCGAGCGCGGCCGGATAGCGTCGCCCCGCGATCCCGGGGATCTGCGCGGCCGTGAACGCCACGACCTCGACCGCCGGGTCGTCGCGATACGCCACGTTGAAGTTGTGGAAGTCGCGGCCGGCCGCGCCCAGGATGATGACGCGCCGCCGGTCGCCGTGCGACCGTCCGCGCTTCTCGGCTTCAGCGAGTGGAGATCGTGCGGGTTTCACGGCGAGCCTTTGCTGTCCGCCGCCACAGGAGCACACTCTGCGGCGGCGACGTTGCGCCAGGTCAAGCGCCGCGACCGGGCGCCGCGCTCGCGCCGCGTGACTTGGCGGAGCGCCGCGGGACGCCCGCCGCCGAACCCGGCCCCCGGCATCCCCGTAATTCTACCGACGAGACGATCGTCGATCGCCCCTCGAATGGCCATTATTCCTGCTATCCGGGTTCTTCGATGCCCGACCAGAAGGAAGATCGAACCGTGCCCCTCGCCCGTGCGATTATGACAGCCGGCTTCGTGCTTGCGAGCCTGACAGGCACCATGGCGGCGGACAGCAGGCCGCCCGCCAAGGTATCGTTCTATTTCGCCGCGCACGAGGACGACTGGCAGCTGTTCATGAATCCGTCCGCGTTCGAGGACGTGATCGGGAACGCCGCCAGGACGGTCTTCATCCACGTGACTGCCGGCGATGCCGGGCTCGGCATCGGCTGGGGCGGCCGCAAGCATCCCTTCTACCTGGCGCGGGAGAACGGCGCGGAGACCGCGATCCGCTTCATGGCGGATGCCGACACCAGCCCGACCGGCAAGACGGCTTCTCACATGGCGTTCAACGGCCATTCGATCTACCGCGTGAGCTACCGCAGCACCGTGACGTATTTTCTGCGCGTGCCGGACGGGAATCCGTCGGGCACGGGCTACTTCGACACTGGCTTCCAGTCGCTGCGGCGGCTCGCCGAGGGCGCGATCGACAAGATCTCGGCCATCGACGGCTCGACCACGTATCACGGCTGGAACGATCTGGTCGCGACCCTGCAAGCGATCGTCGCCTTCGAGCGTGGGCAAGCCACACTTGCGCAGGTCAATGTCGCCGAACTGGACTCGCGCATCAACCCATTCGATCACTCCGATCACCTGATGACGGCCAGGGCCGCCCTCGATGCCGTCGCGCCTCTCGGCTGCGTGCGTCGCGTTCACTATGTGAACTATGCGAGCTCCAGGCTCCCCGAGAACCTCAACGCGCAGCAGCGTGACCGGGAAAGCTCGGTATTCGCCGTGACCCTGGCCGGGGTGCTGGCGCTCGATCACGGTGTCGCATGGCACCACTACGATCGATCGTATGTCGGCCGCAGCTATTATCGCGTCGAGGAGCCGGCCGTCGCGTGCCATGCCGCAACGACGGAATTCTTCGCGTCGAGCGAATGGCAGAATACCGGCCTCGTCCCTTGATGCAGGTCAATGGCCCTGCGGTGCAGGGCCTTAACGTCCCCTGACACGCGCCGGCTCGACCTTGTCCGGTGCGTTCGTGCGCTCGCAACGAGCCTCCCATGCGCCCTGCCGAAGCCTCCTTGCAGGCCCGGACACACCGCATCGTGTCGATCGATGCGCTCCGCGGCTTCAACATCTTCTGGATCCTGGGCGCCGACGGCGCGATCCTGGCACTGGCCGCGATGACGCGCGGCAAGGGATCGGTGCTGGACGCGATCGGGGCCCTTCTCGAAACCCAGATGACCCACGTGGCCTGGGAAGGCTTCCGCTTCTACGATTTCATCTTTCCGCTTTTCATCTTCGTCACCGGCGTGTCCATCGTGCTGTCGCTGACCCGCATGGTCGCACGCGAAGGCAAGGCCCGGGCGCACGGGCGGGTGCTGCGCCGGTTCCTGCTGCTCTACGTCATGGGGCTGATCTACTACGGCGGCGTCAGCCAGCATTGGCCCGACATCCGCCTCCTCGGTGTGCTGCAGCGGATCGCACTCTGCTATCTGTTCGCGAGTCTGCTGTTCCTCAACTTGGATCGCCGCGGACTGGTCGCGGCCCTGGTCGTCTTGCTCGGTGGCTATTGGATGCTGATGACGTTCGTGCCGGTTCCCGGCGTCGGTGCCGGATCCTACGCAATGGACGCCAATCTGGCGAACTGGATCGATGCCCGCTACCTTCCGGGCCGCCTCTGGGACGGCACTCGCGACCCCGAAGGCCTGTTGAGCACGCTGCCCGCGATCGCCACCTGCCTGCTCGGGGTGCTCGCCGGCCTGCTCATGCATGACGAGCGCCTGACGCCGCAGCAGAAATCGCTCCGCCTCGTCGCCATGGGCGTCGCGCTGCTGGCGGGAGGATATGCGTGGTCGCTGCAGTTCCCGATCATCAAGGCCATCTGGACGTCGTCCTTCGTCCTGGTCGCGGCCGGTTACAGCGCGATCCTGCTCGGGGCGATGCATCAGGTCATCGACGTCTGGGGATTCAACCGCTGGCCGACGATCTTCGTCTGGCTCGGAGCGAACGCGCTCACGCTGTACTTCATCAACAATATCGCGAGCTTCGAGCGGTTCGCTTCGCGCTTCGTCGGCGGCGACGTCTCGGCCCTGCTCGACGCCGTGGTCACGCCGGGCACCGGGCGCTTCGTCGCGCATGCGCTCGGGGTCTGCTTCGCGATCGCGCTCGCCGGCTTTCTCTACCGGCGCAGGATCTTCTTGCGCGTGTGAGGCGCGGCTGGCCTCCGGCGCCGCACCTCCCGGCGGGAGGGATCCACTATGCAGTGAGGAACGGCCTCGCCAGCGCGTCGATGAGCGCGCACGGTGACGCCGCGCCCTTCAGGCGCCGAGCGCCCGGTGCGCGAGCTTCACCCAGTATTCGACGCCGATCGGCAGCACGGCGTCGTTGAAGTCGTAGCGCGGGCTGTGCAGGTTGCGGCCGTCCTCGGCCGGTCCGTTGCCGACCCAGACATAGGCGCCGGGCTTCTCCTGCAGCATGTAGGCGAAGTCCTCCGAGGCCATGCTCGGCGCGAGATCGGTCAGCACGGGGCCCTGCGCTCCCGCCTCGGCCGCCGTCAGGCGCGCGGTCTCGGCCTCGGCGGCGGTGTTGATGGTGGCCGGATAGCGCCGCTCGTAGCGGAAGCGCGCCCGCGCGCCGAAGGCGCGGCAGATATGCTCGGCGCGCTCCGCCATGCGCGCCTCGATCATGTCGCGCGTCTGCGGCCGCAGCGTGCGCACGGTGCCGCGCAAGGTCACGGCGTCGGGCACGACGTTCCAGGTGTCGCCGGCGTGGATCTGCGTCACGCTGATCACCGCCGCATCGGTCGGGTTGACGGTGCGGCTGACGATCAGCTGCCAGGCCATGTGCAGTTGCGCCGCGACCGCGATCGGGTCGATGCCCTGGTGCGGCATGGCGCCGTGGCTGCCCTGCCCCTCGACCACGGCCTCGAAGATGTCGAAGGCCGCCATCACGGGGCCGACATGCACGGCGAACTGGCCCGCCGGCAGCCCCGGCCAGTTGTGCATGCCGTAGACCGCGGACACCGGGAAATCGCGGAACAGCCCCGCTTCCACCATGGCCTTGCCGCCGCCTTCGTTCTCCTCCGCGGGCTGGAAGATGAACACGATGGTGCCGTCCTGCGGCGGCGCCTCGGAGAGGACCCGCGCGGCCCCGAGCAGCATCGCCATGTGCCCGTCGTGGCCGCAGGCATGCATGCGCCCCGGAGTCTTCGACGCATAGGGCACGCCCGTCGCCTCCGTGATCGGCAGCGCGTCGATGTCGGAGCGCAGCCCGACCATCGGCCCGTTGCCGCGCCGGAGCACGCCGACGACGCCGGTGCCCGCGATGCCCTGGTGCACCTCGAGCCCGAACTCGCGCAGCTTGCCGGCGACGAAGGCCGCGGTCTCCTTCTCCTCGAAGGCGAGCTCCGGCTGCGTGTGCAGGTGTCGGCGCCAGGCGACGAAGTCCGGCGTGAGGCTCTCGATGCGGCTCTTGATGTCCATTTGGTCCCCTTCGGCGCGAGAATAGCCGGATGGCTCAGGCCCGGACAGACGCCCCGTAGAGACGAAAGAGCGCCTGGGTGCCGTCCTGCGTGTGGCCCTGCCGGGCGAGCTCCTCGTAGAGCCGTCTGGCGAGCGCGAGGCCCGGCAGGTCGAGCCGCATGCGCTCGGCCTCGGCGAGCGCGATGCCGAGATCCTTGATGAAGTGATGCACGTAGAAGCCGGCCTTGTAGTCGTCCTTCGCCATGCGCGGCCCGAGATTGTTGAGCAGGAAGCTCTGCGCCGCCCCGGAGCCGATGACCTTCAACACCGAATCGAGGGCGAGCCCCGCGCCCTTCGCATAGGCGAGGCTCTCGCACACGCCGACCATGGTGCTGGCGATCGCGATCTGGTTCGCCATCTTGGCGTGCTGGCCGGCGCCCGGGCCGCCCATGCGCACGACATTGCCGCCCATGAGGGCGAGGACCGGCCGCACCCGCTCGACAGCCTCCGCATCGCCGCCGACCATGATCGCGAGCTTGGCGTCACGCGCGCCCACCTCGCCGCCGGAGACCGGCGCATCGAGCGCCGTCACGCCCTTCGCGGACGCGGCCGCCGCGATGCGCTCGGCGAGGCTCGGGCTCGAGGTGGTCGCGTCGATCAGGACCGATCCGGGCCGCGCGCGCGCGACCAGGCCGTCGGCGCCGAGATAGACCCGCTCCACGTCGGCCGGCGTGCCGATGATGGTGATCACGACCTCGGCGGCCCCGGCCACGTCGCCGGGCCGCTCGTGCCAGACCGCGCCCCGCGCCACCAGGGAGTCGGCCTTGGCGCGCGTGCGGTTGTGGACGTGCAGGGGGTGACCGGCCGAAAGGATGTGGCCCGCCATGTGGCCGCCCATGATTCCGAGCCCGATGAATCCGACCGGCGTCTTCTCGACCATGACTCAGACCTTTCCGCGCAGGAGCGAACGGATATAGGGCGGCGTGAGGGGCTGGCGCTCCGCGACCACCCCGAACGGCGCCAGCGCGTCGTTGACCGCGCTCATCACGGCGCCGATCGCGCCCATGACGCCGCCCTCCGCCATGCCCTTGCTGCCGGTCGGCGTCCGGCGGTTCGGCGTATGGCGCGAGATCACCTCGATCGGCGGGATCTCGACGGCGGTCGCCAGCAGGTAGTCGGCGAAGCTGCCGGACCGGTTCTGGCCGTCCTCGTCGTAGACGACCTCCTCCAGCAGCACCCCGCCGATCCCCATGGCGATCGCGCCGTGCTGCTGGCCCGTGACGATCTGCTGATTGAGCACGGTGCCGCAGTCCTCCACGACGAGATAGCGCGCGAGCCTGACCCCGCCGGTGCGCACGTCCACCACCGCCTCGCACAGATGCGTGGCATTGGAATAGGTCATGGGCGGCGGGTCGTAGGCCTTGTGCGCCTCGAGGCCGGGCTCCATGCCCTGCGGCAGCCGCAGCGGGTCGAGATAGGCGACATGGGCGATGTCGGCGAGCGACAGCCCGGTCTCGGTCCATTCGCCTCCCAGCCGGCGCTGCACCTTCGCCTCGGCGAGGCGCAGCTCGCCGCTGCTGTTGAGGCCGAGCAGCGCCGCCGCGATCGCGAGCACCTTGTCGCGCAGCGCCTGCGCGGCGAGGAACAGCACGCTGCCGCCGGCGGTGCCGCCGCGGGCGCCGCGGCTTCCCATGCCATAGGGCGCCGTGTCGGTGTTGCCGAGGTGGATGCGGACCGCGCCGGGATCGACGCTCAGCACGTCGCCGACCACCTGGGCGAAGGCGGTCTCGTAGCCCTGTCCCGAGGCCATCAGCCCGACCGAGGCGTTCACGGCGCCGGAGGGCTCGATCTTCACCCAGCCGGCCTCGTGACCGGAGCCGGCGATGCCCGCCGCCTTGTAGAACGCCGAGCCGTAGGTGGTGGATTCCACCACGCAGCAGATGCCGAGGCCGCGATGGATGCCGCGCGCGCGATCTTCCCTCTGGCGGGCGCGGAAGCCCGCGAGGTCGAAGGCCGCGAGCGCGTGCTCCAGGGTCTCGCGCGGCGTGACGTCCTCCAGGACCTCGCCGGTCGGCATCGCATAGGGCAGCTCCGATGCGCGCAGCATGTTGGTCCGTCGCACCTCGACCGGATCGAGGCCGAGCCGGCGCGCGATCGCCTCGATGGTGCCCTCCATGATCCAGCTCGTGATCGCCATGGGCGCGCGCATCGGCCCGTTGCCGCACTTGTTGGTGAGCGCGACCTTCACCGAGAAGGCGTAGTCGGAGACCCGGTAGGGGCCCGTGAGGATCATCGCCACCACGCGCGCGAGGTAGTTCGCGGGGTAGAAGCAGTAGGCGCCGAAGTCCTCGACGATCTCCAGCTCGAGCGCGAGGATGCGGCCGTCGCGGTCGACCGCCACGCGGGTGCGCGCGCTGTCCTCGCGGGCGTGGCTCGCCGCCAGCAGGTTCTCGCCGCGATCCTCGCGCCAGCGCACCGGACGCTTGAGCGCGCGGGCGAGCGCCGCCACGGTCAACTCCTCGCGGTAGAGCGCGATCTTCTGGCCGAAGCCGCCGCCGATGTCGGGCGAGATCACGGTGACCTGGGATTCGGCGAGCCGCAGGCGGCGCGCGAGCGTCGTGCGCAGCGGATGCGGGACCTGGCTGCCGATATGGAGCGTCAGGTGCGCGCGGCCGGCGTCCCACACGGCGCAGCAGCCGCGCGTCTCGATCGGCGCATGGGTCTGGCGGTGCTGGTGGAACGAGGCCTCGACCACCGCCGCGGCCTCCGCGAAGCGGCGCGCCGGATCGCCGGCCGTGAAGGCCTGGTGCGAGACGAGGTTGCTCGCGAGCGTCTCGTCGACCAGAGGCGCGCCGGGGGCGAGCGCACGCGCCACGTCCGGCACCGGTGTCAACGGCTCGTACGCGACCTCCACCAGCTCGGCCGCGTCCTCGGCGAGATAGCGGTCACGCGCCACGATGCAGGCGACCGGATCGCCGACGAAGCGCACCTTGTCGGTCGGCAGTGTCGCCATCTCGACCGGCTGCAGCCCCTCGATCGGCGGCGCCATGCGCAGCGGCGTCGTCCATTCGGCGAGCTCGCGGCCCGTGACCACCGCGACGACTCCCGGCGCCTTGCGCGCCGCCGCGACGTCGATGCCGACGATGCGCGCATGCGCGTGCGGCGAACGGACGAAATGCGCGTGCAGCGCGCCCGGCACGGCCACGTCGTCGAGATAGCGCCCCTGCCCGGTGAGGAACCGGTAGTCCTCCTTGCGCGGGAGCGGCGCGCCGATCCCCTTGTCCGCAGCGCCGCTCATGCCGCGCTCCCGGCGCGCCGCGCGGCCGCCTTGGCGATCGCGGCGACGATGTTGTGGTAGCCGGTGCAGCGGCAGAGATTGCCCGACAGCGCCTCGCGGATCTCGGCTTCGCTCGGGTTCGGGTTCTCGGCGAGCCAGGCCTCCATGGTGATCACGATGCCGGGCGTGCAGAAGCCGCATTGCAGGCCGTGCGCCTCGTGCAGCGCCTGCTGCACGGCGGACAGGCGTCCCTCGGCGGCGACCGCCTCGATGGTCGTGACCTCGTGCCCTTGCGCCTGGACCGCGTAGAGAAGGCAGGAGCGCGCCGGGCGCCCGTCGAACAGGACCGTGCAGGCGCCGCACACGCCGTGCTCGCAGCCCACATGCGTGCCGGTCAGCCCGCAGTCCTCGCGCAGGACATCGGACAGGAGCCGGCGCGGCTCGACCAGCAGCCGGTGCTCCTCGCCGTTGACGCGCAGCACGATCGGCACGCTCTCGCTCATCGGGCCCGCTCCAGCGCCTCGTCGAGCGCGTCCTGCGCGAGGGCCGCGAGCAGCTCGCGGCGGTAGTCCGCCGGCACGCGCTCGTTCTCCTCGATCTCCGCGGCCGCGCCGACCGCCCGCGCGGCCGCGGCCGCCCGCTCCCGCGACATCGGCACGCCGGTCGCAAGGCCGCTGAGCTGATCCACGCGCAGCGGCACCGGGCCGAGGCCGCCCGCGGCAAGGCGCAGCGCAGCGAGGGCGCCGTCCGCGGAGAGCGCGAGGCTCGCCGCGACCGCCGCGAGCGCGAAGTCCCCGGCGCGCCGGGAGAACAGCCGGAAGCTCCAGCCTTCGCGCGGCCCTCGCACCGGAAAGCGCACCGCGACGATCAGCTCGTCCGGCGCGAGCGCCGTGGCGAGGATCGAGACGAAGAAGTCGCGCGCCGGGATGCGACGCCGGCCGGCCGCCGAGGCGACCTCGATCTCGGCGTCGAGCGCCAGGGCGACCAGCGGCAGTTGCGCCGCGGGGTCCGCATGGGCGAGGCTCCCGCCGAGCGTCCCGCGCTGGCGGATCGCGTAGTGGCCGATGGTGCCGGCCGCGCAGGCGAGCATCGGACACTGCGCGGCCACGATCGGATCGCGGGCGAGATCGGCGTGGCGCATCAATGCGCCGACGACCAGGCGATCGCCGTCGCGGGTCACGCTGGCGAGCTCGGGAAGGCCGTTGATGTCGATGAGGCGCGCCGGCTGGACCAGCCGCATGTTCAGCATCGGCGCGAGGCTCTGTCCGCCCGCGACCACCTTGGCGTCGTCGCGGTGCTCGGCCAGCAGCGCGAGCGCGGCGGCGAGCGTCGGCGGCGCGTCGTAGGCGAACCGCGCCGGCTTCACGGGGCGCCGTCCGCGAGCAGGCTGAGGCCGGACGCCTTGTCGAACACGTGCAGGCGCTCCGGCACCAGTGCGAGCCGCACCGGCTCGCCCTCCCGATGATGGGCCTGCTTGTCGACCCGCACGAACACGTCGCAGCCCTCGACCTTGAGGCCGAGGAACCGGTCCGAGCCGACCGGCAGCACGGTATCGACGATTCCCTCCATCGCGGGCGTTTCCGCGCCGAGCCCGTGGCGCGAGACGTCCTCGGGGCGGATGCCGAGCTTCACCTCGCGGCCGGGGCTCCCCCGCAGCCGGGCGGCCAGCGCCGGCGGCAGCGCGACCCGCATCCCGCCGCGCCGGAACGACACCGCGCCGTCGGCGCCCTCGATCGTGCCGTCGAGGTAGTTGATCGGCGGGTTGCCCAGGAAGGAGGCGACGAAGGTGTTGCGCGGCCGTTCGTAGATGTCGTCCGGCGCGCCGATCTGCTGGATCACCCCGTCGTTCATCACCACGATGCGGTCCGCCAGCGTGAGCGCCTCGGCCTGGTCGTGGGTGACATAGACGAAGGTCGTCTGCATCGCGGTGTGGAGATGCTTGATCTCCGCCCGCATCGAGATGCGCAGCGCCGCGTCGAGATTGGACAAGGGCTCGTCCATCAGGAACACGGCGGGCTGGCGCACCATGGCGCGCCCGAGCGCGACGCGCTGGCGCTGCCCGCCGGACAGCTGGCTGGGGCGCCGTTGGAGCAGGTGCGAGATCTCGAGCTTGGCGGCGGCGTCGCGCACCCGCCGGTCGATCTCCTCGGCCGCCACCCGGCGCATGCGCAGGCCGAAGGCGATGTTCTCGTAGACCGACTTGTGCGGATAGAGGGCGTAGCTCTGGAACACCATCGCGACGTCCCGCCGGTGCGGCGGCAGCGTGTTGACGATCTCGTCGTCGAACCACAGCTCGCCCTCGGTCACCTCCTCGAGGCCGGCGATCATGTTGAGCGTCGTCGACTTGCCGCAGCCCGACGGCCCGAGCAGGACCACGAATTCCTTGTCGAAGATCTCCAGGTCGAGATCCCTCACCGCGACCACGTCGCCCGCATAGCGCTTGGTGACCGCCTTGAACGTGATGCGAGCCAATGCGGACCCCCTTAGCCCTTGACCGCGCCGGCCGTCAGCCCCGAGACGATGTAGCGCTCGAAGATCAGGGCGAGGAGGACGGGCGGGACGATCGCCAGCACGCCGGCCGCGTTGATGAACGAGAAGCTGATCGTGAAGTCGGAGGTGAACGAGGCGACGATGATCGGCAGCGTCTGCGACTTCGGCGTCTGCGTGAACATCAGCGCGAGCAGGAACTCGTTCCAGCTCGCCAGGAACGCGAACAGCATCACGGCCACGAGCGAGGGCAGCGCCAGCGGCACGTAGACCTTGGTCATGGTCTGCCAGCGCGAGCAGCCGTCGACGCGCGCGGCCTTGTCGAGCTCGTCCGGCAGCGACTCGAAATAGCTGACCAGGATGAACACCGAGAACGGCACCGTCACCGCCAGATAGGTGATGATCAGCGACCAGAGGCTGTCGAGCAGGCCGAGATTGCGGATGAACAGGAAGAACGGCACGACGAGGGCGATGTCGGGGATCACCCGCGTCGCCAGGATCCCGTAGATCGAGGCCGAGCGGCCGCGGAACCTGATCTTCGCCATCGCATAGGCGGACGGCACGCCGACCAGCAGGTTGAGCACCACCACGGCGCAGGCGACGATCAGGCTGTTGCCGAGCGCCGGCAGGAGGTTGCTGGCCGTGGAGGGAATGAACCCGCCGCTCGCCGGATCGGCGGCGCGCCGCGTCTCGTAGGTGACGGTCTTCTCGCGCGCCGTGAAGATGGCGGCGAAGTTCTCCAGCGTCGGCTCGTGGGGAATCCAGTGCGGCGGTTTCGAGACGATCTCGCGCTCGTTCTGCAGCGACGAGGAGACCAGCCAGACGACCGGCGCGAGCGTGTAGCCGAGGAAGACCAGCGAGGCGACCAGCAGGATGAGGCCGCGTCCCACCCGCCCGGCGCGCGAGCGGATGCGGGCTTGGCGCACGGCACGGGCGGCAGCGGTCGGATCGGCCATGCTCGGACCAGCCATGTCAGATCCTCTGCGCCAGCGCGCGGATGACCGCGTAGGCGAGCGCCAGCGTCGCCAGCGCCAGGATGTAGGACATCGCCGCGCCGAGACCGAAGTTCAGGTTGCGGAACGTCTCGACATAGATGCGCCAGGCCACCACGTGGCTGGCGTCCCCCGGTCCCCCCTCGGTCAGGATGAAGAACAGGTCGAAATGCCGGATCGCCATCATGGTCTCGTACACGATCACCAGCGCGAAGCTCGATTTCAGCGCCGGCAGCGTGACGTGGAGGAAGCGCTGCAATGCGTTGGCGCCGTCGACCTTGGCGGCCGCGTAGAGGTCGGCCGGGATGGTCTTGAGGCCGACCAGGAGCAGGATCACGGCGAGCGGCACTTCCTTCCACACGAAGGCGTTGGCGATCAGCGCCAGCGTCTTGTCGGCGTCGCCGAGCCAGACCATGTAGCTGTTGATGAAGTCGAGCTGGTAGAGCAGCCCGTTCAGCGCGCCGTAGTTGGAATCGTAGATCCACTTCCACATCAGCGCATTGGCGACGTAGGGGATCGCCCAGGGCACCAGCAGGACCGCGCTCAGCACGCGGCGTCCCGGGAACTCCTCGTTGAGGAGCAGCGCCGCCAGCAACGCGATCACGGCGACGGCCGCGACCGACATCACCGAGAACGCCGCCGTGCGTCCGACCGCCTCCCAGAATTGCGGGTCGGTGAGGACCGTGACGTAGTTCTCGAGCCCGACGAAGGGCACCCGGTGGGGGCGGGTGAGCTTCAGTCCGTAGAGGCTGATGTAGAAGGAGTAGAGAATCGGGAACACCGCCACCGCGAACAGCACGGTCGCGAGCGGCGCGATGAGGACGAGCGCGTTGCGCTCGTCGTAGGTCGGGCCGCCGAAGCGCGCGGCGCGCCGCGGGAGGCTGGTGATTGCCGTCATGGACGCGTCACGAGGCCCGCGGCGGGCGGGGCCGCGATGGCCCCCGCCCGCCCGCGATGCGGCTCAACCCTGTTTCTTCAGCGAGGTCCACTTGGCGGCCGAGTTCTTCAGCGCCTGGTCCGGCGTGACCTTGCCGAGGATCGCCTGCTGCCAGGCCGAGCCGTTGACGTCGTTCCATTCGCCGAACCACGGCGTCACCACGTCCTTCTTGAGCGCGAGGCCCTGCTGCTTGCCGATCAAGTCGACGTCGCCATAGGCCGCGTAGGCGGCGCGCATCTCGGGGTCCTTGAACAGCGACTTCACCCCGAACCCGGCGCCGACGTCCTTGAACAGCAGCTTCTGGAACCGGTACTCGCCGTCCGCCTTGCCGCCGAACCATTCCATCAGCTTGACCGTGTTGGCGGCGCGGGTGGCATCGGCCTGCGCGCGCGGCGTCATGCCGTAGAAGCGCATCCAGCCCACCGTCGCGTGCGACCCCTTCTCGCCCTTCGGCATCAGCGCGATCTTGGCGTGGCCGGCGACCTGGCTCTGCTTCGGATCGTTGAGGGTGCGCAGCCGGTATTTCGGGATCAGGCCGAAGGCGTGCTGGCCCGCCGAGAAGCTCTTCAGGGCGGCGAGCTCGCCGGTCTCCACGCAGGACGGCGAGACCACCTTGTGCTTCTGCACGGCGTCGACCAGCAGGTTGAGCGCCTGCGCGGCGCCGCCCTCCTGCATCACGGCATTGCCCTTGTCGTCGACCAGGCGGCCGCCATGCGAGAACACCAGCGCCGAGATGAACTCGATCAGCCAGGTCTCCTGCGCCATCGGCACCAGCAGCGGATATTCGGCGAGGCCCTTGCTCTTGATGGTCTTGGCCTGGTCGATCACCTCGGCCCAGGTCGTGGGCGGCGCCGACAGGCCGGCCTTCTTGAGCATGTCCTCGTTGTAGATGAAGCCCATGAAGTCCGTGTAGTACGTGATGCCGTACTGCTTGCCCTGGTAGCTCATGGAGTCGACGCAGAACTTGTCGACGTCGTCGTTGTAGGCGGTGAGCGCCTTGTACTGGTCGACCGGCTTGATCCAGCCGGCCTCGGCCCATTCCGGCAGCCAGCTGTCCGAGACCCAGAGCGTGTCGATCGGCGCGCCGCCGACGAACTTGGTGATCATGGTCTCGCGGAACTGCGCCCAGGGCGTGTTCGAATAATCGACCTTCAATCCGGTCTTCGCCTCGAAGCCCGCGATGTGGCTCTTGACGGTGTCGACCGCCGCCGACCAGGTCGCGAAATGGATCGGATCGGCGGCGAGCGCCGCGCCCGCACGCCCGACGGTGCTCGCGGCGACGAGCCCGGAGGCGGAGGTCTTGAGGAATGACCGGCGGCTCAGCGCAGAAGACTTGGACACGGCGTTCACCTCCCTGATGTGACGCACTCGGAGCGTTCCGTCGTTCGGATGCCGGCCGGGGAAGCGCTCCACTGCTGAGGAAACTTAACAGGACCGATTTAATTCGTAAACTGACGACTTATATTGCGATGCACAAATTCAGGTCGTTCCTTCGCAGGCCCGGGCCTCGGCCGCCATGGCGGCGAAGCCCGTCACGAAGCAGCGGATATGCAGCGCCAGGATGCGCTCGACCTCGACGCGCCGGCTCGCCTCGTAGAGGTGGCGGCGGATCGCGAAATGCGACACCGCCCCGTGCAGCATCCAGCCGATCTCATTGCGCAGGTCGCGGCCCGAGGGCAATTCCACCTGCTGCGCATGCGCGGCCTCGACCACGATGGTCTCGAGGATCTCCACGATGATCGCCTGGATGTAGTCCGGGGCCATCCGGGCTTCGGCGAGCGAGGCGTACAGGAACAGGCGCAGCCATTTGCGCGTGAGCACCGCGTCGTAATAGTTGTGGTAGAACTCCTGCAGGCGCGTCTCGAACGGCTGCGAGCGGTCGCGCAGCCGGACCAGCCACACCGCCTTGAAGGGCGCGACGATCGCCTCCTCGTAGACCTCCTGCAGCAGCGCCGCCTTGGAGGGGAAGTAGCGGTAGATCAGCCGCTGGGCGACCCCGCAGGCTTCCGCCAGCGCGCGCGTCTGCGCGGTCAGCCCGTACTCGGCGAAGAAGTCGCTCGCCCGGGCGAGCAGCATGGCCTTGCGCTGCGCCGGGGCCATGCGCGGCACCGCCTGCTTCGGCCGCGACCTGCGCGCTTCCGACGGCCGCCCGGCGCCGCTCAGCAGGTCCGATCGCGCTCTCATGACGTGCCTCCGGATTCGCCCGCGCAGTCTATCAAATCGTCAAACGACGACAATGCGCCGCGAACCCCGAATCGCGCAAGGCCGGTCGGGTCGCAACCCTCCCGGCGCGTCTCAGAGATGCTGCCGGAACCAGTTGCGCTGGACCGCCGAGGAGATCCGGAAGGGCTCGCCCGTATAGGCTTCGAAATGGCCGCCCGGCAGGGTCAGGAGCTTCTTCGGCTCCAGCGCCTCCTCGTAGGCGCGCGCCGTGAGGTCGAACGGCGTGAGGTGGTCGCCGCGGGCGACGACCAGCAGGAGCGGCGTCGGCGCGATGCGGCCGATATAGCTCGCCGGCTCGTACTCGGTGAACATCTCGATCGAGCGCAGCGTCACCTCGTTTTTCCAGTTCGTCTCGCGGCTCCTGGCGAATTCCGTGAAGAACGCGTAGGTGTCCGCCGTCGGCAGGGCGCAGGGCTCGCCCTCGGGCGCCGTCACCGGCATCAGCGCGCCGGCCTCGCCGCGTGCGCGCGCCGCCCGGTCGGCATCGAAGGCGGCGCGGAGCCCCGCCCACATGTCGCCGCGGATCAGCCGGCGCGCAGTCTCGAAGCCCCAGGTCAGCGGCACCTGCGCGACCACGCACTTGACCCGCCGGTCGATCGCCGCGACCACCAGGACGTGCCCGCCCGAATAGCTCGAGCCCCAGACCCCGATCCGGTCCGGGTCGACGTCGGGGCGCGTCTGCGCGAAGGTGATGGCGTCGCGATAGCCGTCGATCTGCGCCCAGGGGTCGGCATGGCTGCGCGGCTCGCCGTCGCTGACGCCGAAATTGCGGTGGTCGTAGACGATCACGCCGAGGCCGGCCTGCGCGAACACCGCGGCGAAATCGTCGAGGAAAATCTCGCGCGTCGCCGTGAAGCCGTGCGCCATGATCACGGTCGGGGCCCGCCCGCCGACGCCCTTGGCCGGATAGTGCCAGCCGCGCAGCGTCACGCCGTCCTCGGTCTTGAACTCGATGTCGCGTCGCATGGTGATCCTCCCCGAACGGTTGTCCGTGCCGACGCTAGGTCGGCTCCGGGCGGTCCGCTTGCGCGAGAGGGAAGCCGGCTTGTTCGAGAGGGAAGGCGATATGGTAGTCTCGTTCCCGCAAGCCGTCCTCGGCGAAGGCGGCGCAGGGAGGAAACGATGCTCGCTGGCGCGTGGACGACCGCGAGCCTGCCCGCGGGCGTGCGCGCCGAGGCGGCACGGGCGATGCTCAACGAAGTGCATCTGCCCTGGACGCTGCGGCTGCGCGACCGCGAGCCGTACGACTGCCGGCTCGCCTGGCGAGCGCTCGGCGGTTGCAGCCTGATCGCGTGTTCGAGCTCACCGCTCGCCGGCTCTCGCGAGCGGCGCGAGATCGCGCGCACGGAGGGCGACTATTTCGGCCTTCTGCACGTGCTGTCCGGTCGGGAACGGGTGCGCCAGGGCGACACCTCGGTCGTGCTCGGCCCGGGGGACCTCTTGGTGTGGGACGGCACGCGTCCGCTCGATTTCGCGGTGGACACGGCGCTGCACAAGGTCACGCTCCTGATCCCGCGCAAGCACCTCGCCGGCGCGGGCGCCGGCCGCGATCTCACCGGCGCCTTCCGGCTCGACGGCCATTCCGGGCTCGGCGCCCTGCTCGCCAACCAGCTCGCGGCTCTCGCCCGCCTCGCTCCGGGCATTCCGGTCACCGATGCGCCGCTCGCCGCCGACCTTGTCGTCGACCTCCTGGGCCGGCTCCTCGCGCCGGCCGCCGCGCCAGGGCACACGGGCGACCTGCTCGCGCGGATCCTCGCCCATGTCGAGAATCGGCTCGACGATTCGGAGCTGACGCCGTCGCGCGTCGCGGCCGCCTTCGGCATCACGCCGCGCTACCTGCACATGGTGTTCGCCGCATCCGGCGCGACCCTCGCGGTGCACATCCGCGCGCGTCGGCTCGCCCGCATGCGCCGCGACCTCGCCGATCCGCGCTTCGCCCATCTGTCGGTCACCGGGATCGCGCTGCGCTGGGGCTTCAACGATTCGGCACACGCGAGCCGCGCCTTCCGCGCGGCCTACGGCGTCTCGCCGAGCGCCTTCCGCGCATCCCGCCGGTGAGGGTGGCTTCGCACCGCGCTCAGGATGGGTATCGGCAGCCTCTCCATGCCGAGCACGAGAGGCTGAACGCAGCCGCGGCGGTTCGGCACGTGGCGGCGGGGATCGCCGAAGCACGCGAAGAAGCGAAACACTCGCCTATTTCGGTGATCGCCGACGCGGATCAGGGCTGGACAAGGCGTGAGCTGGCGGAGAGGGAGGGATTCGAACCCCCGATACGGTTGCCCGTATGCCGCATTTCGAGTGCGGTGCTTTCAACCACTCAGCCACCTCTCCGAGCGCCAGGGCCTGTCGCTGCCGGCGGCAGCTGGAGGCGAGCACGCTTAACAAAGCGTTACGGGGCCGAGCGCGGGCCGGGGCCCGCGATGTGGCGAAGACATAGCCGCGCGGGGCCCGCGAAACAAGGGAGCCGGCTCCCGAAAAGCGGCGGCCGGCCTGCGCGCCGCGTCGGGGACCGCGGGCATGGCCGGTCCGGGACGTCCCGGCGAGGCCGCTTCCGCGTCCTCACAGCGGCGCGCGCCGCTCCCCCCAGCGGGTCGCGATCTCCAGGCTGCGGGCGACCTGCAGCAGCGTCGTATCCTGCCCGAAGCGCGCCACCACCTGCACGCCGATCGGGAGCCCGGCCGCGCTCCAGCCGAGCGGCAGCGAGGCGGCCGGCTGGCCGGTCGCGTTGAACGGGAACGTGTAGGGCGCATAGCCGAACAGGGTCGCATTGAAGCGGTCGAGGTCCGCCTCGTCCGTGCTGAGCTCGCCGAGGGGGGCCGGCGGGCGCACCAAGGTGGGCGTGACCAGCAGGTCGTAGCGCGTGAAGAACTGACCGATGCTGCGCACCGCGCGATTGATCACCGGGAATTGCGCCGCATAGGTTCGCCCCGAGATGCTGCGGCCGAACGCGACCGCCGCCCGCGAGGCGGGCTCGAGCTCGTCCGGCTCGAGCGCGCGGCCGAGCTCGGTCTCGCGCGCATCGATCAGCGCCGCGAGCCCGGCCTGCAGCACCGTCATGATCGCGGCGAGCAGGGCCGGACCGTCGAACTCCGGCGCGGCCGCCGCGACCTCGTGGCCCTGCACCTCGAGGAGCCGCACGGCCCCCTCCACGGCGCCCGCGACCTCCGCATGCGGCGCCTCCCCGGTGAAGAACGAGGCCAGCGTGTAGGCGACGCGCAGCCGCGGCGGCGGCCGCTCGATCGCGCTCAGGAACGGCTCGGCGGGCGGCAGCGTCGCATAGGGCGCGCCCACGTCCGGCCCCGCGGTCGCATCGAGGATCGCGGCGCAGTCGCGCACGCTGCGCGTGATCGCGTGCTCGTGGCTGATGCCGTGATTGGGGTCGCCGCGATGCGGCCCGGAGGCGAGCAGGCCGCGCGTCGGCTTGAGCCCGACGAGCCCGTTCGCGGAGGCCGGGATGCGGATCGACCCGGCGCTGTCGGTCGCATGGGTCGCGGGCAGGATCCCGGCCGCGACCGCCGCGCCGGCGCCGCCGCTCGAGCCGCCGGCCGAATGCGCGAGGGACCACGGGTTGCGCGTCGCGCCGTGCAGCCGCGGCTCGGTGGTGGCGCTCAGCCCGAACTCCGGAGAATTGGTGCGGCCGATGATCGAAAAGCCGGCGCGCCGCAGCCGCACCACGGTCTCCGAGTCGAAGGGGAAGCAGCTTCCCGCGAAGGCCCGGCTGCCATGCGCGAGCGGCAGGCCCGCCACCGGCGCATGCAGGTCCTTGATGAAATAGGGCAGGCCATAGAACGGGCGGGCGTCGCGCGGCTGCGCCTTGAGCCGCTCGAGCGCTTCGTCGGCCTGCAGCATCACGACCGCATTGACCCGGGGATTCGCGGCCGCGAGCCGGGCGAGGCAGGCCTCCATCACCTCGTGGGGCGCGACCGCGCCGCTGTGCACCAGCCGGGCGAGCCCGAGCGCGTCCTCGCGCAGATATTCGTCAACCCGCATCCTGGCCCTCGCGCGCCGCCGTTTCGACCGGCGCCGGGTGCGCCGTGATGTTGAGGATGATCGCGGGACCGTCGGACGCGCGCACGAAGGCGTGTCCCATGGTGGCGTCGTAGTAGCAGCTGTCGCCCTTCTCCAGCCGGATCACCTCGTAGTGCTCGGTGTGCAGCTCGGCCGCGCCCTCGAGCACCAGCACGAACTCCTCGCCCGGATGCCGGATCAGGTCGCCGAAGGCGTGGATCCCGCGCGCCTCCAGGCGGACCAGCGTCGGGTCCATCAGCTTGCGCCGCAGGCCGGTCGCGAGCGGGAAATAGGTGTAGACCCCCGCCTCCTGGACCGGGCCGTCGCCGGCCCGGCTGACCGCCAGCCGCGCGAGGCTCGCGCCCGCCGGCACGTCCCGCCGCTCCGCCGCCAGCAGATCCGTGAGATCGAGGTCGAACCCCTTCGCGAGCCGGAGCAGCACGTCATAGGTGGGCGACATCTGCCCGGTCTCGATCTTGGAGACGCTGGAGGGTGCGAGCCCCGAGCGCTGCGCCAGCTCGGCCTGGGACAGGCCGGCCTGGTGGCGCAGCGCGCGCACGCGCTCGCCGAAACGGACCGCAATCTCGGCGATCTCCGCCATCTTGCTTCCCATAAGAAAAAGGCTTGCGCATTCCTTCCGATGGGAAAACCATACCCGGGACGACCCGTCGCGAACAAGGGGCAGCGGACGAACGATGACGTGGCTCGTCCTGTTGGTGTCGGCGATCGCCGCGCTCGCCGGAGCGGGCCTGGCCTATGTGATCGGCGCCGCCGCGGTGGCGAGCTTCTACATCGCGGGCCAGGAACGGTTCCTCGCCGCCCTGCCCCAGCGCCTCTTCGCGCAGGTGGACAGCTTCACCTTCCTGGCGATGCCGCTGTTCATCCTGGCCGGCGAGTTGATGACGCGCGGCGGCATCACGCGCGCGCTCGTCGACCTCACGCTGCTGATCGTGGGCCGCCTGCGCGGCGGCCTCGGCCATGTCGGCGTGGCGACCAGCGTGTTCCTCTCGGGCATCTCGGGCTCGGCGGTGGCGGACGCGGCCGCGCTGAGCAACACCTTGGTGCCCGAGATGACGCGTCGCGGCTACGCGCGCGACTACGCGGCCGCGCTGGTGGCGGCGGCGTCGATGATCGGGCCGATCATCCCGCCCAGCATCGTGCTGGTGTTCTATGGCGCGCTGATGAACGTCTCGGTGGCGGGCCTGTTCGCGGCCGGCTTCCTCCCGGGCCTGCTGCTCGCCGCGGCCCTGATCGCCATGAACGCGTTTTCGGCCTGGCGCCACGACCATCCGCGCGGCATTCGTCCCGACGCCGCGCCCCTCCACGTCGTCGCGAAGGCGGCGCCCGCCCTCGCTCTGCCGGCCATCATCCTCTCGGGCATCGTCTTCGGCGTCACCACGCCGACGGAAGCCGCGGCGCTCGCGGTGGCGGCCGCGGTCGCGATCTCGTTCCTCTACGGGATCTGGGAGGACGGCTCGCTGCCGCGCGTGCTCCGCAGCCAGCTCTCCGACGTCCGGCTCGCGCTCCTGCGTACCACCATCCTGTCGGGATCGATCTTCGCCATCATGTTCGCGGCCGGCGCCTTCGAGTACCTGTTCGCGTTGCAGGGGCTGCCGCGCTGGCTGAGCCGCCAGGTCGCCGAGCTCGGCCTCGGCCTCCACGGCTACCTGGCGCTCGTGATGGCGGTGCTGCTCCTCGCCGGCACCGTGATGGAAGCTCCGATGGTGCTGGTGCTGTTCGTGCCGATCCTGGCGCCTCCCGCGATCGCGCTCGGCGCCGATCCGATCCATCTCGGCACCGTGATCTGCTTCAACCTCAGCCTCGGCCTGATCTCGCCGCCGCTGGGCGGCTGCCTGATGGTCGTCTCGGCCGTCACCGGCGTCACCTTCTGGCGGCTGTCGGTCGCGATCATGCCCTTCTTCCTGGTCGAGGTGGCGGTGCTCGCCGCCCTCGTCGCCTGGCCGGACTTCGTCCTTTTCGTTCCTCGCCTCGTGGGGCTCGCCCCATGATCCTTCCGCCGAACCGGAGAAAGACCATGCGTATCCTGGCAATCCTCCTCCTCTCGTGGCTCGCCTTCGCGACCCCGTCCGCAGCCGCGGGCCTTCGTATCGCGGTCGGCTGCCCCGCCGTCGACAGCTGCGGCGACTGGCACTGGGCGAACGACTTCTCGACCCGGCTGCGCGAGCGCGGCGTCGCCTCCGAGGTGGTGCTCGGCGGCGCGCTCGGCCCCGACCAGTCGGTGGTCGACCAGATGTCCCAGGGCCTCGTCGAGGTCGGCCTCACCAATTTCGTGATGGTGCGCCGGATCGATCCGCTGATCCTCGGCTTCCTCACGCCCTACATGTTCGACGATCTCGACCACATGTTCCGCGCCATCGCCCAGTCCGACGTGCAGTCGCGCATCGACGCGAGCCTCGCGCCCTCGCGTCTCAAGCTCGCGGCGATCCTCGGCGTCGGCGGCCCGGTCGGCATCTTCAATTCGAAGCGCGCGATCGAGAAGCCCGCCGACCTCGCCGGCCTGCGCTTCCGCGCCATCGACCGATCGCAGCTCGCCCTCTACGAGGCCTGGGGCACCCAGGGCGTGGTGGTCGACATGGCCGAGGTCTCGACCAGCCTGCAGAGCGGCGTGATCGACGGCTACATCAACCCGCCGGTGGTCGCGCTGATCTTCCAGCACACCGACTTCCTCAAATTCTACACCGATGCGGGTGCCGGCATCGGCGTGCGCACCGCGCTGATGTCGCGCGACTGGTACGCGGGGCTCGACGCGAAGACCCGGGCCGCCGTCGACGAGGCGATCGCCCACGCGACCGAGAACAACCGCGCCTGGACCCGGCGCGTCGCCGCCGCCGAGCTCAAGACCCTGGAGACGAAGGGCGTGAAGGTGACGACCCTGTCGCCCGAGATGCGCAAGCAGTTCGGCGATCTCTCGCGCAAGGCCTGGAGCGCGCTGATCCCGCCGCAGCACCTCGACTACTTCGTCGCCATCGCCGGGAAGTCGCGCAAGTGACGGACCTTCCGCCCCGGCCCTCCGGGGAGGTGCCGCGCGCCGGCGGCCGCCTGTTCGCGGCCGTCGAGGTCGCGGCGAGCCTCATGCTGGGCCTGATGGTGCTCGCCATCCTGTTCCAGGTGGTGGCGCGCTACGTCTTCGCCCATCCGCCGTTCTGGACCGAGGAGCTCGCCCGCTACGCGATGATCTGGGCCGGAACGCTCGGGGCGGCGCTCGCCTTCTGGTACGCTGCCGATCCGGGCTTCGTCGAGCCCGGCGCCGTGTTCCGCGGGCCGCTCGCGCGGGTCGGCGCGCTGGTCGCGACCGTCCCGGCGCTCGTCTTCGCCGGCATGCTGCTCTACCAGAGCCTGGTCGGGCCGCGCTTCGACGTCACGCGCGGCTTCGTGGCGCGCAACCTCACCCGGGAATCGGAGGCGCTGCAGGTCACGATGGCGTTCGTGGCCGCCGCGTTTCCCGTCATGGCGCTCCTGATCCTGATCGCCGGCGCGCTGCGCATCGCGGCGCTGCTGCGCGCCGGCCGGACCCGATCCGAGGAGTGAACCCTCACTCCTTGTCCGACCCGCGATTGGTGAAGCGGGCATTGCCGAGCCCGGTGCCGATCGTCAGCACGCCCCAGCGTGACACGTCCTGCATCGCGGGGATCTCGCTCAGGCCCTGCACCACGGCATCGTTGTGCATCAGGACCACCGTCTCGTGGTCGTCGATCCGCGGCAGCGCCTCGCAGATCCGCTGCGGCAGGTTGAAGCGGCTGCTCTCCCAGTTGCCGGGCAGGTTCTGCGCGCCCTTGGCGATGTCGCCGTCCTCCTCGATGGCGCCCGGGCATGCGATGCCGACGAACGGCGCGAGCGCGTGCCCCTCCTTGCGGGCGCGCCTGGCGAGATCCGTGAGCATGGCGACCAGCTGCTCGATCGCGGCCTCGCGGCCCGGCCTGTCGTCCGCGTGGCGCCAGAGCTTGGATTTCCAGACCCGCGCCTTGCTGAGATCGGCGGCCTTCTTCACGTTCGGCTCGACCACGCCCGCGCGGATATTGGTCCCGCCGATGTCGACCGCGAGGATGCTGTCGTGCGCCTTGAAGATCCAGGCCGGCGCGAGATGCGCGGCGCCGATCAGCGCCGCCTCGTCCGGATGGTGGCGGATCGGCACCAGGTCGAAGCGGCCGAGCTCCGCCTTGAGCAGCACGTCCGCGCGCCCGATCGCGAGCTCGCCGACGCGTCCCTGGCGGAAGCCGCCGCCGACCACGATGCGCTCGGTCTTGTCCCAGGCCTTGAGCTTCAGGAACCGCTTCACGACGCGGGCGAGCGTCTGGGCGAACTCCTCGACCGCGCTCTGGATGACACCGGCTGCCTCGTGGTCGCCGTTGACGAGCAGGTCGTCGAGCGTCTTCTTGCTGATCTCGTCCGTGTCCTCG
The DNA here is from genome assembly GCA_003105195.1 of Bradyrhizobiaceae bacterium. Taxonomy (GTDB): domain Bacteria; phylum Pseudomonadota; class Alphaproteobacteria; order Rhizobiales; family Xanthobacteraceae; genus FEB-22. Next base: position 29,676 of record PQAH01000010.1, read on the forward strand.
TCGCCGAAGGGGTCGGCGCCGTACTTGCGCAGCGGCTTGCGCCATTTCTCGAGGATCTCGTAGAAGGCGCCCCGGCTCGCCCGGTCCCCGACGAACCCCTCCTCGTCCTTGATCTCGGCATTGTAGCTGTCGACCCGCACGGACGGGAGCAGGCTCGCCCCGTGGATCCCGAGGGCAGGCGGCGAGATGTCGGCCATGAAGGGTCGGTTCCGGTGAGTTCCGGGCCGACAACGAATGGCCCCGGCAAAGGTTGCGGGGAAGCCCCGCCGGCGGGCTGGCAAGCCCTCGGTTGCCTTGACTTCGCGGCCTTCGCCTCTATATTGCGCGGCGCCCGGCGCGGCTTGGTCCGCGCCGCTCGTTTTTGCGCTTTTGGCGCAAGGACTTACGTCTTTTGAACCAGGTCACGACTGTCAAGAAGCCGGCCCGGGGGCGCGCTCCCGAGCGCCGGAATGTCGAACACGAGGGAGAACGATGTTCGCAGTCATCAGGACCGGCGGCAAGCAATACCGGGTCGCCGCCGAGGATGTGTTGAAGGTCGACAAGCTGGTCGGCGAGCCCGGGGAGATCGTCCAGTTCGGCGACGTGCTGGTCGTCGGTGGTGATACGCAGCTGCTCGGGGCGCCGACGGTGTCGGGCGCGAGCGTCGCGGCCGAGGTGCTCGAGCAGGGCCGCGGTCCGAAGGTGATCGCCTTCAAGAAGCGCCGGCGCAAGAACTCGCGTCGCAAGCGCGGCCACCGGCAGGAGTTCACCCTGGTGCGGATCACCGAAATCCTCACCGACGGCAGGACGCCGACCGTCGAGGCGCGCGGCAAGGCTGCCGGCAAGCCGGCCGAGGCGCCGACCGCCGAGGCGGCGGGCGAGGACGCGCCCAAGGCCGCCACGACGCCCCGCAAGCCGGCGACCACGAAGACGGCCGGGAAGACCGACGACGACGCCGAGGACTAGGCTGTCGGAGAAGGTAAGAAGATGTGATGGACGCCCTGCCGAAAGGTGATGCGTCCGTCACGGAATCACGGTAAACGAGAACCGATCAGGAGTTTCCCATGGCTCACAAGAAGGCAGGCGGATCTTCGCGCAACGGTCGTGACTCGGCCGGCCGTCGCCTCGGCGTGAAGCTGTTCGGCGGCGAGCGGGCGCTCGCCGGCAATATCATCGTGCGCCAGCGCGGCACCAAGTGGCATCCCGGCCGAAATGTCGGGATTGGCAAAGATCACACGTTGTTCGCGCTCATCGATGGTCAGGTTGTCTATCAGTCGAAAGCCAAAGGCCGCACCTTCGTATCCGTTCATCCGATGACGGAGGCTGCGGCCGAATAAACGGCGGACCAATCAGCGAGGTCCCGCCGGCATCCAGTCAAACCCGGCGGGCCCACAAGCGGGTTCCATGCGAGGGGGAGACGGGATGCCGGCTCCCCCTCGCAGCTTTTTCAAAGCGTCTTTGGACGTGAAGGGAGCCCGTGCCATGACACTGCTGGAAGACAGTCCGAGAGAGAGCTACCGCGAGGCGTGTATCCCCGTCCTCGAGACCACGCGGCTCGTTCTGCGCGCACCGCATCTCGGGGACGCTAAAGCGGTAGCGGCGCTCGCCAACGATCGACGCATCGCCGAGAACACCGCGCGCATTCCGCATCCCTATCGGCTCGCCGACGCCGAGGCCTTCCTTCTCGGCAGCAACCGCGAGGCCGGCGACACGACCTTCCTGGTCACCCTGCCCGACGACACGGTGATCGGCGCCTGCGGCTTCGGCAGCCTGGACGGCAACGCGCCCGAGCTCGGCTACTGGCTGGGCGTGCCCCATTGGGGCCGCGGCTACGCCACCGAGGCCGCGCGTGCCGTGATCGACTATGCGTTCACGGAGGCCGGCCGCGAGGTGCTGGGCGCCGGCGCGCGGGTCACCAATCCGTCCTCGCGCCGCGTGATCGAGAAATGCGGCTTCCAGTGGACCGGCGTCGGCCTCTGCCGCATCCGCGCCCTCGGCTCCTCGGTGCCCATCGACCGCTTCCGGCTCGAGCGCAGCATCTGGGCGGCGCTCAAGAGCTGGGGCCCGGTGAAGCGGGTGGCGTGAGCCCGGCTCGTCATCCCGAACCACGAGCCTTGAGCCGGCGGTTGCCGGCTCGAGGGCCGCGGCCGGCTACGGGTGCTCCGGCGGTGTCGCGGCCGTGCCGCGTACCTGCTCGCGCAGGAAGATGAACAGCCCCGCCGCCACGATGATGCCGGCGCCCACCAGAACGAGCATCTCGGGCACGTCGCCGAACACCAGATAGCCGAGCACCACGGCCCAGAGGATCAGCGTGTACTGGTAGGGCACGACCACGCTCGCCGGCGCGAGCTTGAGGGAGCGGTTGACGCAGACATGGGCGGTCTGCGCCACCACCCCGAGCAGCGCCAGCAGGGCGATGTCGCGCAGCGACGGCGCCACCCAGGCGAACGGCGCCGCCATCAGGCCGAAGACGAGGGAGCCCGCCGTGATGCCGGTGATCAGCACGGTGTCGGAGGTGCCGCGCAGCGCGCGGGTCGTGACCATCAGCAGCGCGAAGAAGATGCTGCCCGCGAGCGCGATCAGCGCCGGCGCCGTCAGGGTCGCGGCCGAGGGCCGCAGCGCGATCACGACGCCTGCGAACCCGACCAGGACCGCCGTCCAGCGGCGCCAGCCGACATGCTCGCCGAGCAGCAGCGCGGAGAGCGCCGTCACGTAGATCGGTCCCGCCAGGTAGAACGTCACCACGTCGGCGAGCGGCAGGTAGCTGACGGCCCAGAAGAACATCACGCTTTCCAGCGTGGCGAGCACCACGCGCGTGAGCTGCAGCCCGGGACGCGGCGCCGCCGCGAACGAGGCGAGCCCCTCCCGCCAGATGAACGGCACCAGCAGCAGGATGGCGGCGAGGCTGCGGATCAGCAGCATCTGCCCGACCGAATAAGTCGCGAGCATCCATTTCCCCAGCGCGTCGTTGCAGGAGAACAGGAAGATGCCGGTGAGCATCAGGCCGACGCCCGCGAGCGCCGTCGGCCGCGCGGCGCTCCGTGCGGCGAGCCAGGTCATGCGGACTGCGGGAAATCGGGGCGGCGGGTCATCGGGAGGCGGACCTTAGAAAGCGCGCGCGGGAGCCGCAAGCCGCCTGGCGCCGCAGTCGCGCAGACCCGACATGCGGCGTTGCGCGGGTGGCAGCCGGCTCTGGCGGGGCGGCCGGCTTTCCGATAACTCCCACCGCGGAGCGCGACACGATCCCATGAAGTTCCTGGACGAGGCCAAGGTCTACATTCGCTCGGGCGACGGCGGGAACGGCTGCGTCGCGTTCCGGCGCGAGAAGTTCATCGAGTTCGGCGGCCCGAACGGCGGCGACGGCGGCCGCGGCGGCAGCGTGGTCGTGGAGGCCGTGGACGGGCTCAACACGCTGATCGATTATCGCTATCAGCAGCACTTCAAGGCCGCCAGGGGCGCCCATGGCATGGGCAAGGACCGCCACGGCGCCAACGGCGCCGACGTGGTGCTCAAGGTGCCGGTCGGCACCCAGATCTTCGACGAGGACAGGGAGACCCTGCTCGCCGATCTCACCCGCATCGGCGAGCGCATCGTGCTCGCCAAGGGCGGCAATGGCGGCTTCGGCAATGCGCGCTTCAAGTCCTCGACCAACCGCGCCCCGCGCCGCGCCAATCCGGGCGAGCCGGGCGAGGAGCGCTGGATCTGGCTGCGCCTCAAGCTGATCGCCGATGCCGGGCTGGTCGGGCTGCCCAATGCCGGCAAGTCGACCTTCCTGGCCGCGGTGAGCGCCGCCAAGCCGAAGATCGCCGATTATCCCTTCACGACGCTCAACCCGCAGCTCGGCGTGGTTCGCATCGACGCCTCCGAGTTCGTGCTCGCCGACATTCCGGGCCTGATCGAGGGCGCCCACGAGGGCGCCGGGCTCGGCGACCGGTTCCTCGGTCATATCGAGCGCTGCCGCGTCCTGCTGCATCTGGTCGATGGCACCTGCGAGCACGCCGGCAAGGCCTACCGGGTGGTGCGCGGGGAGCTCGAGGCCTATGGCCACGATCTCGTCGACAAGCCCGAGATCGTTGCCCTCTCCAAGGCGGACGCGCTGAGCGACGAGCAGCGCAAGCAGCAGGTCGCGCGCCTCGAGCGCGCCGCGAAGAAGACGCCGCTCGTGCTCTCGGCCGCCACGCGCGAGGGCGTGCCCGAGGCCCTGCGCGCCCTGCTCGCGGTGATCGAGGAGGCGCAGTTCGGCAGGACCGGCCGGCACGCCGCCGGCACCTGGCAGCCGTGATCAGCCGCGCCTGCGCGGCTTGCTGTCCACGAGCTCCTTCAGCCGCCGCGCGTCGATCGGCGCCGCGCTCTTCTGGTCGTTGTCGAAGTAGCAGTAGACGGTGCGCTTCTCGCGCCGCCAGCGCCGGATCCGGCGCGCCCAGGTCCTCAGCGTCGCGTCCGGGTAGTGATCCTTGTAGCGCCCGCCCGGCCCGTGGCCGCGCACATAGACGTGCCGCGCCGTCACGACCCAGGGCGCCGGCGCGTCGTGATGGTCCGAGATGCACAGCGCCACGTCGTGCTTGCGGAGCAGGTCGAGGATCTCGTCCGCATACCAGCTCGGATGCCGGAACTCGAACACGTAGCGCCGCCGCCGCGGCAGCAGCTTCAGAAAGGATTCGAGTCGCTCCGCGTCGGCCCGCATCTGCGGCGGCAGCTGGAACAGCACCGGCCCCGCCTTGCGGCCGAGCGCGCGCAGCCGCGTGCCCATGAGGGCGATGCTGTTGCGCGACGTGCCGCCCAGGCGCTTCCAGTGGGTGATGAACTTCGAGGCCTTCCAGGCGAACACGAAGTCCCGCGGCACCGCTTTGCGCCAGGCCCGGACCGCGTCCAGCGAAGGCGTGCGGTAGAACGAGCCGTTGATCTCGGTGGAGGCGAACCGCCCCCCGTACCAGGCGAGCCAGTCCTTCTTCGCGACCTCGCGCGGATAGAACGGCCCGCGCCAGCCGTCATAGGTCCACCCCGAGGTCCCGATGAACACGCCGCTCATGACACCGATGCAGAACCGCGGGCGCCCCGGCCCGGTTCCCCGGATTGCCAAGGCGCGCGTCGTGTGATGGATAACGCCCTTCCTCGCAGCGGCCGCAAGGCCCGAGAGCCATGGCGCGCATCCCGACCCTTGCCGAATTTCGCCGCATCGTCGTCAAGGTGGGCTCCTCCCTCCTGGTCGACGCGCAGGCCGGCCGTGTCAAGGAGGACTGGCTCGCCTCGCTGGCGGCCGACATCGGCGATTTGCACCGCCAGGGCCGCGACCTGCTGGTGGTGTCCTCGGGCGCCATCGCGCTCGGCCGCGCGATCCTGAAGCTGCCGCGCGGCCCGCTGCGGCTCGAGGACTCCCAGGCCGCGGCCGCGGTCGGCCAGATCGCGCTCGCGCGCACCTGGGCCGAGGCGCTCGGGCGCCACGGCATCTCGGCCGGCCAGGTGCTGGTGACCCTCGGCGACACCGAGGAGCGGCGGCGCTACCTGAATGCGCGCTCCACCATCGCCAAATTGCTGGAATGGCGCGCGGTGCCGGTGATCAACGAGAACGACACGGTCGCGACCAACGAGATCCGCTACGGCGACAACGACCGCCTCGCCGCGCGCGTCGCCACCATGGCGAGCGCCGACCTGCTGGTGCTGCTCTCCGACATCGACGGGCTCTACGACGCCCCGCCGGACGAGAACCGGGAGGCGCGGCTGATCCCGCTGGTGGAGCGCATCACGCCCGGGATCGAGGGTGTCGCCGGGGCGGCCGGCTCGGACCTCTCGCGCGGCGGCATGCTGACCAAGATCGAGGCCGGCAAGATCGCGACCACGGGCGGTACCCACATGGTGATCGCCTCCGGCCGTATCCCGCACCCCCTCGCCGCCATCGCGGCCGGCGGCCGCTGCACCTGGTTCCTGACGCCGGCCAATCCGGTGACCTCGCGCAAGCGCTGGATCGCCGGCTCGCTCGAGCCCAGGGGCACGCTGACCCTCGATGCCGGCGCGGTCGCGGCGCTGCGCAGCGGCAAGAGCCTGCTGCCCGCGGGCGTGCGGCGCGTCGAGGGGGAGTTCTCCCGCGGCGACGCCGTGATCCTGCGCGGCCCCGACGGCGGCGAGATCGGCCGCGGGCTGGTCGCCTATGACGCGGCCGACGCCGATCGCATCAAGGGCCGCTCATCCAACGACATCGCGCAGATCCTCGGCATCGAGGGCCGCGCCGAGATGATCCACCGCGACGATCTGGTGCTGGGACGGGAATGACGGAATGATGCGGCGCGCTCAGGCGGCGCGCGCGCTGGCCGGGGTGGGGTCGGGCAAGGGAATGAGGTCGACCTCACGGCCGCCCTCGTCGTGGATCGCGACCGACCAGCCCGACCAGTCCATCTCCTGCCGCGCGACGAGCTCGCGCCCGAACGTGAGGGCTTCGGCGCGTGCGGCCGACGCGCCGGGAAGCTCGAGCCCTTCCGGATCCTTGATCACTCGGTCGCCATCCGTGAAGTGAAGAAAGAACCGGGGCATTGGTTCGCCTCCCTTGGAACGCATCGACTGCGCCTCATGGCCTGCGGGCGCAATCCGTCCCGTGTTCGGTCCGGCCGATCGCCCGTCCGGCTGGTCGCTGAGGCGGACTCATAACGCGCTGAAAGCCCGATGGTTCCGCCGGCGCGCGGGGAATTCTCGCGCGCGCGCCGGGCGCGCGCCGGACAGAGAAACGCCCCGGCCGGGGGGAGGGGCCGGGGCGCTGATTCCGGACGGCACGCGGGGCTGCGACGTACCGTCCGCAGCGGGCAACGCCGGCCTGGGTCAATCGTTCCGCTGGCCCGCGACGTTTTCCGTCGCGTTCCCGACGACCGCGCCCTCGGGCAGCGCACGAGGACTAAGCCAATAGCCTAGGCCGCCAAGGAAACGCCTCAGCATGACCGGCCCCGGAGCGCGCGGCGGCGCCGGACCGGCCGGTCGGCGCCGGTCTTGAGGTCGACCCGCGTGCCGTCCGGATAGATCAGGTAGCGCGCGACGATGCGCAGCCGGCCTCCCGGACCGTCATCGCCTTCCACCACATACTTGGTGCCGACCGGGAACCGGCTCGGCAGATCGGCGGCCCGGACCGACATGGCGCCCTCCTCGCGTCTCATTCACCCACAGTCGAAATGCGTGGATGTGACGGGGGTGCCGCGCCGCGCCGACTTGTCCTCGCAATCCACAGGGCTCTCGGGCGATTTCCTGCGCCGACGGGGGCGCGCGGCCGCCTTGGCGCCGCCGCCCTCGGCTCGCGGCCCGGGCGGCGACGTGGTAGGAGAGCCGAAAGGACCACCGCCATGACGGCTCCGCTGAAATCGGTCGAGGGATCGGGCGACATCGCCGCCGCGATGACGGCCTTGGGCCGCCGCGCCAAGGCGGCCGCGCGCGCGATCGCGTTGTGCCCCGCCGCCCGCAAGGACGCGGCCCTCGCCGCCATGGCGACGGCGGTGCGCGCGGCGGGGGCCGAGATCCTCGCGGCCAATGCCGAGGACGTCGCCGAGGCCCGCAGCGGCGGCGCCACCGCGGCCTTCATCGACCGCCTCGCCCTCGACGCGAAGCGTATCGCCGCCATGGCCGACGGCATCGACGTGGTGCGTGCCCTCGACGACCCGGTCGGCCGCGTGACCGAGGCCTGGACCCGGCCGAACGGCCTGCGGATCGAGCGCGTGCGCGTGCCGCTCGGCGTCGTCGGCGTGATCTACGAGAGCCGCCCGAACGTCACCGCCGATGCGGGCGCGCTGTGCCTGAAGGCCGGCAATGCCGTGATCCTGCGCGGCGGCTCCGAGAGCTTCCGCTCGACCCGCGCGATTCACGCGGCGCTGGCGCGCGGCCTCGTGGCCGCCGGCCTGCCCGAGGATGCGATCGCCCTGGTGCCGACGCGCGACCGCGCCGCGGTCGGGCTGATGCTCCAGGGGCTCGACGGCGCGGTCGACGTGATCGTGCCGCGCGGCGGCAAGGGCCTGGTCGCGCGCGTGCAGAGCGAGGCGCGCGTGCCGGTCTTCGCCCACCTCGACGGCAATTGCCACGTCTATGTGGACGGCGCCGCCGACCTCGCCATGGCGAAGGCCGTGGTGCTCAACGCCAAGATGCGCCGGACCGGCGTCTGCGGCGCGGCCGAGACGCTGCTGGTCGATCGCGCCTGCGCGGCGACGCATCTGGCGCCGCTGGTCACCATGCTGCTCGAGGCCGGCTGCGCGGTGCGCGGCGACGCCGAGACCCGCGAGGTGGACGCGCGCGTTTCGCCCGCGACCGAGGAGGATTGGGCGACCGAGTATCTCGACGCCGTCATCGCGGTGCGCGTGGTGGACGGCGTCGACGCCGCCATCGCCCATATCGAGGGCTACGGCTCGCACCACACCGACGCGATCGTCACCGCCGACCCGGCCGCGGCCGAGCGCTTCCTCGCCGAGGTCGACTCGGCGATCGTGCTGCACAACGCTTCGACCCAGTTCGCCGACGGCGGCGAGTTCGGCTTCGGCGCCGAGATCGGGATTGCGACCGGCCGGCTGCATGCGCGCGGCCCGGTGGGCGTGGAGCAGCTCACCACCTTCAAGTATCGCGTGCGCGGCACCGGGCAGACCCGGCCTTGAGCCGCGCGTGCGTGCCCGCGCCATGACGCCGAGCCTCCGGGATCTCCGCCTGCCCGTGTGCCAGCGCGGGCTCAGGATCGGTCTCCTGGGCGGCTCGTTCAATCCGCCGCATGCGGCGCACCGCGCGATCAGCCTCTTCGCCATGAAGCGGCTCGGCCTCGACCGTGTCTGGTGGCTGGTCACGCCCGGCAATCCGCTCAAGGATCCGCACGTCGTGCCGCCGCTCGCCGAGCGCATCGCGGCGGCGCGCGCCTGCGCGCGCCATCCGCGCATCGACGTGACCGGCCTCGAGGCCGCGATCGGCACGCGCTACACGGTCGACACGGTCACATGGCTGTTGCGCCATTGTGCGAGCGTGCGCTTCGTATGGCTGATGGGCGCCGACAATCTCGCGAGCTTTCACCGCTGGAGGCAGTGGCGCGAGATCGCGGCGCGCCTGCCGTTCGCGGTGGTGGATCGCGGCGGCACCGGCCCCGACGTCCTCGCCAGCCGCGCCGCGCTGGCGCTGGCGCGGTGGCGGTTGCCCGAGTCCGCGGCGCCGTCGCTGCCCGGCCGCCGGCCGCCGGCCTGGGTGTTCCTGCGTGGCGTGCGGCTGCCGATCTCCTCCACGGCCCTGCGCGCGCGACTGTCGCAAAAAGGACGCGGCGGGGCGAAATCGGAACGGCGGGAGGTTGAATCCGTTAACTGACCGCTCATATGCTGTCTGCAGGCCCCGGACGCGGGTCCGGGGTGATTCCAAGCGAAAGGAAGGACCCCTGTCCACATTGTCGTTCTCTCGGGCGGCCCGCAAAGCTCCCGAACCCGTCTCCCGGATGCGTCCCGACGCAGAGGAGACCCTTCGCCTCGTCCTCGCCACCCTCGACGACGCCAAGGCCGAGGACACCGTCTCGATCGATCTCACGGGCAAGACCACGCTCGCCGACTCCATGGTGGTGACCTCCGGCAGGTCGCAGCGCCATGTCGGGGCGATCGCGGATCGCGTGCTCAAGGACCTGGACAAGGCCGGCGTGCCCAATCTCCGGGTCGAGGGCATGCCGCATTGCGACTGGGTGCTGATCGATGCGGGCGACGTGATCGTGCACGTCTTCCGGCCGGAGGTCCGCACCTTCTACAACATCGAGAAGATGTGGGGCGCGACCGGACCGGCGCCGCGCACCAGCTAGCGCATGTCCCGGCGAAGTGGATACCGGTTCGCCGACGAAAACATGCGCCGATCGCCGTAAGCGCGAGCAGCCGGCATGCGGCTGACCGTGGCGGCCGTGGGCCGGCTCAAGCGCGGCGCGGAGCGCGACCTGGTCGCGCGCTACCACGAGCGCGCCGTCAGGGCGGGACGCGCCATCGGCTTTCGCGCCCTGGACCTGGTCGAGATCGGCGAGAGCCCCGCGCGCGACGCCGCCCGGCGCATGACCGAGGAATCCATCGCCATCGCCAGCGTGATCCCCGACGGCGCAACCGTGGTGGTGCTCGACGAGCGCGGCGAGAATCTCGACAGCCCCTCCTTCGCGGACCTGCTGCGCCGCTGGCGCGACAACGGCCGCCCCGCCGCGGCGTTTGTCATCGGCGGACCCGATGGTATCGCGGTAACCCTTCGCCAGCGCGCCGAGCTTCGCCTCGCCTTCGGCGCCGCCACCTGGCCGCATCAGCTCGTCCGCGTCATGCTGCTCGAGCAGCTCTATCGGGCGGTCACGATCCTGTCGGGGCATCCCTATCACCGGGAATAGGAATGGCCCGGGGCGGGAATCGCACGGATGCCGCGCCCGGCGCCGAATGGTTAATGGTTGATCAACGAACTCGGTGCCTAATCGGCGGCATGGCTCTGGTCTTCGACCCTTGGATGGACTGGCGCGGCCTGCGCGCAGCCGCACTGGCGGTCGGGCTCGGCCTCACGGCCCCGGCGACCGCCCAGCCGGCCGCTCCCGAGGGCGATACGGCGACCGCCGCGGTGCCGCGGGCCGTGCGCGAGAAGGAGCTCGAAACGCTGCGCGTGGAGCAGCAGCGGGCCGCCGACACCGAGGCGAAGCTGCGCGCCGAGCTCGAGGCGATCGGCGAGGATCGCCGCAAGCTCAACCAGACGCTGATCGACACCGCGACCCGCATCCGTGCGGTCGAAGGCCGCATCGCGGCCGCCGAGAACCGGCTCGCCGCCCTCGAGGGCAACGCCCAGGCGGTGCGCACGTCGCTCACCGCACGCCGTGCCACCATCATCGAGGTCCTGGCCGCGCTCCAGCGCATCGGCCACCGCCCGCCTCCCGCCGTCATGGTGAGCCCCGAGGATGCCCTGCAGTCGGTGCGCACCGCGATCTTGCTCGGCGCCGTGCTGCCCGAGATGCGCGCCGAAGCCGACGCGCTGGCCGCCGATCTCGGCGCCCTGGTTCGGGTCCGCGACGAAATTTCCGCGGAGCGGCAGGGCCTCGGCCGCGATCTCGCCGCACTCTCGGACGAGAAGAGCCGCATGACGCTGCTCGTCCAGGAGCGCCAGAAAAGGCAGCTGGATGCCGAGAAGGCGCTGGCCGCCGAACGCAGCCGCGCCGCGGCGCTGGCGCGTCAGGCCGACGATCTCAAGGATTTGATCGCCCGCATGGAGAGCCAGGTCGCGGTCTCGGCCCGCGCCGCCGCGACCGCCCGTGCGGAAGGCGAGAAGCCCGCCGGCAACGGGGCGCGGCTCGCGGCCCTGCGCGACCCCGGCCGCCTCGCCCCGGCGATCGCCTTCGCGGCGGCCAAAGGTGCCCTTCCGCTGCCCGTGAACGGCATCAAGGTGCGGCAATTCGGCGATTCCGACGGGCTCGGCGGCAGCCAGAAGGGATTGACCATCGCGAGCCGTCCCGGCGCCCAGGTGACGGCTCCGTGCGACGGCTGGGTCGTCTATGCGGGCCCGTTCCGCAGCTATGGCCAACTCTTGATCCTGAATGCCGGCGGCGGATATCATGTGTTACTGGCGGGCATGGAACGAATATCGGTCGATCTGGGTCAGTTCGTATTGACTGGCGAACCCGTGGCTGTGATGGGGGGCGGGCCGCAGACGGCCGCCGCGGTCGCGACCGGCTCCAGCCAGCCGGTTCTGTACGTCGAGTTCCGCAAGGACGGCAGCCCCGTCGACCCGAGCCCATGGTGGGCAGCAACCGACAGCGAGAAGGTTCGCGGATAATGCGCAAGACTTCGTTGATTCTCCTCGGCGCGGCTGCCGGCACGGCACTCACGCTGTACGCGACCCAGCCGCGTCTGGTGGTGGGTGCGAGCGCCAAGGCCGCGGTTTCCGACACCTACCGGCAGCTCAACCTGTTCGGGGACGTGTTCGAGCGGGTGCGGTCCGATTACGTCGAGAAGCCCGACGACGGCAAGCTGGTCGAGCACGCCATCAACGGGATGCTCAACGGGCTCGATCCCCATTCGAGCTACATGGACGGCAAGAGCTTCCGCGACATGCAGATCCAGACCCGCGGCGAGTTCGGCGGGCTCGGCATCGAGGTCACGATGGAGGACGGCCTCGTGAAGGTCGTCGCGCCCATCGACGACACCCCGGCCGCCAAGGCGGGCGTGCTGGCCAACGACATCATCACGCATCTCGACGACGAGCAGGTCCAGGGCCTGACCCTGAACCAGGCGGTCGAGAAGATGCGCGGCCCGGTCAACACCAAGATCCGCCTCAAGATCATGCGCAAGGGCCAGGACAAGCCGGTCGAGGTGACGATCACCCGCGACATCATCCGGGTCCGCTCGGTTCGCTCGCGCCCCGAGGGCGACGACGTCGGCTACATCCGCGTCACCCAGTTCAACGAGCAGACCACCGAGGGCCTGAAGAAGGCGATCGCCGATCTCTCGCAGAAGGTGAGCCAGGACAAGCTGCGCGGCTACATCATCGACCTGCGCAACAATCCGGGCGGCCTGCTCGACCAGGCGATCTCGGTCTCCGACGCCTTCCTCGAGCGCGGCGAGATCGTGTCCACCCGCGGCCGCAACGCCGAGGAGACGCAGCGCTTCAACGCCCGCGCTGGCGACCTCACCAAGAACAAGCCGATCATCGTGCTGATCAATGGTGGCTCGGCTTCCGCGTCCGAGATCGTGGCCGGCGCGCTGCAGGACCACCGCCGCGCCACCGTGCTCGGCACCCGCTCCTTCGGCAAGGGCTCGGTGCAGACCATCATCCCGCTCGGCGCCGGCAACGGCGCGCTGCGGCTCACCACCGCGCGCTACTACACGCCGTCGGGCAAGTCGATCCAGGCCAAGGGCATCGTCCCCGACATCGAGGTGCTGCAGGACGTGCCCGAGGACATGAAGGCCCGCGCCGAGTCCAAGGGCGAGTCGTCGCTGCGCGGCCATCTCAAGGCCGACGGCGACGAGCAGAAGGGCTCGCAATCCTACATCCCGCCGGACCAGAAGGACGACAAGGCGCTCCACTACGCGCTCGACCTGCTGCGCGGCGTGAAGACCAACACGGCCTTCCCGCCGAGCCCGCGCTCCGCCGCGGCTCCCAACTGACCGGCAAGACCGTCACGCAAGCGAGGGGGCGGCCCGGCGGCCGCCCCTTTCGTTTGCGCCGCCGGCGCCCCGGATCGGCGGCCCGGTACGGTAAACGCTTGATTAAGGGCTCACTGCTAGCCTCGGCGCGATGCGAGCCGCCTCCCCGACGTGCGGCTCTTCGGGACTGACGAGAGGCCGACGCCGTGGCGACGGATGACCTGGACGCGCCGCTCGCGCCGCGCGCGCCCAAGACGCGGTTCAACAAGACGCGGATCAAGCTGCCGGTCACGCTCCCGCAGCTGATCGCGGGCGTGCTCGTGCTGTGCGTGGCCGTGTTCGCGGCCTGGGCCGTGCTGATGGACGATCCGTTCGGCGGCGAGCCCATGGTGGTGGTCGCGGCCGACACCCGCTCGGGCGCGGCGCGCAAGGACGGCGAGGCGCCCACGGCGCCGGCCGCGCCCGCGCCGGCCGCA
>PQAH01000011.1 GCA_003105195.1 Bradyrhizobiaceae bacterium
GCAGCATGGGATGCGCGGCGTCGCCGATGAGCGTGACGGGCCCGCGGTCGCGCGGGCGCGCGACCGGCCCCTCGAACAGCGCCCACTTCAGCCATTGCTCGGGAAGCGCGAGCAGGGCCTGCGCGGCCGGCGCCCATCGCGCGAAGCGCGCCAGCAGCTCCTCGCGCCGGCCCACCGCGCTCCAGCCGGGCTCGCGCCAGGCATCCTCGATGATGGCCACGATGTTGACCATCGCACCGGCCCTCACGGGATAGTGCACCAGGTGAGCGTTGGCGCCGAGCCAGAGATTGGTGACCGGGGCGCGGAGCTCGGCCGTGACCCGCTCGGCCGGCACCACGGCGCGCCAGGCGGTGCGGCGCGCGAAAGCCGGCTCGCGCTCGCCGAGCACGGCGCGCAGCGTCGACCAGACGCCGTCGGCCGCGATCAGCGCGAGGCCGAGCTCGTCGACGCTGTCGAAGCGCTGGTGCCCGCGGCGCGCCCGCACCGTGACGCCGTGGGCGTGGAGCGCGAAATCCTCCGCCTTGGCGCCGAGGCGCAGCGCGATGTCGGGCTCGGCGGCGACCGCCTCCAGCAGGACGGCCTGCAGGTCGCCGCGATGGATCACCCAATAGGGCGCGCCGTAGCGCGCCTCCGCGTCCCGGCCGAGCGGCACGCGCACGAGCTCGCGTCCCGTGCGTGCGTTGCGGATGCAGATCGCCTCCGGCGCGACGACGCGCGGCGCGAGGCGCTCGGCGAGCCCGAGATCGCGCAGCACGCCGACCGCGTTGGGCGAGAGCTGGATGCCGGCGCCGGCCTCGGTCAGTCGCGCGACCTGCTCGAGGAGCACCGGGCGGAAGCCGGCGCGCGCCAGCGCCAGCGCGACCGCGAGGCCGCCGATGCCGGCACCCGCGATGACGATCGATCGGGAGCGCGCCACGACTGCGGCGCCCGCGCCGCCTCAGGCGGCGGCCGGCTCGCGCAGCGCGCATTCCGGCGGCCGCGCCTCGTGCGAATGCAGCGAGGGATCGTGGCGGTAGAGCGTCGAGCAGTAGGAGCAGATCGCCTCGGACTCGTCGCCCATGTCGATGAAGATGTGCGGATGGTCGAACGGCGGCGTCGCGCCGACGCACATGAACTCCCGGGCGCCGATCTCGATCACCGGGACGCCGGGATCGTTGTGGAAGTGGGGAACGACGTGGTCCGCCATGGTCTGTCCTGCCGAGTCTCTCGCGTTGCGCCGCACCATAGCGGTGTGCCCCGGCCCTGGCTAGGCCGGACCCCGGCGGGCGCGGACGTCCGGGAACGTTCCCGGATATCGCGGGTTGACGCGGCGTCTCCCGGAGATGCCGATGCCACTGAAGGTCCTGGCGCTCAACTGCACGCTCAAGCGCTCTCCCGCGCCGTCCTCGACGGACCGCCTGCTCGGCGAGCTGCTCGCCGCGCTCGAAAGCCACGACGCGCGCGGCGGGATCGTCCGCGTTGCCGACCTCGACATCAAGCCGGGCGTGAGCTCGGACGAGGGGGAGGGCGACGACTGGCCGGCCCTGCGCCGGCGCGTGGTCGCCTGCGACATCCTCGTGATCGGCTCGCCGATCTGGCTCGGCCAGCCCTCGAGCGTCGCCAAGCGGGTGCTGGAGCGGCTCGACGCGTTCCTCGGCGAGAAGGACGAACGCGGCCGCATGCCGTCCTACGGCAAGGTCGCGGTGGTCGCCGCGGTCGGCAACGAGGACGGCGCGCACCATGTCCATGCCGAGGTCGCCCAGGCGCTCAACGAGGTCGGCTTCACGATTCCCGCGGGCGGCGCCACCTATTGGGTCGGCGAGGCGATGCAGTCCACCAACTATCTCGATCTCGCGACGACGCCGAAGGCGCTCGCCGCCTGGACACCCATGCTCGCCTCCAACGCCGCGCACCTGGCGCGGCTCCTCGAGGCGACGCCCTATCCGGGACGCTCCCAGTAGCCGCAGGCTCCCGTCGCGCGAGCGACCTGCTTTGCACGCACCGCATGGCGGGCGTTATGGTGGCGTCCGCCGATCGGGAGGACACGCAATGGCAGCCGTCTTGTACGCGCGCGACGGGCGCATCGGGCGCATCACGCTCAATCGTCCCGAGGTGCTGAACGCGATCGACGCCGCGCTGCCGGCGGAGCTCGAGGCGGCGGTCGCGGAGGCCAATGCGGACCCCGGCGTGCACGTGATCGTGCTCGCGGGTGCGGGGCGGGCCTTCTGCGCGGGCTACGACCTGACCGCCTATGCGCAGGTGCCGGGCGCCAACGAGGGCGTGCAGGAGATGCCGTGGGACCCGATGAAGGACTACGCCATGATGATGCGGAACACGGAGCGGTTCATGAGCCTGTTCCGCTCGCATCGGCCGGTGATCGCCAAGGTGCACGGCTTCGCGGTCGCGGGCGGCTCCGACATCGCGCTCTGCTGCGACCTCGTCGTGATGGCCGAGGATGCGCGCATCGGCTATCCGCCGGCGCGGGTGTGGGGATGCCCGACCACGGCGATGTGGGTCTATCGCCTGGGTGCGGAGCGCGCGAAGCGGATGCTGCTCACCGGCGATACCGTCGACGGCCGCGAGGCGGCTCGCCTCGGCCTGGTGCTCGAGGCGGTGCCGGCGGCCGACCTCGACGCACGCGTCGAGGCGCTCGCGGCGCGCATGGCCTCGGTCCCGGTCAACCAGCTGATGATGCAGAAGCTGATGGTCAACCAGGCGCTCGAGAACATGGGCCTGCGCACGACGCAGATGATCGCCACCGTGTTCGACGGCATCACGCGCCATTCCCCCGAAGGCCTCGCCTTCAAGCGGCGCGCCGAGGAGGTCGGCTGGAAGGAGGCGGTGCGCGACCGCGACCTCGGCACCTACGACTGGACCGCCGACCGGCCGATCAACCGGGCGGAGTAGGTTCCGCCGCGGCGCGATCGACGCTTGGTTGAGGCGGATCTGCTGCCAGTCGTTATCGTTAACGACGCGGACTCGTTCGCGCCGCATTCTCGTCGTATATGAGGGCTCGGGCTCGCAGACGCCCGGGCTGGGCCGGTTCCATCCGCATGAACAGAGTCTTGATCCGTCTGTCGCTGGCGAGCGCGCTGCTGCTCGCACTGGCCGCGGTCGTCTCGCTGCCGAACGGCCTGCATTCGGCGCGGCTGATCGCGGCCGCGGACGATCCGGTCGCGCTCG
>PQAH01000012.1 GCA_003105195.1 Bradyrhizobiaceae bacterium
TGACGTGCCGCACGAGCGCGACGTTCACGGTGAACTCGTCGCGTCCGGCGAGGAAATCCCGGGTCCCGTCGAGGGGATCGACCAGGACGAAGGCGTCGGCGACGCAGCCGCGATGCTCGTCCTCCTCGGCGACCACCGGCAGGTGCGGGAGAAGCCGCGCCAGGCCCGCGAGAATGACCGCCTGCGAGGCGCGGTCGGCGCGGGTCACCGGCGATTCGTCGGCCTTGGCCTGCGGCGCGAGCTCGCCGGGCGCGATCGCGAGGATCGCGGCGGCCGCCTCCGACACGAGCGCGGTGAGCGGCTCGATGAGTTCGCGGTCCCCCGCTGCGTCTGCCCTCACGGCGTCGGCTCCGTTCCCTTTGCAGCCCCGAATCCAGGGTGTATCACACGGCCGCGCAACGGATCCGCTCCCCTGAGTCGTGGCCTCGACGGACCGCGGCCCCTCCCAGGAGACCTCCCATGTCCGGCACCGTCACCCTCGATTCCCTCGACCTCGCCGCGCTCCTGTGCTCGCGCGTCTGCCACGACCTGATCAGCCCGGTCGGCGCCGTGGTGAACGGCATCGAGGTGATGGAGGACGACAGCGACGCCGAGACCAGGAGCTTCGCGCTCGACCTCATCAAGAAGAGCGCGCGACAGGCCTCGGCCCGGCTGCAGTTCTGCCGGCTCGCCTTCGGGGCGGCCGGATCGGCGGGCGCCGCCATCGACCTCGGGGACGCCGAGTCGGTCTCGCGCGGGATGCTGGAGGACGACAAGACCAAGCTGCGCTGGAACCTGCCGCGCGTGCTCATGCCCAAGAACCGGGTCAAGCTGCTCCTCAACCTGCTGGTGCTGACGGGCCAGACCATTCCCCGGGGCGGCACGCTCACGGTCGATCCGCTGGGCGAGGGGGAAACCATGGGCTTCCGGATCACGGGCCAGGGCCTCAACGCGCGGATTCCGCAGGCCGTGCCGGGGCTGGTCGCGGGCGAGGATGCAGGGCATCCGGTCGACGCGCATGCGATCCAGCCCTTCTATACGGGGCTGCTCGCCCGCAACTGCGGGATGAGCGTGACGCTCGCCTTGGAGGGCGACGGCGTGGTGGCGACCGCGCGCTGAGCGGTCCTCCGGAGCCGTCCGCGCGGCCGAATGCCGGCCGCGGTGCGTAGATTTCCCTAAGATTTGCGAATTCCTGGTGCTGCGCGGGCGGGCGCAACCAATCTTAAACCCTTTCACAACACACTGGGCTCGCTCCCGAAAGGCGCGGCATTCCCTGCTGCTGCCCGGCTCGAAGGTCCCTCCATGGACGATCTGCTGCGCGAATTCCTGACCGAAACCAACGAGAGCCTCGACGTCGTCGACGTGGAGCTCGTGCGCTTCGAGCAGGACCCGAACAATGCGGGCATCCTCGACAACATCTTCCGCCTCGTTCACACGATCAAAGGCACCTGCGGCTTCCTCGGCCTGCCGCGCCTGGAAGCGCTGGCGCACGCCGCCGAGACGCTGATGGGCAAGTTCCGCGACGGCATGCCGGTCACCGGCGAGGCCGTCACGCTGATCCTGTCCACCATCGACCGCCTCAAGCAGGTGCTCGCGGATCTCGAGGCCAACGAGCAGGAGCCCGAGGGATCGGACACCGACCTGATCGGCGAGCTCGAGCGCATGGCGATCGCCGGGACGGTCGCGGCCGCGCCGGCAGCAGCCGCGCCGGCGGAGCCGAAGAGCTCGGAGGGCAAGCTGGCGGTGCAGACGCTGGAACGGCCGCTGCGCCCCGGCGAGGTGTCGCTCGACGAGCTCGAGCGCGCCTTCCGCGAGACCGCCCCCGAAGTGCCCGAGGCCGCGCCGGAGCCTGCCAAGGCCGAGGCCAAGAAGGCGGACGCCCGGAAGGCGGACGCAAGGAAGGCGGACGCGAAGGCCAAGGGTCCCGGGCGCAAGCCGGCGAGCGAGGGCGAGGAGGAGAAGTCCGACACCAAGGTCGCGAACCAGTCGATCCGCGTCAATGTCGAGACGCTCGAGAACCTGATGACCATGGTCTCGGAGCTGGTGCTCACCCGCAACCAGCTGCTCGAGATCGTGCGCCGTCACGAGGATTCGGAGTTCAAGGTCCCGCTGCAGCGGCTCTCCAACGTGACGGCGGAGCTGCAGGAAGGCGTCATGAAGACGCGCATGCAGCCGATCGGCAACGCCTGGCAGAAGCTGCCGCGCATCGTGCGCGACCTCGCGACCGAGCTCGACAAGGACATCGAGCTCGAGATGCACGGGGCGGAGACCGAGCTCGACCGCCAGGTGCTCGACCTGATCAAGGATCCGCTCACCCACATGGTGCGCAACTCGGCCGACCACGGGCTGGAGACGCCCGAGGAGCGGCGCGCCGCCAAGAAGCCCGAGAAGGGCACGATCCGACTCTCCGCCTATCACGAGGGCGGCCACATCATCATCGAGATCGCCGACGACGGCCGCGGGCTCAACACCGAACGGATCAAGGCCAAGCTGGTCGCCAACGGGCTCGCGTCGGAGATCGACGTCGAGAAGATGACCGAGGCGCAGATCCACAAGTTCATCTTCGCGCCGGGCTTCTCGACCGCCGCCAAGGTGACGAGCGTGTCCGGCCGCGGCGTCGGCATGGACGTGGTGCGCAACAACATCGACCAGATCGGCGGCACCATCGACGTGAAGTCGGTGATGGGCGAGGGTTCGAGCTTCACGATCAAGATCCCGCTCACGCTGGCGATCGTCTCCGCGCTGATCGTGGAGGCCGCCGGTGACCGCTTCGCGATTCCGCAGCTCTCGGTGATCGAGCTGGTGCGGGCGCAGACCAATTCCGAGCACCGCATCGAGCGCATCAAGGACACGCCGGTCCTGCGGCTGCGCAACAAGCTCCTGCCGCTGATCCATCTCAAGAAGCTGCTGAAGATCGACGATGGCGGCGAGAGCGAGCCGGAGAACGGCTTCATCGTGGTGACGCAGGTCGGCAGCCAGACCTTCGGCATCGTGGTCGACGGCGTGTTCCACACCGAGGAGATCGTGGTGAAGCCGATGTCGACCAAGCTTCGCCACATCAACATGTTCTCGGGCAACACGATCCTGGGCGACGGCTCGGTGATCATGATCATCGACCCGAATGGCATCGCGCAGTCGGTCGGCTCGTCCGCGGCGCACGACGCCGAGGAGGAGAGCGAGGCGCAGCGCAACGCCACGATCGAGAAGACGATCTCGCTGCTGGTGTTCCGCGCCGGCTCGCCGGAGCCGAAGGCGGTGCCGCTGTCGCTGGTCACGCGGCTCGAGGAGGTCGACTGCAAGAAGATCGAGCAGTCCAACGGGCGCTACCTGGTGCAGTACCGCGGCCAGCTGATGCCGCTGGTGCGCGTGTCCGAAAACGTGCGGGTGAAGACCGAGGGCGCCCAGCCGCTGCTGGTGTTCTCCGACGCGGGCCGCTCGATGGGCCTCGTGGTCGACGAGATCGTCGACATCGTCGAGGACCGGCTCGACATCCAGGTCGGCAGCGACGTCCCCGGCGTGCTCGGCTCGGCCGTGATCAAGGGCCAGGCGACCGAGGTCATCGACGTCGGCCACTTCCTGCCGCTCGCCTTCGAGGACTGGTTCCGCCGCAAGGAGATGCGGGCCGAGGCGCTCACGCGCACGCTGCTGTTCGTCGACGACTCGGCGTTCTTCCGCAACATGCTCGCACCGGTGCTCAAGGCGGCGGGCTACGACGTGACCGCGGTCGGCGGCGCCGACGAGGCGCTGGCGATCCTGAAGAGGGGCCAGAGGTTCGACGTCGTGGTCTCGGACATCGAGATGCCCGGCATGAACGGCTTCGAGCTCGCCGAGGCGATCCGCGCCGACGCGCGCACCGCGCAGACCCCGATCATCGCCCTCTCGTCGATCACCTCGCCCGCGACCATCGAGCGCGGCCGGCAGGCGGGCTTCCACGACTTCGTCGCCAAGTTCGACCGGCAGGGCCTGATCGCGGCGCTGAAGGAATCGACCGTCGAGTGGTCCGAGGCGGCCTGAGGAAGAGCACCATGAGCGCGAACGACGAGACCCACAACGAATACCTCACCGAATACGTCACGGTGATGATCGGCGGCCAGCTGTTCGGCCTGCCGATCTCGCGGGTGCAGGACGTCTTCATGCCGGACCGTCTGACCCGGGTGCCGCTCGCGGCGCCCGAGATCGCCGGCGTCCTCAACCTGCGCGGCCGCATCGTCACGGCAATCGACATGCGCCGCCGGCTGGGACTGCCGCCGCGCGAGGATGCGCGCCCGCCGATGGCGGTCGGCATCGAGCTGCGCGGGGAGTCCTACGGCGTGCTGATCGACGCGGTCGGCGAGGTCATGAAGCTCGCGGACGGAACCCGCGAGGCCAATCCGGTCAACCTCGACGCCAGGCTCGCGCGCGTGTCCGCGGGCGTGCATCGGCTCGACGGGCAGCTGCTCGTGATCCTCGACGTCGATCGCGTCCTCGACACGAGCAGCGACGCGCTCGCGGCGTGACCGGACGGAGCCGTTGATGTAGGCGCCCGCGCGGTCCGGCCGCGGGAGAGCAAGGGTGGGAAACGCCATGAAGACGTGCTTGGTCGTCGACGACTCGAGTGTCATCCGCAAGGTTGCCCGGCGCATCCTGGAAGCGCTGGAGTTCAAGATCGTCGAGGCGGAGGACGGCCAGCAGGCGCTCGACGCCTGCCGGGAGGAGCTGCCCGACGCCGTGCTGCTCGACTGGAACATGCCGGTGATGGACGGCTACGACTTCCTCAAGGCGCTGCGGCGCCTGCCGGGCGGCGACCAGCCGAAGGTCGTGTTCTGCACCACCGAGAACGACGTCGCCCACATCGCGCGCGCGCTCAGCGCTGGGGCCAACGAGTACATCATGAAGCCCTTCGACAAGGAGATCGTCGAAGCCAAGTTCCAGGAAGTCGGGCTGCTCTGATCCCACGTTCCCTCCCGTCGCGTACCTCGAGTCAGCGTACATGAGTGCAGCCACAGCGCCCGCCGCACGCGCCACCGCGCAAGAGCCGATCCGCGTCATGGTGGTCGACGACGCCGTGGTGGTGCGCGGCCTGGTCTCGCGCTGGATCGAGGAGGAGCCCGGCTTCAAGGTCGTGGCCTCGCTGCGCACCGGCCGCGAGGCGGTCGACCAGCTCCTGCGCACCGACCCCGACGTGGTCATCCTCGACATCGAGATGCCGGAGCTCGACGGACTCTCGGCGCTGCCGCTGCTGCTCGAGAAGAAGCGCGACCTGATGGTGATCATGGCCTCGACGCTCACGCGGCGCAACGCCGAGGTCAGCCTGAAGGCGCTCTCGCTCGGCGCGACCGACTACATCCCGAAGCCGGAGACCAACCGGGAGGTGACCACCTCCACGACCTTCCGGCGCGAGCTGATCGAGAAGGTGCGCCTGCTCGGCGGCCGGCGCCGGCGCCTGGCGCCGCGCCCCGCGAGCTTCGCGAGCGGCGGCCCGGCGCGGGGAAGCCTCGCGCAGGCCGAGCCGCGCCCGGTGCCGCCTGTCGGCCATCCCTCGACCTTCAAGCTGCGGCCGTTCTCGGGCGCGCCGCCCAAGGTGCTGCTGATCGGCTCCTCCACCGGCGGCCCGCAGGCGCTCACCGCGCTCGCGGCGCGCATCGGCGAGATCTCGGCGCGGGTGCCGATCCTGATCACCCAGCACATGCCGCCGACCTTCACGACCATCCTGGCCGAGCACCTCGCGCGCGCGAGCGGCCGGCCGGCGCACGAACCCGCCGACGGCGAACCGATCGTGCCGGGCACGATCTACGTGGCGCCGGGCGGGCGGCACATGCTGGTGAAGAAGGGCGCCAACGGGCCCGCGATCGCGCTCGACGACGGCCCGCTCGTCAATTTCTGCCGCCCGGCGGTCGACCCCCTGTTCAAGAGCGCGGCCCAGGTCTGGGGCGGCGGCATCCTCGCCGTCATCCTCACGGGCATGGGCTCGGACGGTACGCGCGGCGCCCAGGAGATCGTGGCGGCCGGCGGCAACGTGATCGCCCAGGACGAGGCGACCAGCGTGGTCTGGGGCATGCCCGGCGCGGCGGCCCAGGCCGGCGTCTGCTCGGCGGTCCTGCCCCTCGACCAGATCGCACCGAAGATCGTGCGCGTATTCTCGGGAGACCGGTCGTGACCCCGCTCGACTACGACTACCTGCGACGGCTCCTGAAGGAGCGCTCGGGCCTCGTGCTGTCGGCCGACAAGCAGTACCTGGTCGAGAGCCGGCTGCTGCCGGTCGCGCGCAAGGCGGGCCTCGGCGGCCTGAGCGAGCTGGTGGCGAAGATCAAGGGCAACGACGCGCGCCTCACCGTCGAGGTGGTCGAGGCCATGACGACCAACGAGTCGTTCTTCTTCCGCGACAAGGTGCCGTTCGAGCACTTCACCGGAACCATGCTGCCGGCGCTGTTGGCGTCGCGCGCGAACCAGCGGCGCATCCGCATCTGGTGCGCGGCCGCCTCGACCGGCCAGGAGCCCTATTCGCTCGGAATCTGCCTGAAGGAGATGAAGGACAAGCTCGCGGGCTGGCGCATCGAGCTCACCGGCACCGACCTCTCGGGCGAGGTGCTCGAGAAGGCGAAGGCCGGCATCTACAGCCAGTTCGAGGTGCAGCGCGGGCTGCCGATCCAGCTGCTGGTGAAGTACTTCGTGCAGAACGGCGACATGTGGCAGATCTCGCCCGAGGTCCGCGCCATGGTGCAGTACCGACCCCTCAACCTGCTCGCCGATTTCTCGCATCTCGGCACGTTCGACGTGGTGTTCTGCCGCAACGTGCTGATCTATTTCGACCAGGACACCAAGATCGACGTGCTCAACCGCATCGCGCGGCAGCTCGAGCCCGACGGCTTCCTGGTGCTGGGCGCGGCCGAGACCGTGGTCGGCCTCACCGACGCGTTCAAGCCGATGGCCGACAAGCGCGGCCTCTACGTCCGGAACGGCCCGGCCGCCAAGGCCCCGGCGCTGCGTCCCGCCGTCGCGGCGGTGCGCTGATCCGCGCCGACGTCTCGGCGGCCTCATAGGGCCGCTCCGCATCCGGCCCGTTGACCTCGGTCAAACCACTTTCCGGACGGACATGCATCCTGCCCTTCGCGCGTCGCCGGGAATCGGCGCGGCGTGCCGGATCGCATGCGAAGAGATCGTCATGAAAATGTGGTTCCTGAAGCTCCATCGCTGGCTGGCGCTCGCCTTCGCGCTGCCGCTCGCTGCCGTGCTCGCCACCGGGCTGGTGCTGTCGTTCGAGCCGTGGCTCGTCGCGCGCGCGATCGAGCCCGGTACGCTGAGCGCACAGCGGGTCGAGGCGCTGCTGAGCCAGCACGATCCGCAGGGGCGGGCGCGCGCGCTCGCCTATCGGGCCTATGATCGCACGCTCACCCTCGGCGCCGGCCGCGTCGCCGGCCCGATGGTGGACACGGCCAGCGGGCAGGCGCGTTCCGGGCCGTCGGTGCTGGCGATCACGCTGGGGACCGCGCGCCGCCTGCACGAAACCCTGTTGCTCGATGCCGGCTGGCTCGTGATCGGCTCGACGACGGCCATGCTGGTCATCATCGCGCTCGGCGTGCTGATGGGCTGGCCGCGGTTCGCCAACACGGTGTCGGGCTGGCACAAGGCGATGGCCTGGAGCCTGTTGCCGCTCATCGTGCTGTCGCCGCTGACCGGGCTCCTGATCGCGGCGGGCGTCACCTTCACGCCGCGGCCCGCGGCGAGCCCGACGGCGCCGGCCGCGCCGGCGACGCTCGCGGAGGCGGTGCGGGTCGTGGGACGCGACCACGACCTCTCGGCGCTGGTATGGCTGCGGCCGCTGAACGGGCGCCTCGTGGTGCGTCTGGTCGAGGGCGGGGAATACACGCTCCACGCCGTGACGCGCGACGGCACGACGCCGCTGCCGCGGAACTGGCCGCGCCTCTGGCACGAAGGCAACTTCGCGGGCGCGTGGTCGGCGGGCATGAACGTGGTCCTCTCGGTGGCGATGATCGGCCTGCTGGTGACCGGCCTCTGGATCTGGCTGCGGCGCACGCTCAAACGGCGCGCGCGGCGCGTGCGTCCCTATGCGCCGGCATGACCGGGCAGGGGCGGTTCGGGTCGGACCGCCACGTCTTCCGGCTGCTCCAGGGCCGCGCAGGCGTGCGCGGGACCGCGAGCAGCCCGGCGGATTCCGCAGCGCTCGTCTGCGCCGCCGGAGTGGCGCGCCCCGCGGCGGCGTGTGATAGCGGGGCCGATGCGAAGTCCCGAGCCGGCGCGCGGCTACGACGCGATCCTCATCGGCGTTCTCAGCGGAATCGGCGCGGCCTCGTGCTGGGCGCTCGGCTTCGTCGCGGTGCGCCATGGGCTCGACGCGGGATTTTCGCCCGCCGACCTGACGATCCACCGTTTCCTGTGGTCGGGCTTGGCGCTGCTGCCGCTGGTGTGGCGCGGGGGTCTCGCCGACCTCAATGGCATCGGCTGGGGCGGGGGTCTCCTGTTGGCGTTGCTCGGCGGGCCCGGACTGACCTTCGTGAGCTATTCGGGCTTCCTCTTGGTGCCGCTCGGACACGGCGGCGTCATCCAGCCTTCCTGTGTCGTGCTCGGGGGGCTGCTGCTCGCCACGGTCTGGCTGCGCGAGAGGCTCGTCGCGACGCGCGCCATCGGCGCGCTGGTGATCATCGGCGGCCTCATCGTGATCGGCAGCGAGGCGCTCGCCACGCTCGGCGCGCACGGTGTCGCCGGCGACCTGATCTTCGTGCTCACCGGCCTCATGTTCGCGGTCTTCGGCATGCTGCTGCGCAAGTGGCGCATCGTCCCGATGTCGGCGACCGCCGTGATCAGCGTGCTCTCGCTCGGGCTGCTGCCGCTGTATTGGGGCCTCGGCGGCTTCGATCACATGGTCGCGCTCGGGTGGCGCGAGAACGCATTGCAGGCGCTGGTGCAGGGCGTGCTGGCGGGCCCGGCCGCCGTCTACCTGTTCGCACGCTCGGTGGCGCTGCTCGGCGCCGGGCGCGCCTCGGTGCTGCCGGCGCTGGTGCCGCCCTTCACACTGCTGACCGGCTGGCTCGTCCTCGGCGAAGTGCCGACGCCGCTGCAGCTCACCGGCCTCGTGGTCGTTCTTGTCGGCTTCCTGCTGGCGCAGAAGTCGTAGCGGGAAACGGCATTTCCGGTCATCGCCTCGCCCAACCGGCTATGACGCCGCCGCGCCTTCCACCGGCAGGCCGGCGGCGCGCCACTCGGGATAGCCGTCCTCGAGCCGGCGCACCTTGAAGCCGCGCACGCGCAGCGCGGCCACCGCCTCGTAGGAGAGCACGCAATAGGGACCGCGGCAGTAGGCGACGATCTCGCGGTCGCGCGGGAGCGCGCCGAGCCGCTTCTGCAGGGCCGCGAGCGGCAGGTTGAGCGCGCCCGGCAAGTGCCCCAGGGCGAACTCGTCCTCGGGACGCACGTCGAGAAGCACGACCTCGCGGTCCTTCAGCCGCCGCATCAGCTCGGCGCGCGAGACCGGCGCCAAGTCGTCCCGCTTCTCGAAGTAGTCGCGCACCACGCGCTCGACCTCGGCCAGGTTGCGCTCGGCCACCCGGCGCAAGGTCGCGAGCAGGTCCAGCACCGCCTCATCGGCGAGCGAGTAGAAGACGTACTTGCCCTCGCGGCGCGCCGTCGTCAGGCCGGCGCGACGCATGTGCTGGAGATGCTGCGAGACGTTGGCGACGGCAACGCCGGTGCGGTCGGCGAGCACCTCGACACTGCGCGGTCCCTGGGCGAGCTGCTCGAGAATGGCGAGGCGCAACGGGTGCGCCGCCGCCTTCGCGACCGCCGCGAACTGGGCGAAGAGGACCTGCTTCGGGCTTCGGCTTGACATCGCGAACGATCCACTTATCATTCAATATAATTATTGAATATCGCGGACGCCGTCGACGCGTCAAGAGACAAGGCCAAGAGACAAGGCCAAGAGACAAGACAAGGATAGAGGGCGTTTCATGCCGGACGTCGTGCTCGCGCAGGAGCCGGTCATCCGCCTCGCGACCTTCGCGGGGGTGCTGGGCGCCATGGCGCTGTGGGAGATCCTGGCCCCGCGCCGGGCGCAGGCGCACGGCCGCCTCGTGCGGTGGCCGGGCAACCTGGGCGTGGTGATCCTCGACACGCTGCTGGTGCGCCTGGTCTTTCCCACGGCGGCGGTCGGCGTCGCGCTTCTCGCCGAGACGCGCGGCTGGGGCTTGTTCAACGCCTTCGAGGTGCCCTACCTGGTGGCGGCGGTCGCCGCGGTGGTCCTGCTCGATCTCGCGATCTACCTGCAGCACGTGCTGTTCCACGCGGTGCCGGCGCTCTGGCGGCTGCACCGCATGCACCACGCCGACCTCGAGTTCGACGTCACCACCGGCATCCGCTTCCACCCGATCGAGATCCTGCTTTCGATGCTGATCAAGTTCGGCGTGGTCGCCGCGCTGGGCACGCCGGCGGTCGCGGTGCTGGTCTTCGAGGTGCTGCTCAACGCCACCTCGATGTTCAACCACGGCAATGTGCGGCTCCCGGCCCGGCTCGACCACGTGCTGCGCTGGATCGTCGTGACGCCCGAGATGCACCGCGTGCATCACTCGATCCTGCAGCGCGAGACCAACAGCAATTTCGGCTTCAACCTGCCCTGGTGGGACCGCCTGTTCGGCACCTACCGGGCGGAGCCGGCGGCCGGGCACGAGGGCATGACCATCGGCATCGACCAGTTCCGCGACCCCTGCGAGCTGCGGCTCGACCGCATGCTGATGCAGCCGTTCCGCGACGATGCCCGCACCTATCCGCTGGGACGCCGGGAGGCGGCCGAATGATCCTGCGCCGCGCTCTTCCGCGTCTGGCCCTCGTCGCGCTCCTGGCGGCGGCCGGGATCCTGCTCGCGCTCAACGGGCAGCATCTCGACGCGCAGGCGATCGAAGGCTTCGTGCGCGGCCTCGGCCCGTGGGGGCCGGCCGCGCATGTCGTGCTGTTCGCGATCGGCACCCTGCTGTTCGTCCCGGGCGCGCTGTTCGCCCTGATCGGCGGGGCGCTGTTCGGACCCTTGTGGGGGACGGTGCTCAACCTCGCGGGGGCGACGCTCGGCGCGACGCTCGCCTTCCTGGCCGCCCAGTACGTCGTCGGCGACTGGGTGCGGCGCAGGACCGGGCGGCGGCTCGAGACCCTGGTCACGGGCGTCGAAGCCGAGGGCTGGCGCTTCGTCGCGCTGGCGCGCCTGGTGCCGCTGTTCCCGTTCAACCTCACCAACTACGCGCTCGGCCTGACCCGCATCCCACTGCCGCACTATGTCCTCGCGTCCCTGATCTGCATGGTCCCGGGAGCGGCGGCCTACACCTGGCTCGGCCATGCCGGCCGCGAGGCGCTCGCCGGACGCCAGGACGCGATCCGGTACGGGCTGTTCGCCCTGGCGGCGCTGGCGCTCATGGTGCTGCTCCCGCCGATCGTCCGCCGCCTGCGGGGCACGCAGGACGCCGCATGGGTCGAGCCCCAGGCGCTCGCCCGCGATCTCGCGGCGGGAGCGCTCGTGCTCGACGTGCGCGGGCCGGACGAGCTCGCGGGCCCGCTGGGCCACATCCGGGGCGCCGTCAACATTCAGCTGGACGCGCTGGAGCGCCGGCTCGGCGAACTTCCGCCGACGGCGCAATACGGCATCACGGTCGTGTGCCGGACCGACAAGCGCTCCGCAAAGGCTGCCGAGCTGCTGCGGCAGTCCGGCTTCGGTCCCGTCCGCGTACTGCGCGGCGGCATGGAGGCGTGGAACCGCGCGGGCCTTCCGGTCGCGTCGCCACGCCAGGTTCAGGCGACCCGGGAGCACGCGGCATGAAAGCGCTTCTCATCCTCAACGACCCACCCTACGGCACCGAGCGCACCTACAACGGATTGCGACTCGCGCAGACGCTGCTCAAGAGCCATCCGGACGGGGACATCAAGGTGTTCCTGATGGCGGACGCGGTCGCAGCCGCGAAAGCCAACCAGAAGACGCCGCAGGGCTATTACAATGTCGAGCTGATGCTGAAGCGGATCCTGTCCGGCAAGGGGCAGGTCCTGCTCTGCGGGACCTGCATGGACGCGCGCGGCTACGGCGAGGCCGACCTCCTGGAGGGCGCGCGGCGCAGCACCATGGACGAGCTCGCCGCGGCCACGGCCGCGGCCGACAAGGTGCTGGTGTTCTGATGGTGCCGGCGGGCCGCGTGTATCTCGACTACAACGCGAGCACGCCCATCGACCCCGTCGTGGCCGAAGTCATGACGCCGCTCCTGGGGCGGGATTACGGAAACCCGTCGAGCGGCCACTGGGCGAGCACGCCGGCAAGGCTCGCCCTGGAGTGCGCACGGGCGGAGGTCGCGGCGCTCCTCGGTTGCCGGAGCGACGAGGTGGTCTTCACCAGCGGCGGCAGCGAAGCCAACAACCTGGCGATCAAGGGCGTGTTGCTCGCGGCGCGCGAGGCGGGCGGGCACATCGTCACCACGGCCGTCGAACACCCGGCGGTCCTCATGCCGTGCCGGTTCCTGGAGCGGTTCGGCGCGACGGTCACCTGTCTTCCGGTCGACGCGACCGGACGGGTCGATCCCGATGCGGTCCGGAGAGCCATCACGCCCCGGACGACCCTCATCAGTATCATGCACGCGAACAACGAAGTGGGCACGATCCAGCCGATCGAGGAGATCGGCGGCATCGCGCGCGAGCATGGAATTCCCCTGCACACCGATGCCGCACAATCGGCCGGCAAGCTGCCGACGCGGGTCGATGCCCTGGGGGTGGACCTGCTCAGCATCGCGGGCCACAAGCTCTATGCGCCCAAGGGCGTGGGTGCGCTCTATGTCCGCGCCGGCATCCGGCTCGAACCGCTGATCCATGGCGCCGGCCACGAACGCGGCCGGCGCGCCGGGACGGAAAGCGCCCTTCTCGCCGCCGGGCTGGGCGCGGCCTGCAGGCTCGCGCAGGATCTCGCGCCGATGCCGCGGATCCGAAGGCTGCGTGATCGCCTCTGGCGCGGCCTGCAGGAACGGTTCGGAGACCGGGTGGTTCTCAACGGCCACCCCGAGCTCCGCCTGGCCAATACGCTCAACGTATCCTTCGTGGGCCGGATCGGCTCGGACATCCTGCAGCAGCTGGATGGCGTGGCGGCCTCCACGGGCTCGGCCTGCCACGCCGGTCGCGTCGAGCTGTCGCCCGTGCTGGAGGCCATGGGCGTGCCGCCCGCCGTCGGCATGGGCGCGATCAGGTTCAGCCTGGGCCGGTCGACAACCGCCGACGAGATCGACAGCGTGCTCGCCGGCTTCGATGCGATCGCGGCCTCGCCCGAAGCACGGGCCCAACGGTCGGCCTGACGGACCCCGGACATGAGCACGCATGCACCCGGCGGACCGGACGATCTCCCGCCGATTCTGCGCGGCAAGGACTATCCCGCGGCCTCCGTGTTCACACCGGACGGCTTGCTGCGGGAGGCCAGGCGCCAGAAATCGTTGCCTGCCGGCGAGGTGCCCGCGGTCTGCGTCCTCGATCCGGACGGCGACATCGTGCGGCGGCTCTGCGCGACCGGCGCGGCGCGTCGCGACGACACGTGGGCCTGCTACCATACCGAGCTCCACCGGGCGGGCGTCGACGGCATCGAGCTCGGCTTCGTCGGTTGCGCGGTCGGCGCTTCATTCGCGGTGCTGGTCGCGGAGCAGCTGTTCGCTTCGGGCTGCCGCTTTCTGGTCAGCATGACATCGGCGGGACAGCTCGTCCCGGTTCGTCAGCCGCCTTATTTCGTGCTCATCGAACGTGCGCTGCGCGACGAGGGCACCAGCTACCACTATGCCCCGCCGGCCGAGTTCAGCATGGCCGACGGCGCGCTCCTGGCGCGCCTCGACGGCGCCTTCGACCGGTTGCCCGTCCCGGTCCTGAGAGGCGGCACCTGGACGACGGACGCGCCGTTCCGGGAGACTGTCGCCGCGGTCGAGGCCATGCGCGAGAGAGGGCTGCTCGCCGTCGAGATGGAGGCGGCGGCGCTCTATGCCTTTTCGGCGGTGCGGGGAAAGCCGGTGCTGTGCTTTGCCCATGTCACCAACCAGATGGCCAGTATCGAGGGAGACTTCGAGAAGGGCGAGGCCGAGGGGACGGTGGACGCGCTGGCCGTCATCGCGGTCGCCGCACGCGGGTTTCTCGCCGGTTAGCGCGGGAGGAGTGCCACATGGGCTTCTATCACGACCGCGTCCTGCCGCTCCTGATCCACCTCGCGATGCGCCAGGATCGGCTCGCCGCGTATCGGCGACGCGTGGTCCCCGCAGCGGAGGGACGCGTGCTCGAGGTCGGCGTCGGCTCGGGCCTGAACCTGCCGTTCTACGGGGGCGGGGTCGCGCGGGTGATCGGGCTCGATCCCTCGGCGCGGCTGCTCGGCTGGGCGCGCGAGTCAGGCGCCGCGCCGCCGGTCGACCTGGTGGAAGGTTCCGCAGAGCGCATCCCGCTCGCCACCGGCAGCGTCGACACCATCGTCACGACCTGGACGCTCTGCTCGATCCCCGACGCCCGCGCGGCGCTCGGCGAGATGCGGCGCGTGCTCAAGCCGGCCGGGCGCCTCCTGTTCGTGGAGCACGGCCTCGCGCCGGATCCGAGGGTGCGGCGCTGGCAGGACGCGCTCACTCCCGCGTGGAAGCACCTCGCTGGCGGATGCCACCTCAACCGGCCGATCACCGAGCTGATCGCCGGGTCCGGATTCCGCATCGAGCGCCTCGAGACCGGCTACATGCCGGGGCCGAAGCCCATGACCTTCATGTACGAAGGGGCCGCACGGCCGGCCTGAGCGGGCCCGGCCGCATCGGCCTCACTTCGCCGTCACGGCATCGTGAAGCGGTAGCGGGCTCGGGCGTTGCCCGCTTCTGAACCTTCCCGGCGGCCGCGACACCTAAAATCTCGCGCCCTGGGGGGCGGAAGTGGTTTGATGGAGTAAGCGCAGCGCGGCTGCGCGGTGGTGGGCCATGAATCCTGTTCGTGTCACGGCAAGCCCGGTCGGCGACCCGCAAGCGACGGCGCGCGCGGCGGCGAACCGCGAGCGCCTGCGCGCGACGTTGCGCGATTTCTTCCGGATCGACGACCCCGCCCTGATCGCGCACATCGAACCCGAGCTCGCCTTCATCGATCTCGCCGCCGGCGCGACGCTGTTCCGCGAAGGGGATCGCTCGGACGACGTCTATTTCGTGATCAGCGGCCGGCTGCGCGCGCTGCATGCGCGCGAGGACGGCAGCGTGGGGGTGGTCGGCGACGTCGCCCGCGGCGAGACCGTGGGCGAGCTCGCCCTGATGACCGGCGATTCGCGCTCCGCCACCGTGGTCGCGGTGCGCAACTCGGTGATCGTGAAGATGACGCGCGCGACCTTCGAGGGCGTGATGGCGCAGCGGCCGGACGTCGGCTTCGCGGTCATGCGTACCGTGGTCGACCGCTTCCGCCGCGCGGCCGCGACGCGCCGGCACCCGAGCGAGCCGGTGGTGATCTGCCTCGTGCCCGTCTCGGACGGGCTCGATGCGACCGCCTTCGCGCGCAAGCTCGCCGGATTCCGCGAAGCCCATGGCGGGCCCGTGACGGTGCTCGGCGCGGCCGACTTCGCGGCGACCTTCTCGCGCGCCGACCGCGCGCGGGTGCTCGACCCCGAGGGGCCGGTGACGCCGTGGCTCGACGCGGCCGAGGCGGGCAGCGCCGCGCTGTTCCTGGTCGCGGACCGGCGCGGCGACGCCTGGAGCGAGCGCTGCCTGCAGCAGGCCGACGAGATCGTGCTGCTGGCGCGCGCCGAAGCGGAGCCGTGGCCGGGCATGGACGCGCCCGCTCCGGCGCAGGCCGCGACCGCGACCCGGACGCTGGTGCTGCTGCACGCGGCCGACACGCGCAGCCCGACCCGCACGGCGCGCTGGCTCGCGCCGACCGGCATGACGCGTCACCTGCATGTCCGTCCGCAGCGCGAAGGCGACATGCGGCGGCTCGCGCGCATCCTGGCGGGCCGCAGCGTCGGCCTCGTGCTCTCGGGCGGTGGCGCGCGGGGCTTCGCCCATATCGGCGTGATGAACGCGCTCGCGGAGGCCGGAATCGCGCCGGACGTGATCGGCGGAGCGAGCATCGGCTCGGTGATGGGCGCCTGGCGCGCCATGGACCTGACCGGCGAGGCGCTGGTCGCGGCCGGGCGCGCGGCCTTCGTGGACTCGGGCGGCCCGACCAGCGACTACAACTTCCTGCCGCTGGTCTCGCTGATCAAGGGCGGCAAGACCAAGGCGATCACGGAGGCCGCCGTGCGCGAGGTCGCGGGCGCCGACATCGACATCGAGGACACCTGGATCACCTACTACTGCGTGGCCGCCAACTACTCGGCCGCCTCGGAGGCCGTGCTGACGCGCGGGCCGCTGGCGAAGAGCGTGCTCGCGAGCTACGCGATCCCGGGCGCCCTGCCGCCGATCATCCTCGGCGGTCACCTGCACATCGACGGCGGTGTCGTCAACAACCTGCCGGTCGACGTCATGGACCGGTTCATGCCGCGCACCGTGATCGCGGTCGACCTGATGGCCGAGGTGGAGCGCACGGTGGACCTCGAATGGGTGCCGAACGCCGGCGCGCTGTTCGCCGACCGGCTGCGGCCGAAGGCGCGCCGCCGCTATGCCCTGCCGACCCTGCCGGAGATCCTGGTCAATGCCAGCTTCCTGCAGTCGCTCGGCCGCCAGCGGGAGATGCGCGGGCGCGCCGATCTCTGCTTCCGGCCGACGCTGCGGCGCGTCGGCCTGCTCGACTGGAGCCGGTATCCCGACGTGGTGCAGGACGGCTACGAGAGCGCGATGCGGCAGCTCGAGGCGATCGACCCGGCGATCCTCGCCGCGTGCCGCTGACCTTCGAGGGGGTCAGACCACCGCCAGCGCGACCAGATGCGTCGAGACGCAGAGGCCGAGGGCGACGACGCGGCCGTTGCGGACCACGGCGCGGCCGGCCGCGAGGTTCACGGTGATGTCGTGGAACTCGAGGAACAGGCCGTCGAGCGGCTGAACCGCCTTGTAGACGGCCTCCTTGGCGGCGAAGAGCAGCCGCCCCGCGAACGGATCGCGGGCGAGGCTCGCGTGCTCCTGCGCCGTGACGACGAGATCGCGCATCTCGGGCGGCAGCGGGGCGGCGGGCTCGATGTCGATGCCGACCCCGCGTATTTCCGGGCCGCGGGCGAGGGCCGCCAGCGCGACCGTGTCGTCATGCGCGAGCGAGCCGATAATCCCGGGCGGCCAGGCCGGAGCGCCGGCGGGGCCGGGCGGCACCGCGACCGGCGCGATGTCGAGTTGCTCCATCAGCGCGCGTGCGACCAGGCGGGCGGCGCCGCTCGCGCGCCGCGCCGCCAACGGGCGTGTCGCCATCGCGGCGGCTTCGCCGTCGAGGAGCGCCCGTTCGTCGCCGGGCAGGATCACACGGTGGCCGACCAGCAGTCCCGGACGCGCGAGCGCCGCGAGGTCGCGCGCGAGACGCGGGTCTTGCGTTGCGGCGGTGGACGCGGTCACAGCCTCAGTTCCGCGACCACCTCGCCGTCGTCATCGTGATGGACTTCGACGAATCCGAGACTCGCATAGAAGGCACGCGCCACGTCGTTGCCCGGCATGTACAGGATCCGGATCCTGGCGATGCCCGGCACCTGTCGAATCTCCGCGAGCGCCAGTTCCAGGGCGGCGCGACCGTAGCCCTTGCCCTGCTGGGCGCGGTCGATCATGAAGCGGTAGATGGTCGCCTCGTCGGGTTCCTCGGCGGAGTCGGGCGCGTCGTACATCAGGAAGCCCACCAGCTCGTCGCCCGCATAGACCGCGCGCGGCCGGGCGAAGCGGTTGCGGCGGGCGTCGGCAAGGGATTCGGCGTTGCTGGCGACCAGGTCCTCCTGGTCGGGGGCCAGCTTCAAGTCCTTCACCGCCTGCCGGTTCGCGGCGGTGACGTCGGCCAGTCTGACCTGCTTCGGCACGGTTGCGGGTCGCTCGCTGGGAATCGGAACGATCTCAAGCTCTCATGCGCCGCAGCGTTCGCGTCGGCGCACCTCCGCGGGGTCACTCCGCGGCGATGCGCGCGGCAAGCGCCGGATCCCACGCCGCGTCGTCCGTGATGCAGGGGCCGAACTCCTCGCGCGGCGCACCTCGCACCAGGCGGGCCGGATTGCCGCGCCAGCCGGTGTGGGAGTCGAGGGTCTCGCCCTTCATCAGGAAGGAGTCGGCGTCGATCACCACGTGGTCGCCCATGGTCACGCCGTAGTGCACGAACGCGGCGGGACCGAGCGTGCAGCCCTTGCCGAGCCGGATGTGATCCGACTTGAGCACGCCCTCCTCGAGGGAATGGGCCTGCAGCACGCTGCCCTCGTTGAGGTTGGCGTAATCGCCGATCTCGGTGAGGGTGCGCTCCGTGATCGCGCAGCCGGCGTCGTAGACCTTGCGGCCGATCCTCACGCCGACCATGCGCAGGATCAGGCTCTTGAACGGGGTCCCGGCGAAGAGCTGCATGATCGGCGTGTCGGAGAGTTTCCAGTGGCGCTCGTGCGACCAGAAATAGGGGTCGTAGATCGAGGCGATCCTGGGCGTGAGCCGGCGGAAGCCGGTGCTCGCCCGCTCGAGCAGCACGAAATAGAGCACCATGCCGACCGCGAGCGCCGCCATCGCGCCGAACAGGGCGAAGACGCCGTAGCGCGAATGGTGCAGCAGCGCGACCTGCCAGGCGACCAGCGTGGCGAAGAAGAACATCCAGCGGCTCAGCAGGAACAGCGAGGCCGTGACCAGGTTGTGCAGGTTCTTGGCGCGCAGGCGGGCGCGGCGCTGCTCCGGGCCGATCGCGGCGTTCATCTCGCGGTCGCGGTCGACCATGCGCGGGATCTCGAAGGGCGGCGAGCCGAGCAGGCCGACGTTCTCGCGCACCGGCCCGTCCACCGGGATCATCACCTTGGTGGCGAGCAGGACGTTGGCGCCGGTGCGGCCGCCCGGCGGATAGTGGATGTTGTTGCCGAGATAGTTGTCGTCGCCGATGCGCGTGGTCGCGAGCCGGAAGGACGAGCTCGACATGTCCATGTTGATCATCGACAGGCCGTCCGAGACCATGGTGGCGCTGCCGATGTCGCACAGGAACGGGTTGTCGTGCTTCTGGTTGGTGCCGAGATTGGAGCCGGTCTGCTCGACGCGGTTCAGGTTCCAGCCGACGAAGCGCGTGTAGTGCACGATGAACGAGCTGTCCCCGAACAGCACGTTGAAGAAGCGCGCATTGCTGACCTGCGAGACCACGCTCTGCAGCCAGTGGTGGACGCCGAACAGCACATAGGTGCGGCCGGGGCGCAGGAACAGGTTGGCGAGCCGCGGCACCGCGTAGACGGCGGCGAGCGCGGCGAGGAGCGAGCCGAGGAAGGCGGTCGCCGAGATCGCGAGCATGGTCGTGAGCGTAGCGTCGAAGGCGCTCGCCGTGCTGCCGGTCGCCTGCGCGGCGGCATGCTCCCAGGCGACGAGGCCGACGATCGGCAGCGGCACCGCGATGCCGAACAGGCCGGCGAGCTGCAGCGCCGAGTAGACGGCGCGGCGCAACGTCGTGCAGGGCCTCGCTTCGATCGGGCAATAGTCGGAGGAGGTCTCGACCGCGGGGGAGCCGTGCCAGCGCCTGCCGTCGGGAATGCGCTGGCCGCTCTGCAGCGACGAGCCGTGGCCGAGCTGGGTATCGTCGCCCATGCGGGTGTCGATATCGAGGACACTCGCCTCGCCGACGAAGGCGTTGCGGCCGATCTCGACGCGGCCCGTATGGATGAAGTTGGACTGGGCGCGGTAGCCGAGCAGGATCGAGTCCTTGCGCAGCACCGTATCGTCGCCGATCGCGATCAGGTCGGTGCAGACCGGAACGAAGCGGCTCGCCACCACGGTGTTACGACCGATCCTGGCGCCGAGCAGCCGCAGATAGGCGCTGTAGAGCGGCGAGCCGATGAAGGCGATCATCGGTGAGGTCCGCAGCAGCGTCTTGATCATCCAGAAGCGGAAGTAACGGAGGCTCCAGAGCGGGATCCGCTCCTCGGTCCAGCGACCGACCAGGAGCCACTTCGCGGCGACCGGCAGGCCCGCGAGCGCGAGGAAGGAGGCGGCCGCGAAGACGACGCCGCGCAGATAGAGCGCGAGCGGGTCGGCGGCGGCCGCGTAGGTCCAGTCGAGGCCGGCGTCGAAGATCCACAGGCCGAACAGCGCATAGGCTGCGAAGAAGGCGAGCTGCGCCGAGCCGCAGGTCCAGTAGGAGAGGTCGGAGGGGACGTGGAACGGCTCCGCGACGGTCGTCGCGATCTCCTGCTCGCCCGCCGCGTCGAGATGGGCCGCGAGGCTCGCGATCGTCGGATGCGTGTAGATGTCGCGCATCGACAGGCTCGCGTGGCGCGGATGCTGGCGCACGCGTGCGCAGAAGCGCGCCATCAGCAGCGAGTTCGCGCCGAGATCGTCGAAGACGTGCGCCTCGGTCGAGACGCCCTCGGTCCGCAGCACCTCGGCGAGCACGCGCACGAGCAGACGCTCGGTCTCGGTCTTGGGCGCGACCACGGCGCCGCCGGTCGGACAGCGCGGGCCGGTCGGCTTCGGCAGCCGCTTGTGGTCGGCCTTGTTGCTCGCCGACATCGGAATCGCGTCGAGCTCCTCGAGATAGGCCGGGACCATGTAAGCGGGCAGCCGGCGGCGCAGCGCCTGCGCGATCTCGTTGCGCGCGAGCGCGGCTCCCTGCTTGAGGGCGTAGTAGGCCACGAGCTCGGGGAGCCCCGGCTCGGGCTCGAAGATGGTGACGGCCGCCTGGGCGATCTGCGGCAGCTCGAGCAGCACCTGCTCGATCTCGATGGTCTCGATACGATAGCCGCGGATCTTCACCTGGGTATCGATGCGGCCGTGATACTCGATCTCGCCCTCGTCGTTGATGCGGCCGAGGTCGCCGGTGCGGTAGATGCGGCCGGACGGGTTGCCGGGCAGCTCCAGGAAGTCGCGGATGAACTTCTTCGCGGTGAGCTCGTCGCGGTTGAGATAGCCGGCCGCGACGCCGATGCCGGCGATGCCGATCTCGCCGAGCTCGCCGTCCGCGGCGAGGCGGTCGCTCGCGGACTCGAGGATCACGATCGCATAGGTCGGCAGCGGCACGCCGATGGTCACGGGCCGGTCGGGCGTGAGCTCGGTCAGCGTCGCCGTGACGGTCGCTTCCGTCGGCCCGTAGGAATTGAGGATGGTGCGGCCGGCGCGGTGCCAGCGGGAGACGAGGTTCTTCGGGCAGGCCTCGCCGCCGACCAGCAGGATGCGCAGCTGCGGCAGCTCGCGCTCGATGGTCGCGAGCAGGGTCGGGCAGCAGGCCATGACGCTGACGCGGCGCTCGTGCAGGAACTCGGCGAGCTCCTCGCCGACCAGGGTCATGCCGCTGCGCCCCGGCACCAGGGTGGCGCCCGCCATCAGCGGCACCCAGGTCTCCTCGACCGAGAAGTCGAAGGCGATGGTCATGCCCTGGTAGACACGGTCGCCGGGCGCGTAGCCGTACATCTCGGCGGCCACGCGCACGAAATTGCAGATGCTGGGATGCTCGACGACGACGCCCTTCGGATTTCCGGTCGTGCCCGAGGTGTAGAGGATGTAGCAGGTCTGGTCGGCGGGCGGCGCGACCTCGTCGGCGCCAAGCGGCGCGCAGGAGCGTGCCGCGATCTCGTCGGCAGCCGCGTCGAGCAGGATGCGTTCGGCCTCGAGACTGTCCAGCCGTTCGCTCATGGTCGACATCGAGACGACGGTCTTCACGCCGGCGTCGGACAGGATGAAGCGCAGGCGCTCCACCGGGAAACCGGCGTCGAGCGGCACATAGGCGGCATGGACCTTGAGCACCGCAAGCAGCGCCACATAGGTCTCGACCGTGCGGTCGAACAGCAGGGCGACGCGGTCGCCCGGCCGCACGCCGCAGGCGATCAGGTGGCGCGCGACCCGGTTGGCGCGCGCGTCGAGCTCGCGATAGCTCAGCTCCATGGTGTCGGTGACGACCGCGGGGGCGTCGGCGAAGCGGGCCGCCGAGCGCTCGAAGAGATGATGCAGCCGCTCGCCCTCGGCCCAGCGGATCCGGTTGTCGCCCGGCCAGGTCAGCACCTGGCGCCGGCCCGCGGCCGCCTCGAAGGACTCGAGCACGCCCGGCAGATCCTCCACGGTCCGCAGGTGAGCGACCGGCCGCGACTGCCCGGCGCGCTTGGTGGGGAAACGATGGAGATTGGAGCTGGAGGCTTCGTGTCGGCGGGCCATCACACCGGTCTTGCTGCTGAGGTCTTGCTGCTGAGGTCTTGCTGCTGAGGTCTTGTTGCTGAGGTCTTGTTGCTGAGGTCTTGCTGCTGAGGTCTTGTTGCTGAGGTCTGGCTGTCGAGGTTCAGGTCAGGTGGAGCGCCGAGCCGGGCCCTTGCGGGTGTCGGATGC
The DNA here is from genome assembly GCA_003105195.1 of Bradyrhizobiaceae bacterium. Taxonomy (GTDB): domain Bacteria; phylum Pseudomonadota; class Alphaproteobacteria; order Rhizobiales; family Xanthobacteraceae; genus FEB-22. Next base: position 22,350 of record PQAH01000012.1, read on the forward strand.
CGGGCCATGGGTGCAAGAAATCCCTGCTCCGCCGCGACGTCGCCGGACGGCCGCTCTGCAATCGCTCGGGATGACGTTTCCCCCTGGAATCTTCGCGGAGTCGCCGCTCCTGTTGCGGTCACCATGGCGAGGCGCACATGAACGCAAGCTGAATGACGGGGGATCCGGAAGACGCGGCCATAACGCAATCAGTTCAAGCCGTTGTCGGCCATCGGCGCGGAACCTCGGCGCTCCGGATTTCGGGCCGCCCGACGACCGGCGCTGCGGGCATGAGACAGGCGCGAGACGGCTGCGCGAGGGGACCGCACAAAGAGAAACCCCGCCCAGGGGGCGGGGTCCGGAACGGTCCGAGTCGGGAGGAAAGAGCCCTGGAGGCTCCTCGAGAGCTCGGGGGATCAGGCCGGGATGCGCGCCTCGTCGTCCGAGGGCTCGCGCAGCACGTAGCCGCGGCCCCAGACGGTCTCGATGTAGTTCTTGCCGCTCGAGGCGTTGGCGAGCTTCTTGCGCAGCTTGCAGATGAACACGTCGATGATCTTGAGCTCGGGCTCGTCCATGCCGCCGTAGAGATGGTTGAGGAACATCTCCTTGGTGAGCGTGGTGCCCTTGCGCAGGCTGAGGAGCTCCAGCATCTGGTACTCCTTGCCCGTGAGATGCACGCGCTGGCCGTTCACCTCGACGGTCTTGGTGTCCAGGTTGACGACCAGGTCGCCGGTCTGGATCACGGACTGGGCGTGGCCCTTGGAGCGGCGGACGATGGCGTGGATGCGGGCGACCAGCTCGTCCTTGTGGAACGGCTTGGTCAGGTAGTCGTCGGCGCCGAAGCCCAGGCCCTTGACCTTGTCCTCGATGCCGGCGAGGCCCGACAGAATCAGGATCGGAGTCTTGACCTTGGAAACCCGAAGCGTGCGCAGGACCTCGTAGCCGGACATATCCGGCAAGTTGAGATCGAGCAGGATAATATCGTAATCGTAGAGCTTGCCGAGGTCGACGCCTTCCTCTCCGAGATCCGTCGTGTAGACGTTGAAACTCTCGGATTTCAGCATCAACTCGATCGATTGCGCGGTCGCGCCATCGTCTTCAATCAGCAGAACGCGCATGCCAGTCCCCTTCCTCGCCGCTTCGGGCTCAGGTCGGCACGCCTTAGGGGCGGCCTGGATGGAACGCCTTGGGACAATCGACTCGGCACGCTACCGGGCAATGGTTAACAAAACCTGATTCCCAAGTCCAAGCATTTACTGGGCGAAATCGTCCGAATCGCCGTAAAATGTTGGAACTGAGCGGGTTTCTTGCCACGCGTCGGCTCATGCTTCACTTTAAGAATCGGCGTGAACCGACTCTCAGGATTCGCCCGTCCATTCTGGCCGGGCAAGTCCGGAATGACCCCAAGGACGATGCGGCAATGATTAACGAAGCGGGTAAACGCTGGGTTAAGCGAGGCGGCTCCGCGTTCATGCCCAAAGCCGAGCCGTGGCGGACCTGCCGATCCGGGCCCCCGCGGCGACCTGCCGGGGGAGGCCGATGAAGGCGCTGGCCGAGCAGATCTCGGAGCTCGACGGGGTCGAGATCTACGGCCGCGTGGTCGGGGTGCGCGGCCTGATGATCGAGGTGGCCGGCCCGATCCATGCCATGTCGGTCGGCGCCCGGGTCGTGATCGAGACCGGCCCGGGCCGTGTCATCCCGTGCGAGGTGGTCGGCTTCTCGGGCAGCAATGCGCTGCTGATGCCGTTCGGGGCGGTCGAGGGCGTGCGGCGCGGCTGCCGCGCCATGGTCACGGCCGTCGCCCCGGCGGTCAGGCCCTCGGCAGGCTGGCTCGGCCGGGTGGTCAATGCCATGGGCGAGCCGATCGACGGCAAGGGGCCGCTGCCGGCCGGACCCGAACCCTATCCGTTCCGCAACCCGCCGCCGCCCGCCCATGCGCGCCGGCGGGTCGGCCAGCCGCTCGACCTCGGCGTGCGGGCTCTCAACACTTTCATCACCTGCTGCCGCGGGCAGCGCATGGGCATCTTCGCAGGCTCGGGCGTCGGCAAGTCGGTGCTGCTCTCGATGCTCGCGCGCAACGTCGAGGCCGCGGTCTCGGTCATCGGCCTGGTCGGCGAGCGCGGCCGCGAGGTGCAGGAGTTCCTGCAGGACGATCTGGGCGAGGCGGGCCTGAAACACTCGGTCGTGGTGGTGGCGACCTCGGACGAGCCGGCGCTGTTGCGCCGGCAGGCCGCCTACCTGACGCTGGCGACCGCCGAGGCCTTCCGCGACGCGGGCAAGGACGTGCTCTGCCTGATGGACTCGGTCACCCGCTTCGCCATGGCGCAGCGCGAGATCGGGCTCTCGGCCGGCGAGCCGCCGACCGCCAAGGGCTACACGCCGACGGTGTTCACCGAGCTGCCGCGCCTGCTCGAGCGCGCCGGCCCCGGCGTCGAGGAGGGCACCATCACGGGGATCTTCACGGTGCTGGTGGACGCCGACGACCACAACGAGCCGATCGCAGACGCGGTGCGCGGCATCCTCGACGGGCATATCGTGATGGAGCGGGCGATCGCCGAGCGCGGCCGCTATCCGGCGATCAACGTGCTCAAGTCGGTCTCGCGCACCATGCCGCGCGCGGCCGATCCGGCCTATGTGCAGGCCATCACCCGGGCGCGCCAGGTGATGGCCACCTATGCGGATATGGAGGAGCTGATCCGGCTCGGCGCCTACCGGGCCGGATCGAGCGCCGAGGTCGACGAGGCGATCGCGCTCCACAAGCCGCTGGAGGCGTTCCTCGCCCAGGGTAAGGAAGAAGCAACGAGTCTTACCGAAGGGTATCGACGGCTCGCCGAGATTCTCGCCGAGCCGGCAACAGAAAACTAACGTTGTGCTGCCAGATTTGCGGTCCGAACGGCGTCGAGCCCGGTTCTCGCAGTCGCGCACAGGCCGGCTCCACGGGCGCTTTCGGGACTTCTGGGGAGTAGAATGTCGATGAAGTCGCGTGAGACCCTCATTCGCCTGAAGAAGTTTCAGGTCGACGAGAAGCGGCGGAAGGTTTCGCAGATCGAGGCCATGATCGCGGACTTCGATCGCATGGCCGCCGATCTCGAGCGCGAGATCGCGACCGAGCAGGAGCGGGCCGGGATCCACGATCCGGGCCATTTCGCCTATCCGACCTATGCCAAGGCCGCGATGGTCCGTCGCGACAACCTCAAGCGCTCCGCCGACGAGCTCAAGGGCCAGCTCGAGGACGCCCGAGGCGCGCTCGCCGACGCCTTCGAGGAGCTCAAGAAGATCGAGCTCCTGGACGAGCGCGACCAGATGCGCGAGCGCGCCGTCGAGAGCGCGCGCGAGCAGGCCGAGCTCGACCATATCGGCCTGCGCGCCCGCGGCGCGCTGATCTAGCCACGCATCGGCGGCCGGCGCCGGCCGGTCCCTCGCGACCTTCACCTTGCGTCAGCGCCGTGAAGGCGCCATGACTCACAGGGCGCTCATGGGGAATGGGCGCCGGCGTGGGACGCTTGGGGGCATCCTGCGTCAGACCGGACGCGGGGTCGACGGAAATGCGAGGAAATCCAGGGCCTTCCGGCGGCTGGGAATCGGGGGCTGGTTGATGCTGACGGCCGGCGAACTCATCTGGCTGATCGCCGCGGTCGCGCGCCGCGACGAGACGGCGTTCGAGCGCCTCTACGCGGCCACGCGCGACCGCCTCTACGGCATCGTGCTGCGCATCCTCGGCAAGCCCGAGATCGCCGAACGCGTGCTGGTCGAAGCCTATCTGCAGATCTGGCGCAGCGCCGCCACCTTCGATCCCAAGGGCGCCACGCCGATGACCTGGATGGTGGCGATCGCGCGCGATCGCGCGCTCGACCTCGCGCGCAGGACCCCGCAGTTCGCGCCGGATCCGTCGGGTCCGGTCGAGGTCTCGCTCGATGCTCTCGACCAGGCGGCGAGCGAGGTCACCGACGAGCTGCGGCACCTGCTGTCCTGCCTCGCCCGGCTCGACGACGCGCAGCGCCAGTTGGTTCTGCTCGCCTATTCGGGCGGCTGGAACCGCGACCAGCTCGCGGCGCGCTTCGCGCAGCCGGCCCAGGCCGTGAAGGAGTCGCTGCGGCAGACGCTCCTGCAGATGCGGGCGACGCTCGGACCATGATGTTCGCCGCGGCCGAGGATCGCGACGTGCTGGCCGCCGAGTATGTGCTCGGCACGCTCGACGGCGACGAGCGCGTGCAGGCGCAGGCGCTCATGATCCTCGATCCGGATTTCGCGGCGACGGTGCGGGCCTGGGAGCGGCGCCTCGGCGAGCTCCACGTCATGCTGGCACCGGTCGCGCCGCCGGCCGGAAACTTCGATCGCATCAAGGCGCGGCTCGGCGAGACCGAGAAGATCGACGAGGTGCGGCTGCCCGAGGTGGCGCTGCCGGCGGACCCGCCGCCCGAGGCCGTCGCGGCCTCCGTGTCCGGACCGGAGATCGCGCCCGACGCCGCGCACGCGCATGCGCGCATGCGCGCCTGGCGGCGCCTCGCCCTGCTGCTCGTGCTGCTCGTCCTCGCGGGCGGATCCTTCGCGGGCCTGCGCGAGGTCAGGCCCGACCTGCTGCCGCCGGAGCTGCGTCACAAGCCCGAGGTGGTCGAGAAGGTCGTCGAGGTGCAAGTCGGCGTGCCGAAGCCCGCCGCCTATGTCGCGGTGCTGCAGAAGGAGCCCTTCGCGCCGGCGGTGCTGCTCACCTTCGACCTCGCCCGTACCACGCTGGTGGCGCGCCTGCTGGCCCCCCGCCCGGAGCCCGGCAAGAGCTACCAGCTCTGGATGATCCCGGAGGACTTCGCGGCGCCGCGCTCGCTCGGCGTGCTCGGGCCGGACGAGTACACGGTGCGCACCACGATCGCGGCCTACGACCCGGTCGTCCTCTATCGCGCGCGCTACGCCGTCTCGCTCGAGCCGGAGGGCGGCTCGCCGACCGACGTCCCGACCGGCCCGATGCTCCACACGGGCCGCCTCCTGGCGACGACGCCCGTGGGCTTCCCGGAGGGGTCGCCGTAGCCGGCCGGCAAAAAAGAAGCGCGCCCGGGGGCGCGCTGATGGGAAGTCGGGAGGTCTCTTACAAATCCGCGGCGCGGGTCCGGTGGTTCGGGGGTCCGCGTCAGCGAATGGCGGCGTCGTCGCGGCGGGTGATCGCGACGGGCTTGCCGGCCTTGATGACCGGCCCGCGGGCCTCGAGGCCGGCGGTCTGGGAATCGGAATTGGACACATGGGACGTGACGCCCACGCCCACGACCACGATCGCGGCAATCAGGGCCACGACGACGATCTTCAGGTGGGTGGTGCGGTCGGCGGTAACCAGTGAATGGTTCATGGCACATTCCCCATCATCTCGATCATTGGTCGCAACGACGCGGGAAAAGGTTCAGGCGCGGCCACTGCTCGTGAGTGATCTACGTATCGGGATGCGGAATCGCTCCCCTTTCGGCCATCACAACGCGGTGAGACCGTTCGCGGATCCGTGATCGGGCCGTTTTTTTTTGTGTTTCTTGGCCGTCCGCGGCCCGGGAGGCAAAAGCGGTCTGTCCCCGCCCGAACCGGCGGTAACCGGGGGTGCGGTTCAGATCGAACCGACGGTCTTGAGCCGGGCCCGGGCATGGATCTCCGACTGCGACAAAACGGCCGTCTGGGCGCGGAAGCGCTCGACGATGGAATGGACGAAGGGGCGGATCCCCGGGGAGGTCACGAGCACGGGGGCCTCTCCCTGGCGGGCCGCATCCTCGAAGCGCTCGCGCACCAGCGTGATGAACTCGGAGAGCCGGGAGGGCTGCATGGCGAGGCTCTTCTCCTCGCCCTGGCCGATGATCGACTCGGCGAAGGCCTGCTCCCATTTCGCCGACAGGGCGATCAAAGGCAGGTAGCCGGCGAGGGATGAGTACTGGGCGCAGATCTGGCGCGCGAGGCGCGCCCGCACGTGCTCGACCAGGTAGGTCGGGTTGCGGGTGACCGCGAGCCCCTCGGTGATGCCTTCCAGGATGGTGCCGAGATCGCGGATCGAGACGCGCTCGGCGAGCAGGAGCTGGAGCACGCGCTGGATCCCCGAGATCGTGATCTGGGCGGGCACGATCTCCTTGACGAGCTCGCCCTGCTCCTTGGGCAGCTCCTTCAGGAGCTTCTGCACCTCCGCGTAGGAGAGGAGCTCCGACATGTTGCTCTTGAGCACCTCGGTGAGATGGGTGGCGAGCACGGTGGCGGCGTCGACCACGGTGTAGCCCTTGATCGAGGCCTCCTCCTTGAGCACGGCGTCGACCCAGGTAGCGGGCAGGCCGAAGGTCGGCTCGGTGGTGTGCACGCCCGGGAGCTGCACCTGCGCGCCCATCGGGTCCATCACCATGTACTGGCCCGGCCAGACGCGGCCCGAGCCGGCATCCACTTCCTTGAGCTTGATCAGGTAGGCATTGGCCTCGAGCTGGACGTTGTCGAGGATGCGCACCGCCGGCATGACGAAGCCCATCTCGACCGCGAGCGAGCGGCGCAGCGCCTTGATCTGCTCGGTGAGCCGGTCGGTGCCGTCCGGGCCGTTGACCAGCGGGAGGAGCGCGTAGCCGAGCTCGATCTTGAGGTCGTCGATCCTGAGCGCGGCCGAGATCGGCTCCTCGGCGGGCGGGACCGCCTCCGCCTCCATCGCGGCCTGATGCTGCGCCGCGTCCGCGGCCACGCGGGCGTTCTTCTGGATCATGTAGGCGAGCGCGCCGGCGCCGGCGCCGAGCAGGACGAACGGCGTCATCGGCACGCCCGGCAGCAGCGCCATCACGAACATCACGGCCGAGGACATGCCGAGCGCCTTGGGATAGCCCGAGAGCTGCGCGAGCAGCGCCTTGTCGGCGGCGCCGACGACGCCGGCCTTGGAGACGAGCAGGCCGGCGGCGGTCGAGACGATCAGCGCCGGCACCTGCGAGACGAGGCCGTCGCCGACGGTCAGCAGCGTGTAGGTGCGGCCGGCCTCGGCGAACGGCATGCCCTGCTGGGCGATGCCGATGATCATGCCGCCGATCACGTTGATGAAGGTGATGAGCAGGCCCGCGATGGCGTCGCCGCGCACGAACTTGGAGGCGCCGTCCATGGCGCCGAAGAAGGAGCTCTCGTCCTCCAGGTGCTTGCGGCGGGTGCGCGCCTCCTTCTCGTCGATCAGGCCGGCCGAGAGGTCGGCGTCGATCGCCATCTGCTTGCCCGGCATGGCGTCGAGGTTGAAGCGCGCCGCGACCTCGGCGATGCGGCCCGAGCCCTTGGTGATCACCACGAAGTTCACGATCACCAGGATCGCGAAGACGATGATCCCGATCACGAAATTGCCGCTCATCACGAAGTGGCCGAAGGCTTCGATGACGTGGCCGGCGGCGGCGGTGCCCTCGTGGCCGTCGGCGAGGATCAGGCGCGTGGAGGCGAGGTTGAGGGCGAGCCGCATCATCGTGGCGATGAGCAGCACGGTCGGGAACGAGGAGAACTCGAGCGGCGTGTGGATGAACAGCGCCGTCATCAGGATCAGGACCGAGAAGATGATCGAGATCGCCAGCGCGAAATCGAGCAGCATCGGCGGCAGCGGCAGGATCAGCACCACCAGGATCGCCATCACGCCGATGGCGAGACCGATGTCGCCGCGCTTGAGCACCGCGGCCATGTCGGAAAGCGCGGCGAGCCCGAAGCCGCTCTTGCCCGACCCTGCCGTGACGTCGCTCATGTGCCCGAATCCGCCCGGCGCCCGGGACGGGCGCGCGGCTCCACCAGGCAATTCTTGCCGGGTGCATGGTTAGCGGAGGGTTAACAGGGGTTCCGATTCACGCAGTTGGGCGAGCCGCCGGCAGGCTCGAGGGACGTGGCGAGGTCGGTTTCGGGGCCGGACGAGGCCGATCGGCCCCGCCCGGACGGTGAGCCGGCCCCGGCTCGCGGACAGGCCGGTTCAGCCGGTGCCGTCCGTCATCCTGTCCCCATGCGGAGCAGGCGGGAAAAGGCCTCACCTGCGCGTCGTGCGGTAGACGGCCGGCCAGTCGCTCGACGGGATGCCCTCGCATTCGGGCATCACGTGCACGGACCCGACCCGGAACGCGCGCCCGGTCCAGACCCATTCGACGAACTCACCGCAGTCGCCGGCGCCGCGGCGCGGGTTGAATGAGGCCAGCACCTGGGTCCTGGCATCGAAGCCGGCATTGTAGGCCGAGTCCTTGCGGCCCGTGAGCTCGTTGCGCGCGAGCAGGGCGGCCACGGCGGGCGGCAGCACGAAACGCGGCTTGCGCGCCGCCTCGGGGCGGGCGTCGGGAGCGATCAGGAAAGCGTTGTTGAGGCTCGAGGCGCTGCTGTAGGCGCCGCAGAAGAACCCGTAGAGCAGCAGGTCGGTGCCGAGCCGGTGGATCTCCATCAGCTCGCCGTCCTTCTGCTCCTTGCCGCAGGCCGCGTCGCCGCGCGCCAGGATGGCGGGCGGCGCCTGCTTGGGCGCCGGAGCACCGCCGGGTCGGGCCGCCGCGACGCCGGGCAGTGCGGGCGGCATCGGCATGGCGGCAACGCTCCTGCGGCCACGCTTCACGGCAGCCGTCTCGGTGCCGGCGCGGCGCTGGCGCGCGTCCATCCAGGCGAGCGCCGCCAGCGCGCCCGCGAGCGAGATGCCGTCGATCTTGCGATCCTCCCAGTCGGCCGGCTTCTCGACGTGGAACACCTCGAGGCTCGTCGCCGCGCGCAGCGCCGCGGCGAGAGCGTCGGGGGCGAGCTCGCGGGTGAGGCGGACGAAGCCGTCGCGCTCGATCGTCTCGGCGGCGGTCGGGCCCTCGGGGAAGAGGGGGACCGCTCCGTCCGAGGCGATCGTGACGCGATAGGGCTTGTCGGTCATGATCGCGAGCGTGACGGCCGGCTCGGCGGCCGGCGTGCCGCCGCGGGCGATGCGCAGGTAGGCGTTGTAGGTGCCGCGGCGGAGCGAATAGGCGGCGCAGTCGCGGGCATTGTCGCAGGCGACCAGCCAGTCGCCGAACTTCTTGACCTGCGCGGCGGCCGGGGCGAGGCCGAGCAGCAGCGCGCCGGCCGCGAGAACGGTGCGCGCGACGTGCATCCGGCAGCTTGCGGCGGAGGTCATCGGGCCCTCGCTCGCGGTCACCGCGCCATCATGCGCTCGAGAAAGGCGACATAGTCGTCGTTCGGATAGCGGAAGTTCGCGATGCGCCAGGCGTCGTCCTCGCGCACGAGGTCGACGCGCACGAGGCGCGGCGCGCCGCGCACCGTGAGCGCGACCGCGACGGTGGCACGGGACGCCCCGGCCGATTCGAGCGTGACGTGCGCAAGGGTGACGGCGTGGCCGGGCAGCACTGCGGTCCCGTAGAGGGCGTGCACCTTGGGACCCGCCGGCATGCCGGGGGCGGGATGGCCGCGCGCCACCCGCCAGAGCGTGCGCAAGGGGAGCGAGAGCGGGGCGAGGAAGCTCTCCTCGCTCAGCGGGACCTTCCGGCGATCGGCCTGCAGCGAGGCCTCGTAGGCGGCGCGCACCACGGCCACCGCATCCGGCGATGCTGACGCGCCGGTGCCGGCCGCGACGGCGCCCGCGACGCCGAGCAGGAGTTCACGCCGATTCATCTCGATGAGACCCGTGACACGACTCGCAGTCCCGTTCAGTCGCGGGCACGGCGCGTCCGGTTCAAGCGCGGCTTGACTCCGCGGTGCCGACTCCCGTGTTGTGCGCCGGGCGCGAACCGCCGTGGAGATCCTCGATGCAGTTGGGAATCGTCGGCCTCGGCCGCATGGGCGCGAACATCGCGCGCCGGCTCCTGCGGCACGGGCATGCCTGCGTCGCCTTCGACCGGGATCCCGGGCCCGGAGAGGCGCTCGCCGCCGAGGGCGTCGCGGTGGCCGCGAGCCTCGCCGAGCTGGTCGGGCGGCTGCAGGCGCCGCGCGCCGTCTGGCTGATGCTGCCGGCGGGCGACCCGACCGAGCAGGCGGTCGCCGATCTCGCGGCGCTGCTCGCGCCCGGCGACACGATCCTCGACGGCGGCAACAGCTTCTGGAAGGACGACGTGCGGCGCGCGCGCGAGCTCGGCGGCCGACATCTGCACTATCTCGACGTCGGCACCAGCGGCGGCGTCTGGGGGCTCGAGCGCGGCTACTGCCTGATGATCGGCGGCGAGGCCGCGGCGGTGGAGCGGCTCGATCCGATCTTCCGCGCGCTCGCGCCCGGGCCGGGCGCGCTCGCGCCGACGCCGGGCCGCGCCGGCCGCGACCCGCGCGTGGAGCACGGCTATCTCCATGCCGGACCGCACGGGGCCGGCCACTTCGTGAAGATGATCCACAACGGCATCGAGTACGGGCTGATGCAGGCCTATGCGGAGGGCTTCGACATCCTCAAGCATGCCGGCGATGCCGGGCTCGCGCATCCGCTGCGGCTCGACCTCGCCGACGTCGCCGAGGTGTGGCGGCGCGGCAGCGTCATCACGTCCTGGCTGCTCGACCTCACGGCGGCCGCCCTCGCGGAGGACGGCGAGCTCGCGACCTATTCGGGCCACGTGGCGGATTCGGGCGAAGGGCGCTGGACCATCGCGACCGCGATCGAGGAGGCGGTGCCGGCCGAGGCGCTCACCGCCGCGCTCTATGCGCGCTTCCGCTCGCGCCAGGACCACACCTTCGCGGAGAAGATCCTCTCGGCCATGCGCAAGGGCTTCGGCGGCCACCGGGAGCCCGGCACGCCATGAGCGCCGTCGACGGGCTCGCGGCCCTGGTCGTCATGGGCGTCGCCGGCGCCGGCAAGTCGACGGTCGGCGCGGCGCTGGCGGCGCGGCTCGGCTGCGCGTTCCGCGACGCCGACAGCTTCCATCCGCCCGCCAATATCGCGAAGATGAAGAGCGGCACGCCGCTCACCGACGCCGACCGCTCGCCCTGGCTCGCGGCCATCGCGGCCTGGATCGACGCGCAGCGCGCCGCCGGCCGGCTCGGCGTGGTCACCTGCTCGGCGCTCAAGCGCCGCTATCGCGACGTGCTGACGGGCGGGCGGACGGACGTGCGCCTCGTCTATCTCAAGGGCGAGATGGCGCTGATCGCGCGGCGGCTCGCGGCGCGGCGCGGCCACTTCATGCCGGCCGCCCTGCTGGAGAGCCAGTTCGACGCGCTGGAGGAGCCGGGCCCCGACGAGGCGCCGATCGTCGCCGCGATCGACGCGGCGCCCGAGGCGATCGTGACGCAGATCCTCGCGCAGCTCGGCGAGACGCGCCGTCGCGCGGGTTAGGCTCGGACCTCAGAATCCCTTGACGGCCTGGGTCGTGTGCTCGACCTCGGGCGGGCGCTCGAAGCAGTGGCCGACCAGCTTGCGCCACTCGGCGAAGTCGGCGCTGCCGCGGAAGGCGACCGTGTGGTCCTCGACCGTGTCCCATTGCACATGGAGGCGATAGCGGGCGGGCTTCTCGATCGAGCGCTGCAGCTCCATGCCGCGGCAGCCCTTGGCGCGCTGGAACAGCGGCGCGGCCGCCTTCACGCCGGCCTCGAACTCCGCCTCCATCCCGGGCTTCACGTCGATCAGGGCGATCTCGGTGACCATGAGCTCTTGCTCCCTTGTCCAAACCGGCCCGGTTCTCGCACGGCCGGCGCGCCGGCGATA
>PQAH01000013.1 GCA_003105195.1 Bradyrhizobiaceae bacterium
CCGAGCCGCCGCGCGGCCTCGACGAGCGGGCGGAGCCGCGCGGAATGCGCGGCCAGCGTCCGATGGGGGCGGAGCCCTATGGAGAGGAGCCACGCCGCTCGCGCGTCGGGCTGGTCGCGGCGCTCGTGACGGTGCTGGTCATTCTGGCACTCGGCGCCACCGCCTTCTGGCAGCGCGAGCGCATCGCGGGCGTGTTCAACGCGGTGCGCGGCAAGCAGCAGGCCGTGACCCGGAAGGAGGCCGCGCCGCCGAAGCAGAAGATCCCGGACCGCGTGGGCCAGCCGGACCAGGCCGCGCAGGGCCAGCCCAAGACCGATGCGCCCGCGCAGCCGCAGGCGGGCGCCGCCGTCGCCCAGCGCGTGGTGCTCTACGAGGAGGATCCCTCCGATCCGCAGGGCAAGCGCTATATCGGCTCGGCGATCTGGCGCACCGAGCAGGTGTCGCCGCAGCCGGGCCAGCCCGCCGACGTCGCGGTGCGCGCCGACCTCGAGGTGCCCGAGCGGCGCATGACCATGACGTTCTCGCTCCGCCGCAACGCCGACCAGGCGCTGCCCGCGAGCCACACCATCGAGATCACCTTCAACCTGCCGGCCGACTTTCCCTTCGGCGGCATCGCCAACGTGCCCGGCATCCTGATGAAGCAGTCCGAGCAGACCCGCGGCGCGCCGCTCGCCGGCCTCGCCGTGAAGGTCACGTCGGGCTTCTTCCTGGTCGGCCTCTCCGCCGTCGAGAGCGACATGCAGCGCAACCTGCAGCTCCTCAAGGAGCGCTCCTGGTTCGACATCCCGATCGTCTACAACAACGGCCGCCGCGCCATCCTGGCGATCGAGAAAGGCACCCCCGGCGAGCGCGCCTTCGAAGAGGCCTTCAAGGCCTGGGGACAGTAGCCGCGGTCGTTGTCAGCCGTCGTCCCTCGAGGCCCGGCGGCTTCGCAGCCTCGCGCCTCAGGATGACGGGTCGATGTGGGAGGAAGAGCAATGCCGCGCGAGATCCGTGTCGCGACCTTCGCGGGGCCGGGGAGCGCGCCGGCGATCCGCTCGGTGCCGTGGCCGAAGGTCGGACGCAAGGCGGCGCTGATCCAGATCGGCGCCTGCGGCGTGTGCGGCACGGACCTGCACATCCTCAAGGGCCACTGGCCGAAGCCGCTGCCCTGGCCGTTCACGCTCGGGCACGAGCTCGGCGGCGTGATCGTCGAGAAGGGCGCGGAGTTCCGCGCCGACTTCATGGAGAAGCCGCTCGACGTCGGCTCCAAGGTGATGATCCCGCCGCTGATGCCGTGCGGCAGCTGCTACTACTGCGTCCATTATCCCGAGAACGCGAACAAGTGCCTGACGCCCGTCTATTACGGGCGCTATCTCGGCTTCGACAAGCCGCCGCATCTCTGGGGCGGCTGGGCCGAGTACGTCTATGTCGACCTCGAGATGCTGCCCGGCACCAAGGTCTACAAGCTCTACGACGACATGCCGCTCAGGCTCGGCGCGCTCTCCGAGCCGCTCACCTCCTGCATCCGCGCCTTCAACCGCGCGATCGGGGCGGGTCGCTTCAAGTGGGGGCAGACCGTGGTGATCCAGGGCTCGGGGCCGATCGGCATCCTCGCGGTCGCGGCCGCGCAGGAGATGGGCGCGGGCCGCGTGATCTGCGTCGGCGCGCCGGAAGCGCCGCGGCTCGCGCTCGCGCGCAAGTTCGGCGCGGAGGCGACCGTGGACATCGCGCAGGTGACGACGCCGGAAGCACGCATCGCGCGGGTGCGCGAGATCGTCGGCGGCTTCGGCGCCGACCTCGTGATGGACTGCTCGGGCCATCCGAGCGCCGGCCCCGAGGGCATCGAGTTCCTGCGCGACGGCGGCACCTATGTCGAGATGGGCCAGTTCACGGATGCGGGCGCGATCATGACCTCCTGGCACCGCATCTGCGCCAAGGACCTCGACGTGCTCGGCTCCTGGGCGTTCACGGCCAACGACCTGCCGCTCGGCGTGGATATGCTCTATCGCGCGCGCGACAAGTATCCCTGGCTCGAGATGCAGACGCTCTATCCCTTCACCGAGGAGGGCGTGTCCAACGCGGTCGCCGACGCCATGGCGATGCGCACCGTCAAGAGCACCATCGTGCCCTGGCCCGAACTGGTATGATGCGCGCCGTCGAACAGGGAGGACTCGCATGGACATCTTCCGCATGGGCGCCAAGCCGACGCGCCGCGCCAATGCCGACTGGTTCACCGGGACCGTGCACCAGGACCCGATCGTGGAGGCGCCGGCGCCGGCGCGGCTGCGCGCCAACCGCGTGAGCTTCGAGCCGGGCGCGCGCACGGCCTGGCACACCCATCCGCTCGGCCAGACCCTGCACGTCCTGTGGGGCGTCGGGCGGGTGCAGAGCTGGGGCGGGCCCATGCGCGAGATCCGTGCCGGCGACACCGTGTGGATCCCGCCCGGCGAGAAGCACTGGCACGGCGCCAGCCCCGGCATGCGCATGGTGCACCTCGCGATGCAGGAGGAGCTCGACGGCAAGTATGTCGACTGGATGGAGAAGGTGAGCGACGCGCAATACGGAGAAGCCGTATCGGCCGAGTAGGCGCATGACGCGAGCAGTCGACCGTGCTAATGTTTTGAGATGAGTGATCTTCTGGAGCGGGCTCTCGCAGTCGTTCGGCGATGGCCGGCGGCACGACAGGACGAGGCGGCCGAGCTGCTGCTTGCGCTCGACCGTCTCGGAGCCGATCCCCATGTCGCAAGCGAGGACGAGCTCGCGGCCGTCGACGAGGCTCTGGCCCAGGCCGAGCGAGGCGAATTCGCGACGGACGCCCAGGTCGAGGAGGCGTACGCGCGCTTCCGGCGATGAGGGTCCGCTATTCGCTGCGTGCCGTCAACGATCTCAATTCGATTTCGTCCTACCTCGCCGAGCGAAACTCGGCAGGCGCGCGTGCCGTCGAGGAGAAGATAAGGTCGACACTCACGCTGCTCGCGCGCTTTCCGGGCATGGGTCGCCCGCTCAAGGAACGGCCGCACGTTCGTGTCATGCCGGTCGTGCGATATCCCTCCTGATCTTCTATGTCATCCAGAGGGATGCGCTGATCGTGCTGCACATCCGCCACGGCGCGCGGGCGCCGTTGCAGCCGGACGGACCGTGAGGGGATCACGAAATGGCCGGGCTTGCGCCCGGCCATCGGCTGTACCGCAGCTGCTCGCGTCAGTGGGCCGCCATGGCGGCTTCCGCGGGCGCGCGCTCCATGGCGGCGACGCGGGACTTGACGGCCTTCTGCACCTTCTCGAAGGCGCGCACCTCGATCTGGCGCACGCGCTCGCGCGAGACGCCGAACTCCTCGGCGAGCTCCTCGAGCGTGATCGGGTCGTCGGCGAGCCGGCGCGCCTCGAAGATGCGGCGCTCGCGCTCGTTGAGCACGCCGAGCGCCTCGCCGAGCGCCTTGCGGCGGTTGTCGGCCTCCTCGCTCTCCATCAGGCGCGACTCCTGGCTCGCGGACTCGTCCACCAGCCAGTCCTGCCACTCGCCCGAATCGCCCTCCTCGCGGATCGGCGCGTTGAGCGAGGCGTCGCCGCCGAGGCGACGGTTCATGTCGATCACGTCCTGCTCGGTGACGCCGAGGCGCTTGGCGATGATCCGCACCTGGTCCGGGCGCAGGTCGCCCTCGTCGAGCGCGGAGATCTTGCTCTTCGCCTTGCGCAGGTTGAAGAACAGCTTCTTCTGGTTCGCGGTGGTGCCCATCTTCACGAGCGACCACGAACGCAGGATGTATTCCTGGATCGCCGCCTTGATCCACCACATCGCATAGGTGGCGAGGCGGAAGCCCTTCTCGGGCTCGAAGCGCTTGACCGCCTGCATCAGGCCGACATTGCCCTCCGAGATCACCTCGGAGATCGGCAAGCCGTAGCCGCGATAGCCCATGGCGATCTTGGCCACGAGGCGCAGGTGGCTGGTGACGAGGCGGTGGGCCGCATCCCGGTCGCCATGCTCGCGCCAGCTCTTGGCGAGCATGTACTCCTCCTGCGGTTCCAGCATGGGGAACCGGCGGATCTCCTCCAGGTAGCGGGATAGGCCGTTCTCGGCGGAGATGATCGGCAAGGATGCAGTCTGGGCCATTGATGCGCCCTCCACAGTTTCAAGCCCCCGGGTTCGGCGGGCGTTTGCGGCCGCCGCTCCCCCGAGCCGGCGACCCGTTTCTGGCGACCGGACGGTCGCGTCCTGGCGACCGAAGCGGCCGTGGAACCGAACATACATGGCTTCGTGCGGCGAAAGTAGGCTCCCCGCCGTCACATCTCGTCACACCCACGTCATGGGGTCGCGAGGTTAACAACGGGCCCTTGGGAAGGTTCAGTTTTTCGCGACGCGCTCCGGCCCCCCGGCGCGCAGCGCGCGGCGGAGACGGGCGAGGTCGTCCGGCAGCTCGGAGCGGAACTCCATGAACGCCCCGGTCTCGGGGTGCTCGAAGCCCAGGAGATGGGCATGAAGGGCTTGCCGTTCAAGGGCTTCGACCGCCCGCTGGGCGGCCGGCGCGAGCTTGCCGGCCTTGGTCCTGAAGCCGGGCCCGTAGGTTGCGTCCCCGATCAGAGGATGGCCGAGATGCGCGAGATGCACCCGGATCTGGTGGGTCCGCCCGGTCTCCAGCCGGCAGGCCAGCAGCGCGGCCGCCGGTTTTCCATCAGAGCCTTGATAAGTCTCGATAATTTCCCAGTGTGTGACCGCCTCGCGGCCGCCCGCGCGCACCGCCATGCGCTCGCGGGCGTGGGGATGGCGGTCGATCGGGGCCGCGACGGTGCCGCGCGGCCGCTCCGGCACCCCCCAGACGAAGGCGAAATAGCCCCGCGTCAGCGGCCCGGTGCGGCCGTGGTCGGCGAACTGGGCGGAGAGCGCCCGGTGGGCGCGATCGGTCTTCGCCACCACCATCAGGCCGGTCGTGTCCTTGTCGAGCCGGTGCACGATGCCGGGCCGCTTGACCCCGCCGATGCCCGACAGGCTCGCCCCGCAATGGGCGATCAGGGCGTTCACCAGGGTGCCGGTCGCCTTCCCGGCCGCCGGATGCACGACCAGCCCGCGCGGCTTGTCGATGACGATGACGCTCGCGTCCTCGTGCACGATCGCGAGCGGAATCGCCTCGGCCGCTGGCGCGGCGGGTTCCGGCGGCGGAATCTGCAGCGCAATCGTCGCACCCGCGTTGACGCGGTGGCCCGGATCGCGGATCGTGCGGGCGGCGACGGCCACTTCGCCGGCAAGGATCAGGGCTTTCAGGCGCGTGCGGGACAGTCCCGTCAGCCGGGCCAGGATACGGTCGAGGCGGTCGTCCGCATCCGCCGCCACCGTCATCGTTTCGGGCTGATCCGCGTTGGTCATGAGCAGTCAAAATCCAGGCGACAAGGGCGACCCGGCCTCCCGGCTCGCCGAGATGCTGGCTCAGTCGCTCGAGGAGCTGACCCGGCCGGCCTCTGACAAGCCGGTCGCGCTCGCGGCGCCGAAGCCCGAGAAGGTCGAGCCGCCCAAGGGCGAGGCGGCGGTGATCGAGATCCTGCCCAAGGTGGACCTGAGCAAGGCGGACTTGAGCAGGGCGGATCCCAAGCTGCCGAAGGTGGGCCCGGCGCCCGAGCTCGAGGCCTGGTTCGAGCAGTTCCAGAAGAAGGTGCAGGCGGAGCCGCCGGTGCCGGTGCCGAGGGCGGAAGGCGAGGCGCCGGTCGCGCCCGCAGCCGCGAGCCCCGAGCCGAAGCCGAAGATCGCCGACCTCGATGGCCGGGTGATGGAGGCGCTGGCGCCGAGGGCGCCATCTCCGGCGGCGCCTTCGCCGGCGGC
>PQAH01000014.1 GCA_003105195.1 Bradyrhizobiaceae bacterium
CGTGGTCGGCGCCGGCCCGGCCGGCCTCGCCTGCGCGATCCGCCTGAAGCAGCTCAAGCCGGACCTCAACGTCTGCGTGCTCGAGAAGGCCGCCAGCGCCGGCGCGCACATGCTGTCGGGCGCCGTGATCGAGCCCGGGCCGCTCGACGAACTGCTGCCGGAGTGGCGCAACGAGTTCAAGGGCATCTGCGTGCCGGCCGGCGACGACGAGTTCGCGCTGCTCACGAAGACCGGGCGCTTCAAGCTGCCGATGCCGCCGCTGATGGGCAACCACGGCAACTTCGTCGTCTCCCTCGGCAATGTCTGCCGCTGGCTCGCCGCCAAGGCGGAGGCGCTCGGCGTCGAGATCTATCCGGGCTTCGCGGCCGCCGAGGTGCTCTATGGCCCGAACGGCGAGGTCACCGGCGTCGCCACCGGCGACATGGGCGTCGGCCGCGACGGGCAGCCGAAGGACTCCTTCACGCGCGGCATGGAGCTGCGCGCCAAGTACACGCTGATCGGCGAGGGCGCGCGCGGCAGCCTCGCCAAGTCGCTGATCGCCCGCTTCGGTCTCGACCGCGACCGCGAGCCGGCGAAGTTCGGCATCGGGCTGAAGGAGCTGTGGCAGGTCGCGCCCGGGAAGCACCGTCCCGGCCTGGTGCAGCACAGCTTCGGCTGGCCGCTCGACAACCGCACGGGCGGCGGCTCGTTCCTCTATCACCTGGAGGACGATCTCGTCTCGGTCGGCTTCGTGGTCCACCTCAACTACGCGAATCCCTATCTCTCGCCCTTCGACGAGTTCCAGCGCTTCAAGACGCACCCGCTGGTGCGCGACACCTTCGAGGGCGGCAAGCGCCTCGCCTACGGGGCGCGCGCCATCACGGAAGGCGGCTGGCAGTCGGTGCCGAAGCTCGTCTTTCCGGGCGGTGCGCTCGTCGGTTGCGCGGCCGGCTTCGTCAACGTGCCGCGCATCAAGGGCAGCCACAACGCCATGTTCTCCGGCATGCTCGCGGCCGAGCACGTGGTCGGGGCCCTCGCGCAAGGGCGCGCCCACGACGAGCTCGCCGACTACGAGGCGGCGTGGCGGGCGGGGCCGATCGGCAGCGACCTCTGGAAGGTGCGCAACGTGAAGCCGCTCTGGTCGCGCTTCGGGACCACGCTCGGCATCGCGCTCGGCGGCCTCGACATGTGGCTGAACACGCTGATCGGCATCTCGCCCTTCGGCACGCTCCGCCACGGCAAGCCCGACCACGCGACGCTGGCGCCGGCCGCGAAGTGCGCGCCCATCTCCTATCCCAGGCCCGACGGCCGCATCACCTTCGACCGGCTCTCCTCCGTGTTCCTGTCCAACACCAACCACGAGGAGGACCAGCCCGTGCACCTGAAGGTGCTGGACATGGATCTGCAGAAGGCCTCGGAGCACGACGTCTTCGCGGGTCCGTCGGGCCGCTACTGCCCGGCCGCGGTCTACGAATGGGTCGAGGAGGGGGGCACGCCGCGCTTCGTCATCAACGCGCAGAACTGCGTCCACTGCAAGACCTGCGACATCAAGGATCCGAATCGGAACATCAACTGGGTTCCGCCCGAGGGCGGCGGCGGACCGAACTATCCGAATATGTGAGTCCCGACCGCGGCCGGTCCCGCCGCACGGCAGGGTCCGTGCCTGCGACGTTCCGCCATCGTTCTTGCGACCGGTGCACAAAAAGGCCATTGTGCGCCGCTACACGAGGGCAATCCCGCGGGGCGCGCGCCTGCCCCGCCGCATGGAGATCATTGACCCGTGAATCCCGTCCTCTTGCACCGCGTGGCCAGCGCGGCCTTCGCGGCCGCAGTCGTTGCCTTCCCGGTCGGTTCGGCCCGTGCCCAGGCGCCGAGCCAGCAGGAGCTGGCCCGGGTCTCGCCGCTCGGCAACTATCTTGCGGCCCGGCATGCGAGCCAGCACCGCGACGCGGAGGCCGCCTCCGCCTATTTCCGCGCGGCCCTGCGTGCGGATCCGAAGAACCCGGTGCTGCTCGAGCGCGCCTTCCTGGCCTCCCTCGCCGACGGCGAGGTCGAGGAGACGTTCCGCCTCGCCGAGCGCCTCGTCCAGGCCGACAAGACCAACAAGATCGCCCGCCTCGTGCTCGGCGTCCGCGCGCTCAAGCTCAAGCAGTACGCGCAGGCGCGCCAGCACATCGCGCAGTCGGTGCGCGGCCCGGTCGCGGATCTCACCGCGTCGCTGCTCACCGCCTGGACCTATCCGGGACCGAAGCAGACCAAGAATGCGCTCGAGGTGATCGACCGCCTCTCCGGTCCCGACTGGTACGCGCTCTTCAAGGATCTGCATGCCGGCCTGATCCTCGACCTCGCGGGCTCGAAGAAGGAAGCGGGCATCCGCCTCGATCGGGTCTACAAGCTCGACCGCAACATGCTGCGCGTCGCCCAGGCCTATGGCAGCTGGGCCTCCCGCAATGCCGGCAAGGACGAGGCCCTGAAGATCTTCCAGGCCTTCGAGAAGGTGTTGCCGCGCCATCCGCTGATCGTCGCCGCCATGGAGGAGCTCGGAGAGGGCAACCAGCTCCCGCCGCTGGTCGACGGGCCGCAGGCCGGCGCGGCCGAGGTTCTCTACGGCCTCGGCGCCTCGCTCGGTCGCCAGGGCGGCGAGGATCTCGCCCTCGTCTATCTGCAGCTCGCGATCTATCTGGCGCCGCGCCACCCGCTGGCGCTGCTGACGCTCGCGGATCTCTACGAGACGCTGAAGAAGCCAGCCTTCGCGATCCGAATGTACGAGCGCGTGCCGAAGGAATCGCCGCTGCGGCGCAATGCCGACATCCAGATGGCGAGCAATCTCGACTCGCTCGACCGCACCGACGAGGCGAAGAAGCTGCTCGACCGGCTGATCGCCGACCGGCCCGGCGACATCGAGGCGATCACCGCGCTCGGCAACATCCAGCGCGCGCGCAAGGAGTTCGCCCAGTGCGCCGACGTCTACGGCAAGGCGATCGCCACGCTCGAGAAGCCGGAGCGTCCGAACTGGCTCCTGTTCTATTTCCGCGGCATCTGCCACGAGCGCTCGAAGCAGTGGAGCAAGGCCGAGGTCGACTTCAAGAAGGGGCTGGAGCTGTTTCCCGACCAGCCGCACGTGCTCAACTATCTCGGCTACTCGTGGATCGACCAGGGGGTCAATCTCGACGAGGGCATGCGGATGATCCGCCGCGCCGTCGAGCAGCGCCCGGACGACGGCTACATCGTGGACTCGCTCGGCTGGGCCCACTACCGCCTCGGCGAGTTCGAGGAGGCCGTGAAGCATCTCGAGCGCGCGGTCGAGCTCAAGCCCGAGGATCCGACCATCAACGATCATCTCGGCGACGCCTATTGGAAGGTCGGCCGGACGCTCGAGGCCCATTTCCAGTGGGCTCACGCGCGCGACCTCAAGCCCGAGCCGGACGAG
>PQAH01000015.1 GCA_003105195.1 Bradyrhizobiaceae bacterium
ATGTCCTGCAGCATGGCCTTGCGACGGTCGCCGAAGCCCGGCGCCTTGACGGCCGCGACCTTGAGCCCGCCGCGCAGCTTGTTCACCACCAGGGTGGCGAGCGCCTCGCCCTCGACGTCCTCGGCGACGATCAGCAGCGGCTTGCCGGTCTGCACCACCGCCTCGAGCAGCGGCAGGAGCTCGTTCAGGCCGGAGAGCTTCTTCTCGTTGATGAGGATGTAGGGATCCTCCATCTCCACCCGCATCTTGTCGGCGTTGGTGATGAAGTAGGGCGAGATGTAGCCGCGGTCGAACTGCATGCCCTCGACCACGTCGAGCTCGGTCTCGAGCGACTTCGCCTCCTCGACCGTGATCACGCCCTCGTTGCCGACCTTCTTCATCGCCTCGGCGAGGAAGCGGCCGATCTCCTGGTCGCCGTTGGCCGAGATGGTGCCGACCTGGGCGATCTCGTCGTTGGAGGTGACCTTCTTGGAGTTCTTCTTGAGGTCCTCGACCACGGCCTGGACCGCGAGGTCGATGCCGCGCTTGAGGTCCATCGGGTTCATGCCGGCGGCCACCGCCTTGGCGCCCTCGCGCACGATCGCCTGGGCGAGCACGGTCGCGGTGGTGGTGCCGTCGCCCGCGATGTCGGAGGTCTTGGAGGCGACCTCGCGCACCATCTGGGCGCCCATGTTCTCGAACTTGTCGTCGAGCTCGATCTCCTTGGCGACGGTGACGCCGTCCTTGGTGATGCGCGGGGCGCCGAAGGACTTCTCCAGCACGACGTTGCGGCCCTTGGGCCCGAGGGTGACCTTCACGGCATTGGCGAGAATGTCGACGCCGCGCAGCATCTTGTCGCGCGCGTCGACGGAAAACTTGACGTCCTTTGCAGCCATTTTTCGTTGCTCCTGACGGATTTCAGCGGACGAGGCGGATCAAGCGGCCTTCTTGCGCGCGGCTTCTTCCACCAGCACGCCCATGATGTCGCTCTCCTTCATGATCAGGTACTCGACGCCGTCGATCTTGACCTCGGTGCCGGACCACTTGCCGAACAGCACCTTGTCGCCGACCTTCACGTCGATCGGGATCAGCTTGCCGCTCTCGTCGCGCCCACCCGGGCCGACCGCGATGATCTCGCCCTGCTGCGGCTTCTCCTTGGCGGTGTCCGGGATGATGATGCCGCCGGCGGTCTTCTCCTCGGCCTCGATGCGCTTGACGACGACACGGTCGTGAAGCGGGCGGAACTTCATGTGAGTCCTCCTAAGATACTGATTTGGCGAAGATTCTGAATTCGGCTGGCGGTCGCCAGGCTCCCCCGCGCGACCACCCGGGCGCCACATAGGTGGCTGATTTCGGCCCCGCAAGGGGCCGTCGCAAATTTTTTAGCACTCGCTGGGCTCGACTGCCAGCAGTTT
Organism: Bradyrhizobiaceae bacterium; assembly: GCA_003105195.1. GTDB lineage: Bacteria > Pseudomonadota > Alphaproteobacteria > Rhizobiales > Xanthobacteraceae > FEB-22. Next base: position 1,395 of record PQAH01000015.1, read on the forward strand.
GTCAGCAGTCCTGCCGGAATGCTGCTACTGCCTTGATAATAAACAATTTATTCAGCTTTTGGGCTTGCAATGGAACTGTTGGGTGCCCGAGACTTTTCCAGTCCTGCGAACTGGAGGACTTCGATGGTCAGTCAAGACTTCAAGCGTCAGCTCGGCGGCTACGGTCTCACCACGGCCCATATCTTCTATCGCCGGCCAGACCACCCGTGGCTGCTGCAGAGCTATGTGTGGCAGGAGTACGATCTCTGTCCGGCCTTCCCGGAGCTGCAGCGCTTCCTCTCCTTCTGGCAGACGTCGCTGGACGGCATGCTGCACTCCGTTACGGTCGCCCATTCCAAGCTGATCAAGCCCGCCGAGATCAGCGCCCTCGACGGCGAGTTCCGCCTGCACTGAGGCGGGAAGAGCGGGCGCCGCCCCCCCTGGGGGCCTCCCAGGGCGCGGTCGGACCGCCATGGGCGGCACAGGCTGTACGGTCATCGCGCGAGAAGTCAGGCGAGACGGCCGGGGGGCTGATCGCGTTCGGCCCGCGCGGGCCTCGCGAATGCCAGGGCGATCAGGGGGCTCACGACCAGATAGTGCAGGGCGATGAAGCCGGTCTCGATCAGGAAGAAGCCCGATACCGAGGCCATGCGGTGCTTGGCGGCCACCGCGATCACCATGAACGACCAGGCGAGCGGCGCCGCGACCGCGGCGAATTTCACGGCTCCGCGCAGCACGCTCTCGCCCGCGAACAGGCGCCAATAGACGAAGGTCCAGACCAATCCCTGGATCGCCATCGCGGCGAGGCCGAACGGGATGATCACGTCCGCACGGTAGACCTGCAAGGCTTCGTAGTGGTCCTTGAACACCGCCAGGTGCCAGAGGTAGCCGATCGGGAAAGTCGGCAGGACATAGGCGAGAAAGGCGAGCAGGAATCGCGTGGACATCGCGCCGTCCTCCGTTTACTTGCATCATGAAAGTCACGCTAGGGCTATCACTTGCATATTGCAAGTGACTCGACGGGGCGACGCGGGATGGCGGGAGAGGACGGCGAGGTCGGGCGCTGCCCCATCGATCATGCGCTGGCGATCTTCGGCGATCGCTGGACCCTGCTGGTGATCCGCGACCTCATGTTCCGCGGCAAATGCCACTACAGCGAGATGATCGCCTCGCCCGAGGGCATCGCCTCCAACGTCCTGGCGGCGCGGCTGAAGAAGCTCGAGGCGCACGGCCTGATCTCGCGCCATGCCGACCCGGAGAACCGCAAGCAGATCGTCTACCGGCTGACCGACAAGGGCCTGGCGCTCGCACCTGTGTTGGTCGAGATCGTGCGCTGGAGCAGCGCCCACGATCCCGGGACGGCCGCGCCGAAGGCGTTCCTGCGGCGCGCCGCCCGGGACCGCGAGGCCCTGATCAGGGAGACGATCGCGGCGGCGAAGAAGACCCGCAGATAGCGGCGCCCGCGTCTGGCGCCGGCCGCGCTGCCGTGGCAACGTCGCGGCTCCCGAACCGGCCGCGAGTCCGCCCGATGCGCATCCGCTTCGCCTTCGCGAACCTCTCCCTCGACGCCGAGCTGCTCGATACGCCGACCGCCCGCGCGATCGCGGCGGCGCTGCCCTGCGCGGCCCGGGTGATGACCTGGGGCGAGGAGGTCTATTTCGACGTGCCGGTGCGGGTCGCGCGCGAGAGCGACGCGCGCGCCGTGGTGACGCCGGGCGAGATCGCCTACTGGCCCGAAGGGCCGGCGATCGCCATCGGCTTCGGGCGCACGCCGATCAGTCGCGGCGAGGAGACGCGGCTCGCAAGCCCTTGCAACGTGTTCGCCCAGGCGCTCTCGGACGTGAAGGCGCTCGCCGCCGTACGCGCCGGCACGACCGTCACGGTGACACTGCTCGATTGAGGCGCCGATGAAGCTCTTCACCTGCTGGCGCTCACAGGCCGCCTGCCGGGTGCGGATCGCGCTGCGGCCCGCGCGGATGTCGGATACGGCGGTGTCGAGCGAGGGGCGCACGCCGAGCCGCTCAGACAGGCCGAGGCCGCGCCGGTCCATCACGATCATCCGGTGCGTGTCGGCGAACCGCTCGGCGAAGCCGCGCAGGCGCGGCTCCTCCAGCCCATCTCGATATGCGAGACGAAGCCCGGGATGACGACCAGGGCCGGGCCCTCGTCGAGCGACGCATAGGCGACGCTGCCGCCGTCGGCGCAGGCGAAGCGCACCTGCGGCAGTTGCCGGCGCGCGGCGGGCGCGGCGCGGCTCTCGCGCAGTCGGCGATACTCGGCCTCGGTCTCGGCGGAGGGCTTCATGCCCAGCTCCGCATCGAGCAGGCGGGCGCAGGCCTGGTAGGCCGTCTCCAGCGCGTCCACCGCGCCGGCCGCCGCACGGGTGCGCATCAGCAGGCGGTGGCTCGACTCGCGGAACGGATCGATGGCGAGAAGCCGGGTGGCGGCGCCGACGCGTCATGCCGCCCGCGAAGGGGAGCCGGCCGCGGCCTACATGCTGGTCGGCCTCGCCTTCGAGGAGCGGGCGCTCGCGCGCGCATGGCGAGGCCTATCGCGACTACCAGCGTCGCGTCCCGATGCTGCTGCCGTTCACGAAACGGTGACCGGCCGAGCCGGCCTGGTTAACTCAGCGTTAGGGCGCGCAGGCAAAACTCGCGTCGCCCGTTCACCCCCAGGGCGGATCAACGCTGTCCGTGGAGGGCGCGCCTGATGCGCAATCGAGGCATTTCCGGGTGGCCGGCCGGCGCACCCGCGTCCAGCCGTCCGTGTTTCTCTCCCGCCAACCAGCGGACCAGCGCGCGCCTGCCGGCGGGCGCGAGCCGGGCGGAGGCGCGCCCATGAGCGCGCGCAAGATCTCACCGACCGACAAAGAGGTCTTCTTCCACGAGGACGACATCATCGTCTCGAAGACCGACCTCAAGGGGCGCATCACCTATGCGAACCGGACCTTCTGCGAGATCGCCGGCTACACCGAACGCGACCTCCTCGGCCAGCCCCACAGCCTGATCCGCCATCCCGACATGCCGCGCGCGGTGTTCAAGCTCCTGTGGGACACGTTGCAGGAGGGGCAGGAGCTGTTCGCCTACGTGAAGAACATGTCCAGGACCGGCGACTACTACTGGGTGTTCGCGCACGTGACGCCCTCGTTCGACGGGGCGGGCAAGATCATCGGCTACCACTCCAACCGGCGCGTGCCGAACCGCGACATCCTGGCGCGGATCATCGCGCCGCTCTATGCCGAGCTGCTGCAGGAAGAGAAACGGCACAAGAACGGCAAGGATGCGCTGGCCGCCGGGAAGGCCGCGTTCGACGAGTTCGTGCGCGGAAAGAGGATGGGCTATGATCAACTGGTCTTCTCTCTCTAGGCTGACGGCGCTGCTCGCGCTGGCGGCGGTCTCGATCCTGGCCGCGGCGGCCGGGTCGTTCGCCGGCAATGGGACGCTGCTCGGCGCCGCCCTCGGGCTCGCGGGCGCCTGCGTGCTGCTGGCGGGCTGGTACGCCATGCGCGTGAAGCGTTTCGTGACCGGCCTTGCGGCGGTCTGCGCGCGCCTGGCGCGCGGCGATTTCGAGGCGCGCATCGTCGACATCCGCGAGCGCGGCGATCTCGGCGCGACCCAGCACGCCTTCAACGACGTGATCGATCGCTGCGACGCGTTCGTGCGCGAGGCGGCCGCGGCGATGGAGGCGGTCAGCCGGAAGAAGTACTTCCGGCGGATCCTGCCGGAGGGCCTGCGCGGGGCGCTGCTGTCCGGGGCCAAGGTCATCAACGACGCGACCGACGTCACCGAGCAGCAGGTGCTAGCCTTCAAGTCGGGCATGAACAGGCTCGCCGACGAGTTCCAGACGACCGTGGGCCAGATCGTGGAAACCGTCTCGTCGGCCTCGAGCGAGCTCGAAGCGACGGCGAGTTCGCTCGCGCAGACGGCCGATTCCACGCAGCATCTCTCGTCCGCCGTGGCGGCTGCCTCGGAGGAGGCGTCCGCCAATGTGCAGTCCGTCGCCTCGGCGAGCGAGGAGATGACCTCCTCGGTGCACGAGATCAGCCGGCAGGTGCAGGAGTCCGCCCGCATCGCGGGCGACGCCGTGCAGCAGGCGCGCCGGACCGACGGGCGAATTCACGAGCTCTCGCAGGCGGCCGGCCGCATCGGCGACGTCGTGAAGCTGATCGCGGCGATCGCCGACCAGACCAACCTGCTGGCGCTCAACGCCACCATCGAGGCGGCGCGCGCCGGTGAGGCCGGCAAGGGATTCGCGGTCGTCGCCTCGGAGGTGAAGGCTCTCGCCGCGCAGACCAGCAAGGCCACCGAGGACATTCGATCGCACATTGCCGGCATGCAGTCGGCCACGCAGGAGACCGTGACGGCGATCACCGAGATCGGCGGGACCATCACCCGCATCTCGGAAATCGCCTCGGCGATCGCGGCCGCCGTGGAGGAGCAGGGCGCCGCCACCCAGGAGATCGCGCGCAACGTGGGCGAGGCCGCGAAGGGCACGAACCAGGTGGCGGAGAGCATCACGGAGGTGAACCGCGGCGCCGGCGAGACGGGGTCGGCCTCCAACCGGGTGCTTTCCTCGGCCCAGTCGCTGTCGAAGGAGAGCAGCCGGCTCAGGACGGAGGTCGACCGGTTCCTGGTGACGGTGCGCGCCGCATAGGCGCGCCCGCCCGAACCAGGATCGCAGCGCCGGCCCGTCGAGGTCCCGGCCGCGGACTCATCCGCGCCCGACGAAGGGCATCTTGGTCGCCATCACGGTCATGAACAGCACGTTGGCGTCGAGCGGCAGGCTCGCCATGTAGGCGACCGCGCTGCCGACGTGATCGGCGTCCATGCGCGGCTCCGGCATGGAGCGGCCGTCCGGTTGCAGCACGCCCTGCACCATGCGGTCGGTCATGGGCGTCGCGGCGTTGCCGATGTCGATCTGGCCGCAGGCGATATCGTAGGCGCGCCCGTCGAGGGCGACCGACCTGGTGAGGCCCGTGATGGCGTGCTTGGTCGAGGTGTAGGCGATCGACAGCGGACGCGGCGTGTGCGCCGAGATCGAGCCGTTGTTGATGATGCGGCCGCCGCGCGGGGACTGGTCCTTCATGATCTTGAAGGCCTCCTGCACGCAGATGAAGGGCCCGGTCAGGTTGGTGTCGACGACGGCCTTCCACTTCTCGAGCGGCAGCTCCTCGATCGGCACCGGCGGCGCGCCGATGCCGGCATTGTTGAACAGCACGTCGAGCCGGCCGTAGGCCTCCTTCGTCTTGGCGAACAGGGCCTTGATCGAGGCCGGGTCGGTCACGTCGGTCGGCACCGCCAGGGATTCGCCGGGCTTGCCGAGCCCGGCGGTCTCCTCGAGCGGCTCCTTGCGCCGGCCCGCGAGCACGACCGCGTAGCCGGCCTTCATCAGCGCCAGCGCGGCGGCCCGCCCGACGCCGGATCCGGCTCCGGTCACCAATGCGACTTTCCTGGACGCTGCCATCCCGCGACTCCTCTCGTGCATGCTGGGCCGCGCGGCCGCGCGGCGGGGGCCAAGAGGGCGCCACTGTGGCGAGGCGCGGGGCGGATCGCAATGGCCGCAGCGAGAATTGCCGCCGTGCGCACCGGTGGGCCATCGCCCGACGCAAACGAAAACGCGGCCCCGGAGGGCCGCGTTCGCGGATCAGGTGTGCGGCCGGCTCAGGCGGCCCAGGCGGCGTCGACGCCTTCGGCGGCGAGGAGCTCGGCGAGGCGCTTGCGGGCGTAGAACATGCGGGTCTTCACGGTGTTCTCCGGGACCCCGACGATGGCCGCGACCTCGGCCACCGACTTCTCGTGATAGTAGACGAGGTCGATGATCTCGCGATGGGCCGGGGAGAGCAGCTCCAGGCACTTGCGCAGCATCGCGGCCTTGTCGTTCTTCTGCATCGCGACCTCGGGGTCGTCCGCCGGATCCTCGATGTTGGCGACGAAGTCCTCGTCGTACTGCTCGCCCGCGCGGTTGCGCAGCGAGGAGAGCGCCTTGAAGCGCGCGATCGCGAGCAGCCAGGTCGAGACGGCCGAGCGCGACTCGAAGCGGTCGGCCTGCCGCCACACGTCCAGGAACACGTCGCTGGTCAGATCCTCGGCGACCGTGGCGTTGCCGACGATGCGCAGGATGAAGCGATAGACCCGCACATTGTGCCGGGCGAACAGCACCTGCATGGCCCGCTGGTCCCCCGTGGCGATGCGCTTCATCAGCGCGTCGTCGTTGGTCTCGTCGGCGGCGGGGATCTGCCGGGTGGCGACCGAGGCGGCGGAGAGGGCGAAGCTGGACATTGGGGGACCCCCGTGGTGCTTGCCGGTGGGCGAGCGTCGTTGACGTGGGGGAATACACGGCGGGCATTTCCGTAGTTTTGCGCAGGCGCCCCGCACTGTGTCGCGCCGCGGCGAATTGTTTCGCGGTCGCCCCGGATTGTTTCGTGGGCGCGGCGTGACGACACAAAAAACGTCTGGTCGGACGAATATCCGGCAGATCGACGGAAAATTACTTGAGTTCTCGCTTGATCGGCGGAAATAGCCCGCGGACGGTCAGCCGGCCGCGCGCGCGGTCCGCCGCGGCTGCGGCGCTTCCCGGGCGAGCCGGGCCGTGATGGCGGCGGCAGGCTCGGGGTGGCCGAAGCGGAAGCCCTGCATCGAGTGGACGCCGGCGGCGCGCAGGAACAGGTGCTGCTCGGCGTTCTCGACGCCCTCGGCCGTCACCTTCATGCCGAGGCCGCGGCCGAGGCTGACGACGGCGTGCACGATCGAGGCGGCGTCGGCGGCCGCATCGATCGCGCGCACGAAGCTGCGGTCGATCTTGATCTTGTCGAACGGATAGCGGCGCAGGTAGAGCAGGCTCGAATAGCCGGTGCCGAAGTCGTCGAGCGCGAGGCGCACGCCGCGCGCCTTCAGCCGGTGCATGGCGTTCTCGGCATTGGCGACATTGCCGAGCAGGGTCGATTCGGTCAGCTCGAGCTCCAGGCGGTGCGGATCGAAGCCGGTCTCGGCCAGGGCGCGCTCGATCGTCTCGACGAAGTCCGGGCGGCGGAACTGGAGCGGCGAGACGTTGACCGCAAGGGTCAGGTCGGCCCAGTCGCGCGCCTCCAGGCAGGCGCGGCGCAGCACCCATTCGCCGAGCGGAATGATCAGCTCGCTGCGCTCGGCGATCGGGATGAACTCGCCGGGCGTGATCTCGCCGCGCTGCGGGTGATACCAGCGGCACAGCGCCTCGACCGCCACGGTCCGCTCGCCGCTGGCATTGACCACCGGCTGGTAGGCGACGGCGAGCCCGTCGCTCGCGATCGCCTCGCGCAGGTCGATCTCGATCTGCCTGGTCTGGCGCAGCCCCGCATCCATGTCGGCGTCGTAGATGCAGGCCTGGTTGCGGCCGTCGTTCTTGGCGCGATAGAGCGCGACGTCGGCGCGGCGCATCACGTCCGCGGCCTCGACCGAATGCTCGTCGATGGTCGCGATGCCGACGCTCGCGCCGATCACCAGGGTGTGGTTCATGATCACGAACGGCGCGCGCAGGGTGCCGATGATGCGCCCGGCCATGGAATCGAGCGCGGCCGCGTCGGCGACATCGGTCGCGATCACGGCGAACTCGTCGCCGCCGAGCCGCGCCACCAGGTCCTCCGCGCGCAGCACCTGGCCGATGCGCTGGGCGACGGCCCGGATCAGCGCGTCGCCCACGTGGTGGCCGAGCGTGTCGTTGATGTCCTTGAAATGATCGAGGTCGATGGAGAGGACGGCGGCGAGCCCGCCCCGGGCGCGCACCCGAGCGATCGCGGCCGCGAGGCGCTCGCCGAAATAGGCGCGGTTGGGCAGGCCCGACAGCGGATCGTGCATGGCGAGATGGCGCAGGCGGTCCTCGCCCTCGGCGATCCGGGCGGCGGCCCTGCGGATGTAGCGCAGCGTGAGGGCGGCCAGCAGGGTGAAGCCCGCGAAGGCGAGCCCGAGGAAAGGCAGCACGTTGCGGACGATCTCGGCGCCCGGCCGCTTGGGCGTCCAGCGGAAGCGCGCGATCGGCTCGCCGGTGCCGTCCTTGAGGTGCAGCACGGCCTCGCCATTGAGCAGGAAGTCGCCTTCCAGATTGTGCAGGTTGGCGAGTTCGGCGCGGGACGAGATCTCGGCCAGCATCCAGGCATCGATGAACTTCACCGAGATCACGAGCGGCGCCGTGTGGGCCGCGTGGGCGACGTCGGCATTGGTCGCCGCGACGGCCGCGACCACCGCGGGGCGGCCCATGAAGGTCTGCAGGCGCGCGGCGCGGCGCGGCCGGGCGAGGCCCGTCAGGGGATCGGCGGCCTCGGAGCGCAGCGTCTCGTCGGGCGCGGCGCGCTCGCGAATCTGGGCGATGACCGGTGCAAGGTCCGGCTTGAGGTGCGCGACCGAGGCGGGATCCTCGCTGGTGCGCCCCAGCAAGGCATAGGAGAACTGGTCATCGGTATCGACCACGAAGACCATGTCATGATCGAAGAAGGTCTTGAGCCAGAGCCCGATCCGCAGATGGACCCAATCGGGCTCGCTCATCAGGCGGGTGCGCCGGATGGCGCCCGGGACCACCGTCACGCTCTCCAGCTCGCGCAGCACGCGCTCGCGCTGGGACACGATGGCGTTGTCGAAAAGCTGGCGGTCGTGCTGGCGTGCCACCTCGTCGGCGCGCTCGGCCGACTTGATGACAGCGACCACCATCAGCGAGAAGGCGACGATGACGATCAGCCCGATCGGGGCAACGACGCTGATGCGCGTGCCGAACGTGCCGCGCCGCCGCCTGTCAGTTCGCACCTCGGCCTGCCGCCACACGTCCGCGCCTCGTCCCCGCCCACAACGCCTGGTCGAGCCTAGGACGGAGTGGCTTGCGAAACTCTTGTAACGGCTCGAAATACGAACAAGCCTACGTAGTTCCCCCGGTTTTCGTTAACAAACCGTCAACGGCTCGGCACTGGTCGGCCCTCGAGCGGATGGGATTCCGGCTTGGCGCATGTTCTTGTCGGCGAACCGGTGTCCACTTCGCCGAGAAATGCGCGGCGGGCCGTCACGACGCAACGGCCGGCAAGGGACATCACGAGGGGCATCGGCTGCAACGCGCGGCGCTCAGTGCACCACCTGGCGCAGCGCTCCGGAGCGGTAGCGCTGGGCCATCGCATCGAGATCGACGGGACGGAGCTGGGGCGCGCGGCCGGCGGCGCCGAAGGCCTGGAACCGCTCGATGCACACCTTCCGGGTCTCGTTCATGGCGTGCTGCAAGAACTTGCGGGGATCGAACTCCCACGGGCTCTGCTTCATGGTCCGCCGCATGGCCGCCGTCATGGCGAGCCGGATGTCGGTGTCGATGTTCACTTTGCGCACGCCGTGGCGGATCCCTTCCTGGATCTCCTCGACCGGGACGCCGTAGGTCTCGGGGATCGAGCCGCCGAAGGTACGGATCTCCTGCAGCAGGCGTTGCGGCACCGACGAGGAACCGTGCATGACCAGATGCGTGTTGGGTAGGCGCGCATGAATCGCCTTGACGCGATCGATGGCGAGCAGGTCGCTCGTGGGCTTGCGTTTGAACTTGTAGGCGCCGTGCGAGGTGCCGATCGCAATGGCGAGCGCGTCGCACTGGGTCTCCTCGACGAAGCGTGCCGCCTCGTCCGGGTCGGTGAGAAGCCGCTCGCGCGCCAGCGTTCCTTCGGCGCCGTGACCGTCCTCCTGTTCGCCCGACAGGGTTTCGAGCGAACCGAGACATCCGAGCTCGCCTTCGACCGAGATGCCGACCGCATGGGCGAGATCGACCACCTTGCGCGTCACCGCGACGTTATAGGCGAAGTCCGCCGGGGTGCGGGCGTCGTCCTTCAGCGAGCCGTCCATCATCACGGAGGTGAAGCCGGATCGGATCGCCGCGATACAGACCTCGGGCGAGGCGCCGTGGTCCTGGTGCATCACGATGGGGAGCTCGGGATAGGACTCGACGGCGGCGGCCACCAGATGGCGCAGGAAGGCCTCTCCCGCATACTTGCGGGCACCGGCCGAGCCCTGCAGGATCACGGGGCTCTGCGTCTCGCGCGCCGCCTCCATGATCGCCTTGATCTGCTCCATGTTGTTCACGTTGAAGGCGGGCACGCCGTAGCCATGCTCGGCGGCGTGGTCGAGAAGCTGGCGCATGGCGACGAGCGGCATGATTCCCTCCTGATTCAGCGGATCGCCGACGCGCGGGGGCGCGCGATCGTCGCGCGCACCGCTTCGGCTATGTGCTCCGGCGTGAAGCCGAAATGGGCGAAAAGGGCGGCGCCGGGCGCGGATTCGCCGAAACGGTCGATTCCGATCACATGACCGCCGCACCCCGCATAATGCCCCCAGCCGCGCGTGGCGCCGGCCTCGACCACCACCACCGGGAGATGAGGCGGCAATACGGTCGCGCGCCAGCCGGCGTCCTGGCGTTCGAAGACCTCGACGCAGGGCATCGAGACCACACGCACGGCGACGCCGTCGGCGGCGAGCAGGGCGGCGGCGGCGCGCGCGAGATGCACCTCCGAGCCGGTCGCGATCAGGATCGCGGCGGGCGCGCGCTCCGGCTCGATCAGAACATAGCCGCCGCGTTCGATCGACGCGATGGCGGCGGCGGTGCGCGGCTGGTGCGGCAATGCCTGGCGCGAGAGCACCAGCGCGGCGGGGCCGTCCCCGCGCGTGACCGCCGCGGTCCACGCGACGGCGGTCTCCACCGCGTCACACGGCCGCCAGACGTCGAGATTTGGAATCAGACGCAGCGATTCCACGTGCTCGATCGGCTGGTGGGTCGGCCCATCCTCGCCGAGGCCGATCGAATCGTGGGTCAGCACATGCACGACGCGCTGGCGCATGAGCGCGCCCATTCGGATGGCATTGCGCGCGTAGTCCGAGAACACCAGGAACGTGGCCACGAAGGGGATGAAGCCGCCGTGCAGGGCGAGTCCATTGGCGATCGCGACCATGGCGAACTCGCGTACCCCGAAGAAGATCGTGTTGCCGGCGGGATCGCGCGTGATCGGCCGCGACAGCGGATGCATCGTGAGGTTCGAATGCGCCAGATCGGCCGAGCCGCCGAGCAGCTCCGGCAGCAGGCGGGCGAGTTCGGACAGCGCGTCCTGGTTCGCCTTGCGGGTAGCGAGGCTCTCACCCTTGTCGGCGGCCGCGGCGATCATCTCGCGCGCGGCGGCCGGGAAGCTGTCCGGCAGCGCCGCCCGCATGCGGCGCGCGAAGGCCTCGGCGAGATCCGGATGCGCCGCGCGATAGCGCGCGAGGCGGCGCTGCCATTCGGCCTGGAGAGCGGCGCCCCGCTCGCGGGCGTCCCAGGCGCCCGCCACCGTCTCGGGGATCTCGAACGGAGCATGCGGCCAGGCGAGCGCCGCGCGCAAACCCTCGATCTCCCGGGCGCCGAGCGGCGCGCCATGGGTGTCGTGATGGCCCTGCTTGGTCGGCGCGCCGCGGCCGATCACGGTCCTGCAGCACAGGAGGCTCGGCCGCTCGGTTTCGGTCACCGCTGCGGCGAGCGCCGCATCGACTGCAGCAGGGTCGTGGCCGTCGACGTCGCGCACCACGTGCCAGCCATAGGCCTCGAACCGCTTCGCCGTATCGTCCGCGAACCATTCGTCGACGCGCCCGTCGATCGAGATCCCATTGTCGTCATAGAGCGCGATCAGCTTGCCGAGGCCGAGGCGGCCGGCGAGCGAGGCCGCCTCGTGGCTGACGCCTTCCATCAGGCAGCCGTCGCCGACGACGACGAAAGTCCGGTGATCGACGACGACATGACCCGGGCGATTGAACTGTGCCGCCAGGGTCTTCTCCGCGATCGCCATGCCGACCGCGTTGGCGAAGCCCTGGCCGAGCGGACCGGTCGTGGTCTCCACGCCCGGCGTGACGCCGAATTCCGGATGGCCGGGGGTCCTCGAGTGGAGTTGCCGGAAACGCCTGAGCTCGGCGACGGGCAGGTCGTAGCCCGAGAGGTGCAGCACGGCATAGAGCAGCATCGACGCATGACCGTTCGAGAGCACGAAGCGGTCACGGTCGATCCAGGATGGATCGGCGGGATTGTGACGCAACCAGCGGCGCCACAGCACGGCGGCAACCTCGGCAAGTCCGAGCGGCGCGCCCGGATGGCCCGACTTCGCGTGTTCCACGGCGTCGGCCGCGAGGGCGCGCAGGGCGGCGGTCACGGGATCGTCGAGGCGCGGCCGCGTCGGCGCGGTGGCGTTCGTCGGCATCACGTTCATGCGTTTCTCTCCGTGGCGCGCCGCCGCTTCTCCACGAGCTGGAGGATGATCGGCGTGAGAATGAGCTGCATGGCGAGGTCCAGCTTGCCGCCCGGGATGACGATCGAGTTCGCCCGCGACATGAAGCTGCCGTGGATCATGGTCGCCAGATAGGCGAAGTCGATACCGCGGGGGTTGCGGAAGCGGATCACCACCATGGATTCGTCGGGCGTGGGAATCCACCGCGCGATGAAGGGGTTCGACGTATCGACGGTCGGCACGCGCTGGAAATTGATGTCGGTTTCGGTGAACTGCGGACAGATGAAGTGCACGTAGTCCGGCATCCGCCGCAGGATCGCGTCGACGATCGCGCGGTCGTCGTAGCCGCGATCCTGCTTGTCGCGATGAACCTTCTGGATCCACTCGAGATTGATCACCGGCACCACGCCGATTTTGAGATCCGCGTGGCGCGCGATGTTCAGTTCCGGGGTCACCACGGCGCCGTGCAGCCCCTCGTAGAAGAGCAGGTCGGTGTCTTGCGGCAATTCCTCCCAGTCCGTGAAGGTGCCGGCAGGTCTGCCGTAGAGTTCCGTCTCCGGCGCGTCGTGGACATAGTGGCGCGTGCGTCCGGTGCCGTGCTCGCCGTATTCCCTGAACACGGCTTCGAGCTCGGCGAGCAGATTCGCCTCGGCACCGAAGTGGCTGAAGTCGTGGTTGCCCTTGCTCAGCGCCGCCGCCATGGCGACCTTCATGCCGGCACGGTCGTAGCGGTGGAAGGCGTCGCCCTCGATGAACGCCGCGCGGATGCCCTCGCGGCGGAAGATCTGCTCGAAGGTCTTGCGCACCGACGTGGTGCCGGCACCCGAGGAGCCCGTGACCGATATGATGGGATGCTTGATCGACACGGCTCCCTCCGCACGAACCTACGAGACGAACAGGCCACGCTGCCCGAACAGGGGCGAGCCCTCGCGGCGCGGAAAGAGTGT
>PQAH01000016.1 GCA_003105195.1 Bradyrhizobiaceae bacterium
GGACTTCGCGCCGTACTACGAGGCGATCGCCCGCGAGGCGGTTCTCGCGCCGAGCGCGGTCCTGCCCACGGACCGGATGGCATGAAATGAAGCGGGGGAGGCGACGCCTCCCCCGAGTGGCTTACTGGAACCGCCGTCGCAGGCTACTGCGTCACGGCATTCCTGGCGTTGACGAACCCGCGGCCGTGGAAGTTGTCCTGGCCGTTCTTGCCCTCGTCGGTTGCGGACTGCGCGAGCCGGTTCTTGAGCTCGCCCACCGAGATGCCGGGATGCTTCTGCTTGATGAGCGCGGCGACGGCGGAGGCGGCAGGCGCCGCCATGCTCGTGCCCGCAGCCCAGGACCAGCCGGCCCGCGAGGTGCTCAGGACCATGTCGAAAACCCAGCACGGGCGGGTGAGGGATCCCGTCGTGGTCGGTCGCGTGCAGTTCTCGTTGCCGGGATAGTCGAAATCGCCGCCCGGCGCGGAGACCCAGACCAGCGAGTTGCCGTAGTTGGTGTAGGACGCGGGGTTGCTGAAGTCGGTGCCGCCCGCGGCGAAGTTGGTCGGGCCGGTCGCCGAGACGGCGATCGCGTTGCCGGACTCGGCGGGAGTCACGATCCAGTTGCCGGAGTGGTCCATGTCGAGCCCGTCGTTGCCGGCCGAGACGACGACGAGCGACCCGTTCCGGGCGGCGAAGTTGACCGCCCGGTTGAGCGCGGAGGTGAGCTCCGCGCCGTCGCGCTGGCCGCGCGGGAACACGGCGCCCAGGCTCATGTTGATGATGTCGGCGCGGGCGGTGGTCGAGGCGTAGAGGATCGCCTGGATCACGGAGCCGAAGCTCCCCGACCCGTTGTGCAGCGCCTTCACGCCCACGATCGTCGCCTCCGGCGCGATACCCACCACGCCCATGGCGTTGTCGACGGCGGCCACGATGCCCGCCACGTGGGTGCCGTGCCAGAACGTGCCCGTGTCGCAGTTGTACTGGACGCGGCAGGCATCGTCCGCCGCGCTGATGCCGGCGGGCGGGACGAAGGACCTGGAGAGCGTCGTGTCCATGTTCGGCGCCAGGTCGGGGTGCGCGTTGAAGATGCCGCCGTCGATCACGGCGACGCGTACGCCCCTGCCCGTGTAGCCCGCGGCCCACGCGGCCGGCGCCTCGATCGCCTGCGGTGCCCACTGCACGCCGGAAAAGAAGGTGTCGTCCGCCGGATTGATCGCGTCGGGCAGCGCCTCGTTGGCAACGGGCTTCGTCCATTCCACGACGAGGTCCTGTGCCCCCCCGGTGATCGCCCCGCCCGCGAGCGCAGCCTTCAGGAAGTTCGGGTTTGCGGACTCGACGACGGCCACGCCGGCGCCGTCGTGGCTGAATCGCAACAGGCCGCCGGCCTTCGCGACCGCGGCATTCTGGTTCGCCCCCCAGGCGGGCGCGTGCAACACGTACGTGGCCGCCTGCGCCGTGACGGCGGACGCGGCGAATGCCCCTGCGACTGCAAGCTTGAGTGCGTGCATCTTCTTGACTCCTCGGTCTTCTGCGTTGTTGTCCCCTCTTGGGGGTCCGCGTGCGCGTTTTCGTCGCGGGTCGTGGCCCGCGATCCTGTGGCCGCGTTTATAACGGATTACGGGCCGGTTGGCGATGCCTTTCGGGGCCGGTCACGCCGGGGCCGGATCGGCGTGCAGGAGGGCGCAGCGCCCGAGCTCGTCGAGGCAGCCGTCGATGGCGCGGGCGAGGGATGCCCGGTCCGTCCGGCCGCCGGCCGACGTGCTCAGCTCGGCCCGTGCGCCGGGGTCCGAGCCGACGGCGCGAACCAGCGCCGCGCGATCGCGGGTGCCGTCGAGCAGCGGCAGCAGCCTGAGCGCGAGGGGATCGTCCAGGCGGACCGTGCCGCCGGCGAGGTTCGTGAGAGCCGTCGCCTCGCGCGATTGCAGCCGCGCCAGCCCGCTCGCGCGCGGCTTCGGGCCCGGCCAACGGGCGAAGGGCGCCTGCCGCACGTGCAGGTCGACGCCTCCCGCCGCGTAGCAGGCGAGCGCGAAGTCGCCCAGGCGATCGCGCTGCGCCTCGCCCGCGGGCTGGCCGCAGCCGGCCGCGGCCTCCTGCAGGAGCGCCTCCGCCGGGATGGCCCGTGGCCACTCGCGACGGAGAAGCTGCAGCGCCACCTTGAGGAGCGGGTCCGCGGTGGAGAACCGGCCGCCCCGCCGCCCGCGGTATTGCTGCGCGTCGCCGGCGAGCGGGTCGACTTCCGGGTCCTCGGGGGCGGCGTCCGACGAGATCGCGAGTTCCCACACCGACTCGCCGCGCAGCTGGCTGCGCAGCTCCAGCCCCGAGCGGCAGAGCAGCGTCTGGCGGAAGCGCCGCTCCTTCACGAAGTCGAGGTACTGCTCGCGCGCGACAAGGTCGGGCGCGAACTGCGCCAGGCGCGCGCGCGCCTCCGGCGCGAGGTCCAGGTCCTGCATCTCGTGGAACTCCGCCTCCGCGAGGAACTGCAGGCCGTGCGCGTCGGCCTCGGCGCAGAAATCCCGGAAGTAGCAGAGGTGGAAGTTCTCCGAGAGATCGTCGTGGAAAAGGCTCGAGTCCGGGCGCGCGGCCAGCCGCGCCGCCTCGCGGGCGAGGGCGCCGGGCGCCTCGCCGCCGCCTTCCGCGGGCCGGGCCTCGGCGATCCATGCCAGGAACTCGCGCGCCGCCGCGACGCGCCTGGCCGGCTCGTCGACCTCCTCGAGGTGCATGAGCAGCATCTCGCGCAACATGGTGCGCAGGTGGCCGCCTGGGTGCACGTTGTAGCTCACGAAGGCGATGCCCTGGGGCGCGAGGAAGCGCGCGCATGCGGCGAGCAGCGCCTCGCGCACGGGCGGCGGCACCCACGAGTAGACGCCGTGGGCGATCACGTAGTCGAACTCGCCGAGGTCGTCCGGCAGCCGCGCGAGGTCGCCGCAGCGCAGGTCTACGTTCGCCAGGCCGAGCGCCTGCGCGGTGCGGCGCCCCCGGTCGATCGCGCTCGSSGCGAGGTCGATGCCGACGAGGCGCGCGCGCGGCCACGMGAGGGCGATCGGCAGCAGGTTGGCGCCGTCGCCGCAGCCCAGCTCCAGCACCCGGCAGCCGGCGGGATCCGCGGGCGCCATCCCGAAGAGGCGACCGAGCGTCGCGAGGCGATCCGGATGGGTTTGGCGGTAGGACCAGCCGGGGTAGATGACCTCGTCGTACGCCGTCGTTGCCGTCATGGGATCTCCACGGGGATCCCCGATGTTAATCCGGCCGCGGCCGCGGCGGAGCGCTTGACGCATGCCGGCGCGAAGAATAGGTTGTGCGTCCCACCACCTTGACCTGGGGACAACAAGACATGAAGACCCGACTGACCGGAAGCACTCGCAAGGCCATCCAGATCGTCGCCACCGCCGGCATCGCCCTCGGCGCCGTGCCCGCCGCGGCGGACCAGATCTTCCTGCAGATCGCCAACCTGCCCGGCGAGTCGTTGGACAAGGCCCACAAGGACTGGATCGAGGTGCTGAGCTACTCCCAGGGCGTCTCGGCGGGCCGCTGCTCGCAGATCTCGATCCAGAAGTCGGTGGACAGGTCGACGCCCGGCCTCATGGAACTGGCGGCCTTCCAGAAGCCGGTGGCTTCCGCCACGCTCGCCGTGGTCAACTCGGAATACGGCGTGGAATACCTGAAGGTGGCGATGACGGGGGTGATCGTCAACGACCACGCCTACAGCGGATGCGACGGCTGCGGCAGGCCCAGCGACTACATGAGCCTCACGCCGTCCAGCATGACGATCAGCTACCGCCGGCAGAACCCGAGCACGGGCG
>PQAH01000017.1 GCA_003105195.1 Bradyrhizobiaceae bacterium
TCGCGCGTCATCACCTGCACGTGCTCGGAGGCGATGCGGTCGGCTTCGCGCACCATCTCGGCCGCGTCGTCGCAGACGATCACCTCGCCGTAGTCGGCCCAGGCCTGGCCGGCCGCATCCGCGGTCGGCAGCACCTTCAGCAGCCGCTCGATCTCGGCCATGGTCTCGCGCGCGAGCTTCTCGGAATCGGTGACCAGCACCGCCGGCGAGGTCGGGCCGTGCTCGGCCTGGCCGAGCAGGTCGGTCGCGCAGATCTCGCCGTCCACGCTCTCGTCCGCGATGACCAGCGTCTCGGTCGGCCCGGCCAGCAGGTCGATGCCGATGCGGCCGAACAGCTGGCGCTTGGCTTCCGCCACATAGGCGTTGCCGGGCCCGACGATCATGTCCACCGGCGCGATCGAGCCGGTGCCGAGCGCCATGGCGGCGACCGCCTGCACGCCGCCCAGCACATAGATCTCGTCGGCGCCGCCGAAATGCATCGCCGCGACGATCGCGGGATGCGGCCCGCCGCGGAACGGCGGCGCACAGGCGATGATCCGTTGCACGCCCGCGACGCGCGCCGTGACGATCGACATGTGCGCCGAGGCGACCATCGGGTAGCGCCCGCCCGGCACGTAGCAGCCGATGCTGTTCACCGGGATGTGCCGGTGGCCGAGGATCACCCCCGGCAGGGTCTCGACCTCCAGGTCCTGCAGGGTGGCGCGCTGCTTCTCGGCGAAGCCGCGCACCTGCGCCTGCGCGAACCGGATGTCGTCGAGGTCGCGCTTGCCCACCTGCGCGATCGCGGCCTCGATCTCGGCCTCGCTCAGGCGGAACGAGACCGGCGACCAGTCGTCGAACTGCTGCGAGAGCGTGCGCACCGCGGCGTCGCCCTCGGCCTCGATCCGCGCGAGGATCGTCTCGACGGTCTCGCGCACCCTGGCGTCGGCGGCCTTGACGGCGCTCGCGTCCATCCCGCGCTTGAGATAGCGAGCCATGGCATCCTCACTTGATGGCTTGCGGGTTGATCGGCGAGCCCGTGCCGCCCGTGATGATCAGCGGCGGGCCGCAGAAGAAGAACTCGTAGACCTTGTCCCTGGCGCAGTCCTCGGCGAGCTCCTTGAGATAGAAGATCTCGCCCATGCACAGGCCCATGGCCGGGATCACGACCCAGTGCCAGGGCTGGTTCGCCTCCTTGGTCTCGTTCGGCCGCACCTCCACGCCCCAGGTGTCGCTGCAGATCGCGGCGATCTCCTTCGCGTGGCACCAGTAGCAGTTCTCGAACTTGACGCCCGGCGCGTCGCCGCCCGCATAGCCGCCCCACTGGCCCTGCGCGAGGCAGCGCTCCATCTGGCCGGTGCGGACGATCACGAAGTCGGCGCGGCCGACGCTCACGCCCTGCGCCTTGGCGCAGGCGTCGAGCTCGTCGTTGGAAATCCCCTCCCCGTCCTGCAGCCAGTCGACGCCGCGGAAGCGCGCGATGTCGAGCAGCACCCCGCGGCCGTTCATCTTGTCGCGCGAATGCTCGATGCCGAGCACGTTGAGGCCGTTGGCGTCGATCAGCTTGGGATCGTGGCCATTGTAGGCCTTGTCCTCGTAGAAGATGTGTCCGAGCGCGTCCCAGTGGGTCGCACCCTGGACGCACAGGTTGAGCGTGTCGTCCGCGTAGCGCAGCTTGTTCCAGTCCTGCCGGCCCGCCACCGCGTCGGTGCCGGTCGCGAGCATCTGGTGGATCGGGTTGAAGCGGCCGCCGAACAGGCCGGTCTGCGGGCCGGTGCGGTCGAGCGGGATGCCGAGGCTGAACACCTTGCCGGTCCTGACCAGCCGTGCGGCATCGACGATGTCCTGCGGCGTCACGTGGTTGAGCGTGCCGACATGGTCGTCCTTGCCCCAGCGGCCCCAGTTGGAGAGCTTCTTCGACGCCTCCTCGATCGCCGTCAGGCCGACGCTGATGTTCATCGACGGGCTCCCTGGACGTTGTTCGTGTCGCGCTTCGCGGATGCCGGTCAGAATGCGACCTTGTCGCCACCCTTGAGCTGCAGGATCTCGCGCGCCTCGTCGGGCGTGGCGATCTCGGCGCCGAGTCCCTCGATGATCTGGCGCACCCGGGTGACCTGCTCGGCATTCGACTTCGCGAGCTGGCCGGGGCCGATCCACAGCGAGTCCTCGAGACCGACGCGGACATTGCCGCCCATCGCGACCGACATGGCCGCGATCTGCATCTGGTTGCGCCCGGCGCCGAGCACGGACCAGCGATAGTTCTCGCGCCCGAACAGCCGGTCGGCGGTGCGGCGCATGTGGATCACGTCCTCGGGATGCGGCCCGATGCCGCCCAGGATCCCGAACACCGACTGGATGAAGAACGGCGGCTTGACGACGCCGCGCTCGGCGAAGTGCGAAAGCGTGTAGAGGTGGCCGATGTCGTAGCACTCGATCTCGAAGCGGGTGCCGTTCTCGGCGCAGGTCGTCAGGATGTACTCGATGTCCGCGAAGGTGTTCTTGAAGATGCGCTCGCGCGAGCCTTCCAGATAGGGCCGCTCCCACTCGTGCTTGAAATCCTTGTAGCGCGCGAGCATCGGGAACAGGCCGAAATTCATCGAGCCCATGTTGAGCGAGGCGACCTCCGGCTTGAAGGTCGCGGCCGGCCGCACGCGTTCCTCGATCGCCATGGTCGGCGCGCCGCCGGTCGTGATGTTGATGACCGCGCCGCAGCGCTGCTTGATCACCTTCAGGAACGGCGCGAAGGCCTCGGGCGACTGGTCGGGCCGGCCGTCCTTGGGATCGCGCGCATGCAGGTGCACGACCGCGGCGCCCGCCTCGGCGGCGCCGATCGCGGCGTCGGCGATCTCCTGGGCGGTGATCGGCAGGTGCGGCGACATGGTGGGCGTATGGATCGAGCCCGTGACCGCGCAGGTGATGACGACCTTCTGGCCCTTGGCCATCTGTTTCCTCCTTGGAGCGGCCGGCGCCGCCTTTCGTTCGGATAATCCCGCGTCCCGTTATGGAAGCCGCGCGGGTGCCGGGCAAGCCCGGCGCCCGCACATCAGGACGCGCGAGCGCGCATATCACACGCGCCCGAGCGCCCGCAGCACCACCGAGGGGGTGATCGGCATCTCGGTGATCGTCGCCGCGCCGAGCGGCGCGAGCGCATCATTCACCGCATTCATCACGCAGGCGGGCGCCCCGGCGGTGCCGGCCTCGCCCGCCCCCTTGGCACCGAGCTCGGAATCGGCGGTCGGCGAGACCACGTGGCCGACCGCGATGTCGGGCATCTCGCAGGCCATCGGCACCAGGTAGTCGGCCATGTTGCCGTTGAGCAGCTGTCCGCGCTCGTCGTAGAGGCAGTGCTCGAACAGCACCGCGCCGAGCCCCTGCACGACGCCGCCGCGCACCTGCTCGTCGACCAGCTGCGGATTGATCACGGTGCCGCAGTCCTCGACGCACCAGTGCTTCAGCAGCGTGATGAAGCCGGTCTCGACGTCCACCTCGAGAAGGCTCGCCTGGATGCCGTTGGTGAAGGCGAAGGGCCAGGCGCGCGGCACGTAGTGGCGCGTCGCCATCAGCTCGGCCTGGAAGCCGGGCGGCAGCGTGTCGGGGCGGAAATAGGCGACGCGCGCCACCTCGTCGAGACCGATGCGCTCGCGCCCCGTCTCCCGGTCGATCACGGTGCCGTTGCGGATATCGAGGCTCTCGGGCGCGGCCTGCAGGATCGAGCCCGCGACCGCCAGCACGTTCGCCCGCAGGGCCTTGCCGGCCTGCCAGGCGGCCTCGCCGCCGATGCCGGCGGCGCGCGAGGCCCAGGTGCCGCCGCCATAGGGCGTGTTGTCGGTGTCGCCCGTGACCACCCGCACGCGCGCGATCGGCACGCCGAAGGCGCTCGCCGCCACCTGGGCGATGACGGCCTCGGCCCCCTGCCCCTGCTCGGTGACGCCGGTGTGGCAGATGATGGCGCCCTGGGCGTCGAGCCGGATCGTGACCCCGTCCTGCGAGGAGATGCGCGCGCCGCCCACCCCGTAGAACGCCGCCGACGGATTCGTCACCTCGATGAACGAGGCGAGGCCGATGCCGCGATGGACGCCCTTTTCGCGCAACCGCGCCTGCTCGGCGCGCAGCGCGCGGTAGTCCATCATCGCGAGAACCTTGTCGAGCGAGGCGTGGTGCGAGAGCTGCTCGAACCGGATCCCCGACGGCCCCGAGGTCGGATAGGCGTCGTCCGCGATCAGGTTCCGGCGCCGGATCTCGACCGGGTCCATGCCGATCCGCATCGCCGCGAGATCGACCAGCCCTTCGGTGACCGCGGTGGCGATCGGATGGCCGACCGCCCGGTACTGGCACATCACGTTCTTGTTCTGGAACACGACGCGCGCCAGCGCCCGGTAGTTCGGGCACGTATAGGGGCCGCCCGTGAGGTTGACGACCTGGTTCGCCTCGATGCCGCTGGTGCGCGGATAGACCGAATAGGGCCCGATGCCCGTGAGGTCGTCGATCTCGAAGGCCGTGATGGTGCCGTCCCGCTTCACGGCCACCCGGGCCTGCACGCGATGGTCGCGCGCATGGATGTCGGTGACGAAGCTCTCGATCCGGTCGGCGACGAACTTCACCGGCCGCTTGAGCAGCTTCGACAGCGCCACCGTCGCCATCTCGTCCGCATAGGTGTGTACCTTGATGCCGAACGAGCCGCCGACGTCCTTGGTGATCACCCGCACCTGGTGCTCCTCGAGCGCGAGGTGCTTGGCGAACAGGTTCTGCATCATGTGCGGCGCCTGGGTGCCGTGATAGACGGTCAGCCGCTGCTCGCCGGGATTCCAGTCCGCCACCACGGCGCGCGGCTCGTTGGTGACGCCGGTGTGGCGGCCGAACCGGAAGGTCGCCTCCACGACCTCGTCGGCCTCCGCGAAGGCCGTGTCGGGTGCGCCGGCCTCGTGCCGGCGCTCGAAGGTGAGGTTGTCGCCGAGATCCGGGTGGATCACGGGCGT
Organism: Bradyrhizobiaceae bacterium; assembly: GCA_003105195.1. GTDB lineage: Bacteria > Pseudomonadota > Alphaproteobacteria > Rhizobiales > Xanthobacteraceae > FEB-22. The sequence goes on from PQAH01000017.1 coordinate 4,956, forward strand.
GCCCGGATCGAGCGCGGTCTCGGCATCGGTCACCGGCGCCAGCTCCTCGTAGTCGACCTCGACGAGCTCGATCGCATCCTCGGCCTCGGCACGGCTGCGCGCCACCACGGCGCAGACCGCTTCGCCGCGCCAGCAGGCGCGGTCGACCGCGAGCGCGTGCTGCGGCGCCGACTTGATGCCCTTCAGGTGGGTGAGCACGCCGACCCAGGGCGTCATCACCCGGGCGAGCTCGGCCCCCGTCACCACCGCGATCACGCCCGGTGCCGATTTCGCCCGGCCGGTCTCGATCGCGCGGATGCGGGCATGGGCGTGGGGCGAGCGCGCGAAGGCGACATGCGCCATGCGCGGCAGCACCACGTCGCTCACATACTGCCCGCGCCCCTGCATGAGCCGCGCCAGGTTCGGCCGCGGCACCGAGCGTCCGATATAGGAGTTCGGCCGGTCGAGCGCGCTCAGCACCGGCGGCATGTCCTGGACGATCTTCATCCCTTGCTCCGCGTCTCGGCGACCGATTCCACGGCGTCGACGATCGCGTGGTAGCCGGTGCAGCGGCAGTAGTTCCCGGCGAGGTGCTCGCGGATGGCGGAGCGGTCCGGAACGCCGCCGCGCGCGAGCAGCTCCTGCGCGGTCAGCAGCATGCCGGGCGTGCAGTAGCCGCATTGCAGCGCGTTGCGCTTTTCGAACGCCTCCTGCAGGTCCGCGATCTCTCCCGTATCGGAGACGCCCTCGATGGTCTCGACCCGCGCGCCATCGCACTGGGCCGCGAGCATCAGGCAGCCGCGCACGACCACGCCGTCCACGCGCACCGTGCAGGCCCCGCACACGCCGTGCTCGCAGCCGATATGGCTGCCGGTGAGCCCGAGATCGTCGCGCAGGAAATCGACCAGCGTCTTGCGCGCCTCGACGCGCTCGTTCACCGGCTCGCCGTTCACCGTGAGCCGGATGTCGACCAGATGCGGGCTCATGCGGCCTCCAGCTGCTGCGCGACGCGCCGGAGCAGCACGCCCGCGAGGTGCGTCTTCACGGCGGCGGTCGCTTGCACGTCGTCCTGAGGCGCCAGGTCCTGCGCCAGCGCCGCCACGGCCTGGTCCAGGGATCCGCCCGCCAGCGCGGCCTCCGCCTTGCGTGCCCGCACCGGCGTCGTGCCGACGCCGAAGTACACGAGGCGCGGATCCTTCGGTGCCTTGCCGTCGGCCCGCGCCGCGGCCGCGAGGCCCACCATGGCGTAGTCCCCGTGCCGGCGCGCGAGCTCGGCGAAGCCGACCCGCGTGTCCGCGGTCGCGGCCGGCACGCGGATCGCGGTCAGCACGTCGCGCGGCCCCAGCGCGGTCTCGAACAGGTCCTTGAAGAAGTCGTCCGCCGCCACGGTGCGGCGGCCTTCCGGGCCCGCGATCTCGACCTCGCCGCCGAGCGCCACCAGGCAGGCCGGCAGCTCGGCGGCCGGATCCGCGAAGGCGATCGAGCCGCCGAGCGTGCCGCGATTGCGGATCGCCGCGTGGCCGATATGCGGCATCGCCCGGGCGATCAGCGGCGCGTGCCTGGCGATCTCGGCGGAGCGCTCCGCCTGCACGTGGCGCACCAGTGCGCCGATCTCGAGGCGGCCGTCGCGCAGCGCGATGCCCTCGAGCCCGCCGATGCCGTTGATGTCGACCAGCAGGCTCGGGCTCGAGAGCCGCATGTTGAGGGTGGCGATCAGGCTCTGCCCGCCCGCGAGCAGGCGCGCGCCGTCCACGCCGAGCAGCTCGATCGCGTGGTCGAGCGCGCGCGCCTTCGCATAGGCGAATGCCGGCGGCTTCAAGGCACCCTCCCCTGCCGGGCCGCGCTTCTCGCTCGCGGCTCTCGTTGTCGTGGGCAAATTGGCGGGGATCGCGGCGCGGGTGTCAAGGCCGCGCCGTCCTCACATGGCGAAAACCCGTGGGAGCTTGCGCGGCGTGCCTTCAGCAGCCGTAGAGCCGCGCCGGATTGTCCACCAGCACGCGCTGCTGCGCGGCCGCATCGGGCGCGAACTGTGGCACCAGGTCGACGAGGTCGGCCTCGTCCGGATCGTGGGTGGAGTTCGGGTGCGGGAAGTCGGTGCCCCAGAGCACGCGGTCGCGGCTCTCCTCCACCAGCGCGGCCGCGATCGGAACCGCCTCGCGGTAGGGCGGCATCGAGATCCGCTCGGAACCGCAGACCTTGATCCAGCACCGCTCGAGCCGCACGAGCGCGAGCAGGGCCCCGAATGCGGGCTGCGCGATGCCTTCCGTCGCGGGTACCCGCCCCATGTGGTCGATGACGAAGGGGAGCGGAAGCGAGCGGATCATCTCCGACAGCGGCACGATGTCGGACGCATCGAGATGCAGCACCAGATGCCAGCCGCGGTCCTTGATGCGGTCGATGACGCGTCGGAACACCGCCATGTCGGGCGCGCCGCCGAGATGCCTCACGAAATTGAAGCGCACGCCGCGCACGCCGCCCGCGTGCAGCGTGTCGTAGTCCTTGTCGGTGAAGCTGTCGTCCACGATGGCGACGCCGCGGTAGCGCTGCGGGTCCGACGCGATGCAGTCCAGCATGGCGCGATTGTCGGTGCCGTGGCAGCTCGCCTGCACGATCACGGCGCGCTCGATGCCGAGATGGCGATGCAGCGCCGCGAGCGCCTCCTTGGGCGCGTCCTCCGGCGTGTAGCGGCGGTTCGGCGCGTAGGGAAACGTGGCAGCCGGACCGAACACGTGGCAATGGGCGTCGCAAGCCCCGGGCGGAAGCCGGAAGGCAGGCCGCCGCCGCTTCGACAGATCCAGGGCTGCGCTCATGCCGATGTCCCGCTCGGTCCCGTCCGGCGCGCTTTGTGCCGCACCGGCCACGCTCCTGGCAACCGGCATCTCGGCCTCCGCGCACCCGGCCCCGCGCCGCGCACCGGGGCGCGGATCTGCCGGGATGTCGAAGCGCTGCCTCGCGCCTTGTTCGGACATTCGCAAATGAGGAGTTGCGGAGCGGAAGCGGCGGCGGGTAGCGTTCCGCCCCGGCACCGGGCTCAGGGGGACGATCGTGAAACAGGTCGAGGTTGCGGTGATCGGCACCGGCTGGTGCGGCGGCATCCGATCCGAGACGTTGGCGCGTTCGGCGCTGGTCGACAGGCTGCACATCTGCGAGATCCGCCCGGACCGCCTCGCCGAGGTGAAGGCGCTCACCGGTCCGGCGACCGCGACGCTCGACTACCAGGACATCGTCCGCAATCCGGACATCTCGGTGGTCTACATGTGCACCACGCCGGAGCAGACCCATTTTCCGATCGCGCGCGACTGCCTCAGGGCCGGCAAGCACGTGCTGCTCGAGAAGCCGATCGCCATGGCGCTGTGGGAGGCGGACGAGCTGATCACGCTGGCGCGCCGCGGCGGCCTCAAGTTCACCATCGGCTATTCGCAGCGCTTCAACCCGAAGGTCGCCTACGCGAAGAAGAAGATCGCCGACGGCACCCTCGGCCGTCCCGTGAGCGTGATGGTGAGCCGGCATCTCTCGCGCAGCCTCGGCAAGAAGATCGCGTCGCGGGTGAAGCTGTCTCCCGCGGCGATGGAGTCCACGCACGACCTCGATTTCGTGTTCTGGATGCTCGAGCCCGCGAAGCCGGTCCGCGTCTATTCCCAGGGCGCCTACGGCTATATGCAGCCCGTGAACGGCTCCTATGACTGCATGTGGAGCACGGTCACGATGGACAACGGCACGCTGGTGGTGATCGGCGGCGGCTGGAACCTGCCGCCGAGCTATCCGAACTTCTGCACCACCTGGATCGAGATCACCGGGACCGAGGGCGCCTTGATCCTCGACGACACCCACCGCGACCACTGGCTCAACACCGTGCAGGACGGCACCCGCTATCCCATGTCCACCATGCCGGGCGAGCAGGTGGACCACGTCTTCGCGGGCCAGATGGGGCCCGAGACCATCCATTTCCTCGAGTGCTGCCTGCGCGACCGCCCCGTGATGGTGCGTCCCGAGCACGCCCGCATGGTGATGGAGACCTACACGGCGGCGGACCTCTCCGCCGAGCGCAACGAACCCGTCGACCTGCCGCTCTCCAACGAGTCGCTCGCCGCAGTCGCGGACCTGTTCGGCGCCAAGCACGAGCGGGCCGGCTAGCAGCCGACCACGACAGCCGGCAGATCCGCGAGCCGGGTCTTGGCAGCCGGCGGCTTGTTCCGCATTCTCGGCAGCCGGACAGAAACGGAGGACGGGCATGAGCGCGCTACTCGCGGGACACATTGCGGTCGTGACCGGCGGCGGATCGGGCATCGGCCGCGCGATCGCCCAAGGCTATGCCCGGGAGGGCGCACATGTCGTCGTCCTGGACGCCGATGCCGAGGCCGCGGCGCGGACCGAGGCGGAGATCCGGGAGGCCGGCGGCAAGGCCTGGAGCCGCAGGCTCGACGTGAGGGAGCGCGAGGCGTGCCGCGAAGCCGCCGCGGAGGTCGCGGACCGGATCGGGCGGGTTTCGATCCTGGTGAACAATGCCGGCATCAACCGCCGCAATCCCATCACGGCCGACCCGGACGCCGTCGTGAAGGACTGGCAGGACATCATGGCGATCAACCTCAACGGCGTGTTCAACGTGACCCACGCCTTCCTGGACCAGCTCCGGGCCGCGAAGGGACGCATCGTCAACATCGCCTCGATCCAATCCTTCGTTCACGTGCGGACCCCGAATTCGCCCGCCTACACGGCCTCCAAGCACGGCGTGCTCGGCTTCACGCGCGCGCTCGCGGCGGATCTCGGCCGGGACGGGGTGCGCGTCAACGCCATCGGCCCGGGACTGATCGAGACCCCGCTCAACGCGCAGGCGCGCGCCAACAATCCGGATCTGGTGAGGATCTTCATGGATCACACGCCGCTCGGCCGCACCGGCAAGCCCGAGGACATCGTCGGGCCGGCGCTCTTCCTCGCCTCCGACCTCTCGGCCTATGTCACGGGTTCGATCGTGATGGTGGACGGAGGCTACCGGGCGATTTGATCCGATCGCTGCGCCAGCGGCGCGATGCCGAGCTCGGCCGCGAGCCGGTCGAGCCGGGCGACCAGCGCCGGCGCGAGCGGGACGCCGTCGCGCCACCGCTCGGCGCGGCAGTCGCGCCGCCGGTCGCCCGGCAGGCGGATCGCGTCGACTCCAGGCAGGCGCTGCGAGCCCTTGAGCTCCGCGAGCTGCCGGTCGACCTCCGCCGTGAAGCGCGCGAGCGGGAGGAAGCGGGCGACGTCGAGCGCCACGATGAAATGGCCCGTGTTGGTCGCGCTGGCGTCGTCGGCATTGAAATCGACCACGTCGCGTCCGAACGCAGCGCCGTTCAGCGTGCCCGCGATCAGGCCCAGCATGATGGCGAGCCCGCTGCCCTTGTAGCCGCCGATCGGCAGCAGCAGGCCGTCGTCGCTGCGCTTCGCGTCCGTGATCGGCGCACCCGTGCGCGTGTCGACCATCCAGCCCTCGGGCAATGGCCGGTCGTTGAGCGCGTGGGTCTTGATGGTGCCATAGGAGACGACGGTGGTCGCCATGTCGAGCACCACCGGCCCGGCGCCGGAAGGAAGGCCGATCGCGAGCGGGTTGGTGCCGAGCAACGGCTCGGCGCCGCCCCACACCGCCATGTGGTTGGCATTGGCGACCGCCGCATAGAGCCCGACCATGTCCTGTGCCGCGGGCATCGCCGCATACGTGCCGGCAGGGCCGGCGTGGTTCGAGCGGCGCGCGCCCACCCAGGCGACGCCGGTTTCGCGCGCGATCGCAACCGCCGTGTCGGCCGCGCGCTTCATGACGAGGTGGCCCATGCCGTTGTCGCCGTCGACCAGGGCGGTGCTCGCCGCGCTGCGCGTGACGCGGATCTCGGGGCTGGGATTGAAGCCGCCGGCGCGCAGGCGCCGCACATATTGCGGCAGCCGGAACACCCCGTGCGCGTCGAAGCCGGTCAGGTCGGCTTCCGTCATCAGCTCGGCGCAGAGCTCGGCGTCCGCGCGCGGCAGTCCCGCGGCGGCGAGCGCATCCGCGATCAGGGCCCGGATGGCCGATGCCGGCACCGGCCCGGCGCGTTCCTGTCGGGATTGCATGGCGGCTCGCCGGACGCTTTCCGCCGCGCCGTCAGTAGGTCGCGAGCTCGGCCTGGTTGACGTTCGCGGCCGCCGGCGCGAGCGGCAGCATCGGCAGGTCGGCCGGACGCTCGAACAGCATCCGCCGCTCGAAGAAGGTCGAGCGGAAGAACGGGTAGCTCTGCAGGATCGGCTCGCGCACGGACGGATAGTGCACCGTCATCAGGCCGAGCGGCTTGATCAGCGTCGGATAGGACCGCGGCTCGCAGACCGGCTGCAGGCGCAGCACCCGCCGGTAGAAGGCCTGGTGCTCCTTGCGCGCCGTCGCGACGCCGATATCGGCGTTGAAGTAGGCGCACGCCACATAGCCGAGCCGCACCGTCAGGTAGCAGAGCGCCGGATAGAGGCGCGAGGCCTCGGCGTCCGCGACGAAACGGTTGGGATCGACGATGATCTTGCCCTGCGCGATCTCGGGTCCCAGGATTTCCGGAAACGCGTCGACCGCCGGCGAGGACGGATGCTCCGGCGAGGCGACGTGGATGCGGATGGAGGTTGCGAGCTTGTCGTCGATGTAGAGGCCGAACGTCCAGGAATTCTCGCTGTCGTCGAACCGGTCGGAGAGCGCCTTGGCGAAATTCGGCGCGATCGCACCTTCGCGCAGATAGGCATCGTAACGCAGCCGGTAGATCGCCTCTTTCTCGTCCTCGGTACGAGCAATCCGATAATCGACCCGCTCCAGTAGATCCCAGCCGCGCTCGGAAAAACTCGACGCCGCAAGCGCCAACGCCACCATCAACCGCCTCCTGACCGACGTGCTCCACCGCGTCCGGCCTACCAGGAGAGGTTAACGATTTCTTAATAGACCGCAAAGCGTTTAAATTACTTACAGTTATTTAAGGTTAATATCCGGGACCCATCGGAAATCCGCGCCGAATGGGCACTTCGTGGCTCTGTCACGAGACCGGGAGGCTACAATCGCCACAACCCGCGACACAACCGCGCGTTACAATTTCGCGCGATCACCCGCGCTGACGCGGGGCGAGCCGATGTCGCAAATGGGATCCTGGAAGGAGCGACGGCCCGCGGTCAGGCGACCTTGCGGACCGGGGTCACGGCCTGGAGCAGGGTCCGCAGCTGCCGCCCCGGGACCGGCGGGCTGAACAGATAGCCCTGCACCTCGTCGATGCAGTTCTCGGCCGCGATCAGCGCCAGCTGCTCCTCGGTCTCGACGCCCTCGATCACGACCGACATGCCGAGCTCGGCGGAGAGCCGCGCGACGCCGCGCAACAGCGTCATCGGCTGCCCGCCTGCCGCCAGGCCCTTGAGGAAGGAGCGGTCGATCTTGACCTTGTTCAGCGGGAAGCTGTGCAGGTAGCTGAGGCTCGAATAGCCGGTGCCGAAATCGTCGAGCGAGATCCGCACGCCTTCCTGGCGCAGCTGCTCGAGCGCGAGGCGCGTCGCCTGCGTGTCCTGCAGCAGCACCGATTCGGTGATCTCGAGCTCCAGCCGGTCCGCCGGGAGGCCGGAAGCGGCGAGCGCCTCGCGCACGTCGGCCACGACGTCGCCGCGCCGGAACTGGAGCGGCGAGAGGTTCACGGCCACCCGCGCCGCGGTCGGCCACTTGGCGCACTCCAGGCATGCCTGGCGCAGCACCCAGCGCCCCATCTCGATGATCAGGCCCATTTCCTCGGCGATCGGGATGAACTCCGCCGGCGAGACCATGCCGCGCTCCGGATGCGGCCAGCGCAGCAGCGCCTCGCAGGTGGAGATTCGCATGGTCTTCAGATTGACCAGCGGCTGGTAGAAGACCTGGAAGGCCTCGTTCGCCAGCGCATTGCGCAGGTCGAGCTCGAGGCTGCGGCGCGCCTGCGCCTTCACGGCCATGTCGGGCTCGAAGAAACGCCAGGTGCCGCGGCCGTCCGACTTCGCCCGGTAGAGCGCCATGTCGGCGTTCTTCAGGAGATTGTCGGCGTCGATCGGCTCGTCGGGCACCAGCGCGATGCCGACGCTCGCGCCGATCACCACGTGATGGCCTTCGATCTCGTAGGGCTCGCCCAGCTCGCGGACGATGCGGCTCGCCATCGCGGAGACGTCGTCCGGGTGCTTGATCGGCGACTGGAACACGACGAACTCGTCGCCGCCGAAGCGCGCCACCACGTCGGAGTCGCGCACGATGCGGCGCAGCCGGTCGGCGACCGCGCACAGGAGCTGATCGCCGCAGGGATGGCCGAGCGTGTCGTTGATCTGCTTGAAGTCGTCGAGGTCGACGAACAGCACCGCGCAGGACTGGCCGTTGAGCCGCGTGATGGCGAGCGCGCGGTCGATCTGGTCGCGGAAGAAGGTGCGGTTGGGCAGGCCGGTGACCGCGTCGAACCGCGCCATGTGGTTGATCTTGGCTTCGGCGTTGCGCCGCTCCGTGATGTCCTCGACCAGCACCACCGAGCCGCCGTTCTCCATCGGCTGGAACGTGAGCGCGAGCGTGCGCCCGCCCTCGATCTCGATCACCGGGTCGGCGCCGCCGCGGCGCGAGAGGTGGCTCTCGAAATGCGCCGCGAAGCGCTCGACGCTTCCGGCCGAGATCGATCCCGCCCGCGCACATTCCTGCAGCAGCTCGCGCGCCGTGATCCCGCGCTGCGCGATGTCCCGGGCGACGCCGAGCAGGTCCGACAGGCGGCTGTTGGAGACGACGACGCGGCCCTGCGCGTCGAACATGCACAGCCCGTGCGGCATGTTGTTGAGCGCGGTGTCGAAGCGCATGGCGAGCGAGCGGATGTCGCGCGAGGCCACCAGCGCCTTCAGGTTGGTCGAATGCAGGCTGTAGGCGATGCGCTTGAGGCCCATGAAGAACAGGATGATCAGGATCCCGAGCGCGACGTAGTAGACGCTGCTGTTCAGCATCAGCGCCACCGCGAGCGGCCCGCAGGCGCAGATGATCTGCAGAAGCACGATGTCCGGCCGGCCGCTGTTGCGTCCCGCGCCGCCGGCCGTGTAGCCGATGGTCACCGCCGCGCACAGCAGGTGGATGGTCGGATCGGAGGTCAGCGCGATGCCGAGGAAGCTCCACGCGCCGAGCATAGCCGCATAGGCGCCGGCGCCGATCGCGTAGCGGTGTTCGCAGGTCCGCGCCGCCTCGACGGTCGTCGGCTTCTCGCCACGTGCATAAGCCCGCATGTGCAGCGAGCGGGCCGCACCCACCAGCGCGATGCCGAGGGCGCTCGCCCACAGGAACCAGTCCCCGCCCTTCCATGCCGTGAGGACGGCCGCCACCGTTGCGCAGACCGCGCCCGCCAGCATCGAGGTGAAGTTGTCGAACAGCGAATCGACGAGCGATATGTAGATATCGGTCGGTAGCCGCTCGTCGTGCCGGTCGCGCTGTCGGAGGCCAAGCATCGGTTACGCACGAATGAACATTTTTCGCGCGGAAGCTAGCAGTCGTGTATGAAGATTTTCTTCCGCGCCGGCGCCTAATTGGCCGGATAATTTGGCGAATTCGGCAAAATCCGGGCGCGCCGGCGGCGCGTCGGCGCAACGACGCGCGCGGCCCGGGATACAACCTCGGCGGCAGCGGATTCCGGTGCGTTTCCGACCGCATCATGCAACCGCCTCGCAATCGTCGGTAGTGGCGCCCCCGCCGGCGGGCCGCCGCGTCCCACGCGGTTCCGCCTCGCGCGGCCCGTTGGGTTAACGATGGCCAAAGGGGCTTGGTTAACGCAGGCGGCGGGGCCGCACCTTCGCCCGCCCCGCGAGGTCCTCCTTGGAGAGCTCCGTGTTGGCCGCGTAGGCCGCCATCGCGCCCTGTGCGGCCGCGACGATCGCGAGGTGTACCAGCCGGGATGCATCGCCCGCGACGAACAGTCCGGGCACGCCGGTCTTCTCGTAGGAGCCGGTATCGATCACGCCCTTGGCGGTCAGGCGGCAGCCGAGCTTGACGGCAAGGTCGCACCGCTGCCGTTCGGCGGGCGGAAAGAAGGCTCCCTGCCGTGCCAGGGTCCCGCCGGAGGCGAACCGGATCCCGCGCAGCCGCCCGTCTTCGCCCTCGAGCCCGACGATGGGGTCCTCGTTGACGGCGACGCCGGAGCCGGCAAGGCGGCGACGCTGATGCGCCGTGAGCCCGGCCGGACCATTGCTGCAGATCACCAGGTCGCGGGTCCAGTTGGTGAGCGTCAGCGCCTGCTGCTCCGCGGCCTTGCCGCTGCCGAGCACGGCGATCGCCTGGTCGCGATGCTCGAAGCCGTCGCAATAGGGGCAGTGCCAGACCGAGCTGCCGTAGAAGGCGTCGATGCCGGGGATCTCGGGCAGCGCATCCACGACCCCGGTCGCCAGGATGAGCTTGCGGCAGCGCGCGCGGGTCCCGTCGCGGGCGACCACCTCGAAGCCGTCATCGTGACAGGCCGCCTCCACGACCTCGCCGTCGCGCAGGGACACGCTCTCGTAAGGCGCGAGCTGTGCACGAGCGATGCGGCGCAGCTCGAGCGGCGCCGAGCCGTCGCGGGAGAGGAAGCCGCTCAGGCGCTCCGAGCGCGCATTGCGCGGCTCGCCCGAGTCGTACACGACCACGCGTCGCCGGCAGCGGCCGAGGATGAGCGCGGCGCTCAGGCCCGCGGGCCCACCGCCCACGATGATGACGTCGGCTTTCTCGCTGTCGTGCACGCGATCCTCGTCCGGGAGACGCCCCGCCGATCAACGATCGGCGGGAGCGCGGGGTTCCGGTCCGGGCGTGCGAAGGCCGCTCGGGCTGACCGGTCCGTCCTCCGGCTAGAGCAGGAAGTCGTTCGCGGCGAGCGCCTTCAGACCGCTCAATGTGAGGGTCATGTCGGCCACGGCGTCGCCGTCCACGTCGGCCCGCACGATCGTATTGGTTCCATCCTGCGACCACGTGATGCTGTTGGCCTGTACGGCCGTGGTCTGGCCGCCGAACAGGAAGGCATCGTCGCCACCCGTCGCCGTGTTCGCATCGATCGCGGCGAAGTCGAGCTTGTCGACGCCGACCGCGAAGTCGGTGAGCGTGTCGCTGGTGCCGCCCCCCGGGCTGTCGCCGGTCGCGAGGAACACGAAGGTATCGGTGCCGGCGCCGCCCGTGAGAGTGTCGGCGCCGCCGCGTCCGATCAGGATGTCGTTTCCGCCCTGGCCTTCGAGGACGTTGTTGCCGGCGCCGCCCGCGATGGTGTCGTCGAAGTTGGAGCCGCGGATGCGGGAGACGCCCATGAACGTGTCACTGCCGACCGAGGCATTGCCGCTCGCGGTGCCGGCCGCGATATCGGCCGTGACGCCGCCGGTGGCGCTCACGAAGGTGAGACGGGTGTTGCCATTGCCCGTGATGACATCGTCGCCGCCCAGCCCCTCGAACTCGTTGAAGCTGGCAGGCAGGCCCGTGTCCGCGCTCGCTCCGGCGAACCCTGTCGCCACATAAGTGTCGGCGAAGTTCGTGCCGCGCACGCTCTCGATTGCGATCAGCGTGTCGGTGCCGGTCCCCAACCCGGTCACGCTGCCGGCCGCCATGTCGACCGTGATGCCGGACGTGATCGAGCCGTCGTTGTTGTAGAGCGCGACATCGAACCCGCCGCGACCGTCGATCAGGTCGTTGCCGCCGCGCCCGTCGAAGAATTCGACCACGCTCGTGCCGTTCGCGCTGCCGCGCAGGACGTCGTCGAAGGCCGACCCGGCGATCGCACTGACGCCCGAGAAGATATCGCGCCCGACCGAAGCGTCCCCGATTGCGGTGCCGTCCGCGATGTCCACCGTCACGCCCGCGGCCGCGTTGTAGAACACGATCCGGGTGTTGCCGTTGCCCGTGATCGTATCGTCGCCACCCATCCCTTCGACCTCGTTGAAGGCGGCGCCGCTCGGCAGCGCCCCGGCACTGCCCGCATTCGGGCTCGAGGTCGTGAAGCCCGTCGCCGTGTAGCTGTCTGCAAACGCCGTGCCGCGGATCCCCTCCACCGAAGCGAGCGCGTCGTTGCCGCCGCCGCCCGTCACGGTCCCGGCCGCGAGGTTCACCGTGATGCCGCCCGCCTCGAAGGTGTAGACCGCCCGGTCGAAGCCGCCGCCGCCGTTGATCGTATCGTCGCCGCCGCGGCCCTCGAAGTTCTCGAAGCCGTTGCCGCCGGTCAGCGTGTCCGCGAATAGCGAGCCGCGCACCGAGGCCACCCCGGTGAACGCGTCGGAGCCGACCGAGGCGTCGCCCGTGGCGGTGCCCAGCCCCAGATTCACGACCACCCCCACGGTCGCGCTCAGGTAGGAGATCCGGGTGGCGCCGTTTCCCGTGATGACGTCGTCGCCGCCGCCGCCCTCGAACTCGTTGAAGCGCCCGTCCAGGTTCTGGGACGAGACGCTGCCTGCGTTCAGGCTCGTCGCCCCGAAGCCGGCCGCGTTGTAGGTGTCGGCGAATTCCGAGCCGCGCACCATCTCGATGGAGATCAGCGTGTCGAGCCCGACGCCCGCCCCCGCCGCCGTGCCGCCCGCGAGATCGATCGACACCGCCTCGGCCGCATCCGTGTAGTTCGCCCGGTCGAAGCCATCGCCGCCGTCCAGCACGTCGTTGCCGGCCAGCCCCTGCAGGTTGTCGTCGCCGCCGAGCCCCTGCAGCGTGTCGTCTTCCGAGGTGCCGACCAGGCTGTTGCCGTCGCCGTCACCCGCGACTGTCAGGCCGGCCTCGTCCGTCACCGTGATCGTGAACGTCTCGTCGTGGGTGTTGCCGCCCCCGTCCGTCACCCGCACGGTCACCGGATGGGAGGCTGCCGCCTCGAAGTCGAGACTGCCGGCCACCACCAGGTTCGCGCCGTCGATCGCGAACAGACCGCCCGCGCTGTCGAGCAGCGTGAAGCTCGCGCTGTCGCCTGCGTCCGGGTCCACCGCCGACAGCGTCCCCACCACCGTCCCGGTCGCGCTGTTCTCGGCGATCGACGCGTTCGTCAGCAGGAGATCCGCGGGAGCCTCGTTCTGGTCCGTCACCGCGACCGCGAAGGTCTCGTCATGGGTGTTGCCCACCGAGTCCGTCACCCGCACCGTCACCTGGTGCGAAGCCCCGGTCTCGAAATCGAGCGGGCCGGCCACCACCAGGTTCGCGCCGTCGATCGCGAACAGCCCGCCCGCACCGTCCGGCAGCGTGAAGCTCGCGCTGTCGCCTGCGTCCGGGTCCACCGCCGACAACGTCCCCACCACCGTCCCGGTCGCGCTGTTCTCGCCCACCGAGGCGTTCGACAGAAGCAGGTCCGTGGGGGATTCGTTCTGGTCCGTCACCGCGACCGCGAAGGTCTCGTCATGGGTGTTGCCCACCGAGTCCGTCACCCGCACCGTCACCTGGTGCGAAGCCCCGGTCTCGAAATCGAGCGGGCCGGCCACCACCAGGTTCGCGCCGTCGATCGCGAACAGCCCGCCCGCACCGTCCGGCAGCGTGAAGCTCGCGCTGTCGCCTGCGTCCGGATCCACCGCCGACAGCGTCCCCACCACCGTCCCGGCCGTGCTGTTCTCGGCCACCGAGGCGTTCGAGAGCAGCAGGTCGGTGGGAGGTGCGTTCTGGTCCGTGACCGTGATCGTGAAGGTCTCATCATGGGTCATGCCGCCCGAGTCCGTCACTCGCACCGTGATCTCGTGCGAGGGGGCGGTCCCGTGATCGAGCGCGCCGGAAACGACCAGGTTCGTCCCATCGATAGCGAACCGTCCGCCGGCATTGTCCAGCAGCGTGAAGGTGGCGCTGTCCCCGGCGTCCGGATCGAGCGCAGACAGCGCGCCGACCACCGCGCCGGAACCGGCATTCTCGGCCACTTCGCTGTTCGACAGGGAGATGTCGGTCGGCGCCTCGTTCTGGTCGGTTACCCCGATCGTGAAGGTCTCGTCATAGCTGTTGCCCACCGAGTCCGTCACCCGCACCGTCACCTGGTGCGAAGCCTCGGTCTCGAAATCGAGCGGGCCGGCCGCCACCAGATTCGCGCCGTCGATCGCGAACAGTCCCCCGGCATCGTCCACCAGGTTGAAGGTCGCGCTGTCTCCCGGATTCGGATCGACCGCGTGAAGCATGCCCACGACGGCGCCGGATGCGCTGTTCTCCGCAATCGCCTGGCCCGTCAGCGTGATGCCGCTCGGCGGCAAGTTCGGCGCGAAGATGAAGTCGGTCGCGAACAGGCTCGCCGGCGTCACGTTCGACAGGAACAGGGTGTCGCCGCCGCCGAAGTTGATGAAGGTATGCACCCCGCCGCTCAGGCTGGCGAGCGCCAGCACGTCACCGAGACCGTAGATCCCCGGCACCCCGGTGAGGTCGATCTTGTCGCCCTGCGTCCGGTTGAAATCCGTGATCGTGTCGGCGCCGGAGCCGAACCCGTAGACGAAGGTATCCGCGCCGCCGCCGCCGGCCAGGATGTCGCTCCCTCCGCGTCCGTCGAGCGTGTCGTTGCCGCCCTGTCCCTCCAGGGTGTTGGCGCCGGCGTCGCCCGAGATCAGGTCGTTGGAGTTGGAGCCGCGGACGCGGGAGACACCCGTGAAGGTATCGTTGCCGACCGAGGCGTTGCCGCTCGCCGTGCCGGCGGCGAGATCCACCGTGACGCCGCCGCTCGCGCTGACGAAGGTGATGCGCGTGCTGCCGTTGCCCGTGACGACGTCGTCGCCGCCCAGCCCTTCGAACTCGTTGAAGGTGGCGGCGAGTCCGGTATCGGTGCTCGCGCCCGAAAAGCCCGTGGCCACATAGGTGTCGGCGAAACCCGTGCCGCGCACGGATTCGACCGCGATCAGCGTATCGGTGCCGACACCCGCGCCCATCACGGTGCCGGCCGCCATGTCGACGCTGATGCCGGAGGTGATCGAGGCGTCGTTGTTGTAGACCACCTGGTCGAAGCCGCCGCGCCCGTCGATCAGGTCGTTGCCGCCGCGGCCGTCGAAGGTCTCGCTGTTCGTTCCGGTCGTGGCACTCCCGCGCAGGATGTCGTCGAAGAAGGAGCCGGAGACCGCGTTCACACCCGTGAAGGTGTCATTGCCGACCGAGGCGTTGCCGCTCGCGGTCCCGCCCGCAACATCGACGGTGACGCCGGCGCTCGCATTGTAGAAGGCGAGCCGCGTGTTGCCGTTGCCCGTGACGACGTCGTCGCCGCCGAGGCCTTCGAACTCGTTGAAGGCCGCGCCCGCCTGGTTGGTGCCGGCGCTGCCCGCATTCGGGCTCGAGGCGGAAAAGCCGGAGGCGTTGTAGATGTCGGCAAGCTCCGTGCCGCGGATGGCCTCGACCGAGAGGAGCGAGTCGTTGCCGCCGCCGCCCGTCACGGTTCCGACCGCCAGGTTCGCCTGGATCCCGCTCGTCTCGGAGCCGTACACAGCGCGATCGAAACCGCCGCCGCCGATGATCACATCGTTCCCACCGCGGCCTTCGAAACTCTCGGCTCCGCCCTGATTGTTGCTGCCGCTCAGCGTGTCGGCGAAGTTCGAGCCGCGCACCGCATTGACGCCGGTGAAGGAATCGCTGCCGACGGAGGCATCGCCCGTGGCGGTGCCGGCCGCGAGATCGACGATGACGCCGGCCGTCGCGTTCAGATACGAGACCCGGGTCGCACCGTTGCCCGTGATCGCGTCGTTGCCCCCCGCTCCTTCGAACTCGTTGAAGCGGCCGTCCAGATTCTGGAAGGAGACGCTGCCCGCATTCGTGCTGGATGAACCGAAACCGGCGGCCGTGTAGGTGTCTGCGAAATTCGACCCGCGCACCATCTCGATGGAGTTGAGCGTGTCGGTCCCGATGGCTGCCCCGGACGCAGTGCCGAATACGGTGCCGGCGGCAAGATCGATCGTCACCGAACCCGTCGCCTGACCATAGCCGGCCCGGTCGATCCCATCGCCGCCGTTGAGCTGATCGTTGCCGTCGGCTCCGATCAGGACATCGTTTCCGCCGAGACCGTTCAACACGTCTTCTCCGGCGAAGCCCTGCAGGGTGTCCGCTCCGTTCGTCCCGGAGAGCGTGACCCCGGCGTTGGCGCCGACGACGTCGAGGGGCGTCACGGTCTCCATCACGCCGGTCACGCCCGTGACCGTCTGGAGGCTCTCGCTGATGCCCGCCGTCGTACCCGCACTGCCCGCGGTTGCCAGTTCCGTCGCGGCCTGGCCCTGGGCCACTACGGCCGCCTGCGCGAGGGTTTGCAGCAGCGCAACGCCGCCTTGACTGCTCGCGGCCTCGGATACGACCGTATTGGACACCGTGATCACGCTCGCCGCCTGGGCGGCGGTGTCGGTCACCTTTTGCGGATCCGCACCGGTTCCCGGGGCGGCCATCGTGATCACCGTCGAAATGACGGCCGGATTGCCCAGATCGACCGCCTGAGCCTGCTCGTTGGGCGGCGGCGGCGCGACCGAGTTGATCTGCTGGGCCAGTTGACCGATCACTGCGTTCGTCGCGTCGGCCGCG
Source organism: Bradyrhizobiaceae bacterium (assembly GCA_003105195.1). Lineage (GTDB taxonomy): Bacteria > Pseudomonadota > Alphaproteobacteria > Rhizobiales > Xanthobacteraceae > FEB-22. The sequence continues at coordinate 21,367 of PQAH01000017.1, forward strand.
TTCGCGCCCGCGCCCGTGAGCAGCGAGGATGCCTGCACGATCGTGTTCTGCACTTGAATCGCGGCCGCCATGGCGGCCTGCCCTTGGCCCTGGACCGAGCTGTCGCTCGACAGCGTCGCGGCCACCGGATCGAAGCTGGCGAGGTCGATACCCCCGGACAGGCCGAGCCCCAGCAGAACCTGATCGTTCGCCTGCTCGACCGTCATGCCCGGGACCGTTTCGGCCAGCGCGACCACGAGGGTCGTGAGCGGCGTGACGACGGTCGACCCGGCCGGTGCGCGCATCACGCCCGTGAACGTGAGGCCGGTCGAGATATCGACGGCGCCGGGTCCGCCGATCATGACCAGCGGACCGCTGCCGCCGATGAGGCTGAAGAACCCTAGGGCGTCCGTGACGGTGCTGACTTCTTCGACGTCGAGCACGCCGTCCTCGTCGGCATCGGCGAACACGGTCGCGCCCGCGATATAGCCGTCGAGACCGAAGCCGTCCGCGGCGTCGTTGACCGTGATCGTGAACACATGGTTGGTCGTGAGATCGCCCGAGTCCGTGGCCGTGACCATGACCCGGACTTCGGGTTCCGCCTCGAAATCCAACGCCTGGCCATCCTTGAGCCTGAGCTGCTCGCCGACGATCTCGAACCGCTCGTCGTCGACGGTGAGCGTCACCGTGTCGCCCGCGTCGGGATCCGTCGCCGTGACAGTGCCGATCGCCACTCCTTCTTCGTTCTCGTTCACCGATGCATTGGAGAGCGAGATGCCGGCCGGCGCCTCGTTCCGGTCTTCGATCGTGATGGTGAACGTCTCGTCGCGGATTTGCCCGGTTGCATCGGTGGCCCTCACCAGAACTTGGTGCGACGTTGAGGTTTCGTGATCGAGCGCCCCGCTCACGACGATGTTGTTGCCATCCAGGGCGAAACGACCTCCCGCCCCGTCGAGCAAGGAAAACGTTGGGCTGTCCCCGGTATCGGGATCGATGGCGCTGAGCGTTCCCACCACGGTGCCGGCGGCGGCGTTCTCGTGCACGCTCGAGCCGGACAGCGCGACGTCGGTCGGCGCCTCGTGAACGTTGGTCACGCTGATCGTGAAGGTCTCGTCGCGGGTGAGCCCGCCCGCATCCGTCACGCGCACGGTCACGTGATGCGACGCGTCGGATTCGTGATCGAGTGCACCCGCGACCACCAGGTTGCCGCCCTGGATCGCGAACCGGCCGCCCGCATCGTCGAGCAGCGTGAACGTGGACGCTCCGTCCGCATCCGGATCGGCGGCGCTGAACGCGCCCACCACCGTGCCGGCGGCGGTATTCTCCTGCACGCTCGTGCCGGTGAGCGCGATATCGGTCGGCGCCTCATTGACGTTGGTGACGTCGACGACGAGCGTCTCCTCGCGGAACAGTCCGCCGGCGTCCGTCGCGCGCACGACCAGCTGATGCGAGGCGGCCGCCTCGAAATCGAGCTCGCCACCGCTGCGGACGCGCAATGACGTTCCGACGATCTCGAAGAGATCCGCACGGCCGCCGACGATCGTGAAGGTATGGCTGTCGCCGGCATCCGGATCCACGGCCGAGAGCGTGCCGACCAACGTTCCGCCTGCACTGTCCTCCGCGACGGCGGCGTTGGACAGCGTGACGCCGGTCGGCGCGGCATTGCCCCCCGCTTCCACCACGACCTCGACGCGCTCGAAGGAGGTTGCGAGAATGCCGAGTCGCTGGAAATGGGCCGCGCCGTGGGAGAGGTGGGCGCGGAAGGTCGCCAGCTCGGCCTGGAACTCCGAGGAGTTGAACAGCGTCGCGCTGACCACGAGACGCAGCGTGTCGCGACCCTGCCCGCCCTCGTAGAGGTTCAGCGTGCCGGCATTCTCGGCCGCCGTATGGATGACGAGGTCGTTGCCGCTCCCCGCCAGGATCACGTCACAGCCGGCTCCGCCGTTCAACACGTCGTCGCCGCTGCCGCCGATCAGCAGGTCCGCGCCGGCGCCGCCGTTCAAGGTATCGTTGCCGTTGCCGCCATCGAGGACGTCATTGCCTTCGCCTCCATCCAGCGAATCGTTGCCGTTGCCGCCATCGACGATGTCGTTGCCGAGGCCGCCGTTCAGCGTGTCGTTGCCGTTGCCCCCATCGATCAGGTCGTTGCCCGCCCCGCCGTTGACCGTGTCGTTGCCGTTGCCGGCCAGGACGACATCGCTGCCACTGGTTCCTTGGAGGTTGTTTGCGCCGTTGGTTCCGATGATGAATGCCATTGTCATCCCCCAGCCCTGTGGCGGTTCCCCGCCGTTGATCGTGGCGCGATGCCTGGTGGGCACCGGCAAGCGGACGTCACAAGTCATTCGTGCGGTCATTCGTTTCGCGCCGCATAAGTTGCATGCCTGACGGCCTGCTTTCGAAAAGGCACGCCGCGCCGGTCCGCGAGTCGGATCCTGTGCAACGCGATCCATCCCGCAGGAGCGTCAATGGAGCGTCAGGGAGGCGTCAAAGAGTAAGGTTTCGGCCAGCAAGGAATCGACAAAACGCAGGCGCCGCGCCTATCATTCTTTCGTAACGTTAAGCGGGCCGGGGGGCCCGTCGCACAACTCGGATCGCGACCCGTTCGTACGCGTGATGCGTCGAGCGGCAGGAGTCGCGCATCTCGGGCACGCCCGAGCCTCCTTGCCGGTGGGGCCGCAACCCCGAAGGCTCGACGGATTGCGCATGGCAAACGTGATCGACGCTCCCGTCTCCCCCTCTCCGGCGCACGGCTCAATCGTGCGGCTGACACTGCTCGGCGGCTTTCTGGCCGAGATCGAGGATCGCGACGGGCGGCGCGAAATCCGCGTCACGGCCCGCAAGGCGCGCGCGCTGCTCGGCTATCTGGCGGCCGCTCCGCGCCAGCGCGCCGGCCGCGAGAAGCTGGCGAGCCTCCTGTGGGGCGATCGCGTGGACAGCCAGGCGCGCCAGAGCCTGCGCCAGTGCCTCGTCGTCCTGCGCCAGGACCTGGCGCCCGCAGACCCGTTCGATGTCGACTCCGACGAGATCGCTCTGAAGCCGGACGTGCTCACGGCCGACGTGGTCGAATTCGCGGCCGCCGCCCAGTCCTCGGACATCGGGACGCTCGAGCGGGCCTGCGCGGCCTATCGCGGGGAGTTCCTGGCCGATCTCTCCACCGGCATGGAGCCCTTCGAGGAGTGGCTGCGGGGCGAGCGGGCCCGATTCGAGGGCCTCGCGGCTCATGCATTTGCGCAGGCCTCCGCCGCATGGAACGCCAACGATGACGCGCGCGCGGTCGACGCGGCGCTACGGCTCGTCGCGCTGGACCCGTTGCGCGAGGACTGGCAGCGGTCGCTCCTGCGCATGCTTGCACGCCATCGCGGGCGCGAGGCTGCGCTCGCCCAGGCAGACATCTTCGCGGAACTGCTGTGGCGCGAGCTCGAGGTTTCGCCCTCCGCCGAGACGAATGCCCTGCTCGATGAGATCAGGAGCGGACGGGACGCGCCCCGCCACCCCGCCCCGGCGGAGGTGGGCGGTGTTTTCGCGCCCTCGCTCGGCACCCCGATGCGGCCGGCGGTCGCTGCCATGTCGGCCGGTTCGTCGCAGGTCGCGACGACGCCGGCATTCGGCCGCCGCCTGGCGGGCCCGACTGGAAGCCCGATGACGATTGCGGCTGTCACGGCCGCCATCGCGGCCACGACGGGAGCCGCGCTTCTTGTCGATCACTATGTCGCCGCGCGCACTGCACCGGCACGGTCCGCATCGACCGAGATCGCGGTGAATTCACCGCGACCGGCATCGGTTCTCAAGGGGGTACGGGCGGACGCGGGCCCGCTCGGCCAGTACGCCCTCGTGGTTCTGCCCTTTTCGACCGACACGCCGTCCGGCAGCCCGGAGAGCAGGATCGCTGCCGAGATGACCGACGACCTGATCAACGACCTGTCGCGCACGCCCACGGCCCGCGTGATCTCGCGCCAGACTTCGCGCCTCTATGGCGACCGCGCGATGGATGTCGCCGCCATCGGCGCGGAGCTGGGCGTGCGCTACGTGATCGAAGGCAGCGTGCGCAGGCAGCACGATCTGCTGCGCGTCAATGTGGCGCTGACCGACACGAGATCGCGCGTCCAGATCTGGTCCGACCGCTTCGAGCGCCACGACACCGAGCGTTTCGAGATTCAGGACGAGATGATGCGCGGCCTGGCGCGCCGGCTGCACCTGACGCTCATGGACGTGAACGCCAGCTCGGCGCGGAGCCGCAGTAGCGACCCGGCGATCGGCGAACTGGCGGCGAAGGGATGGAGCGGCATATTCCGCAGCTCCGTCGTCGGCCATACCGGGGATGCCGAGATGCTTTTCACGTCGCTGCTCGCGCGCCAGCCCGGCCTCGTCCCGGCGCTGGTCGGACTCGCGGCCCACAATCTGGTGCTGCTGGCGAACCTGATGGTGGCCGATTCCGAGGAACGGCTCGCGCGCGCCGACGCGTTGCTCAGGAAGGCGCTGAGCCGCAACCCCAGATCGAGCGTCGCCCATTACTTCGCCGGCATCCTGCACAAGCACCGCGGAGACCAAGAGGCGGCCCATGCCGCCTTCATGCGGACGCTCGAGCTCAACCCGAGCCACGCGCCGGCCTATGCCCATCTCGGGCACACCCTGATGCTGCTCGGCCGCGCCGACGAGGCGCTCGACCACATCCGCTATGCGATCCGGCTGAGCCCGAAGGACCCGACTCTCGGCTACTGGTACGTCATGGCCGGCGAGGTCGAGCTGGAGCTCGGCCACGATGCAGCCGCCAGGGATTGGCTCAGGCAAGCCGTGCAGGTCAGCCCCGGCAATCCGCGCATGCACGTGTTCCTGGCCGCGCTGTGCGCGGTCCAGGACGACATGGACTGCGCCGTGCGCCACGCGTCCGAGGCGCGCCGGCTCACGCCCGCGCTCGCGATCGAGAAGCTGGCGAGCACCTTCGCGGCCCGGACACGCGGCAAGGCGGGCCACCTGCTGCTTGGCGGATTGCGTCGGGCCTTCCCCGCGACGTGACCCGGACCCCCGGGCGTCCCGCCGCTGCCGCGGACTCGCCTGCCGTGACGCAGGGGCCGCGTCCTTACGTCCCGTCATTTTTTCGATCCGTGCTCGGCACAAAGGAGCCATTCGGCGGTTGAGCCATGGAGGTCCAATCCGCCACCAGCCGCACGGCTGCCGCTGGCGCCACCGCAAGGACGCGCCTCATGACCGACAGAACAGCCACGCGCCGCAACGTCTTGCGCGCCCTCGGCGGCGCCTCGACGGCCGCGGCGGCCGTCGCCATCGCACCGCTCGACCGCGCCGCCGCCTACGACCCCGGCGGCGAGGAGACCAAGGCGCGGTATCGCGAGACCGATCACGTGAAGGCCTTCTACCGCACCAATGGCTACGAGACCCTCGAGAAGTGAGAACCGCCGATGCTGATGAAGCGCAACGCCGAGGCCGCGGCGCCCCGTCGGCCGCTTTTCGCCACGTCTGACGCTGATCCGGGCGTTCTCGACCGGCGCGCGTTCCTGCGTCGCTCCGGCCTCTCGGCCGGGGCACTGGCCGTGATGGGCTCGGTTCCCTTGGGTTCCGTCACCCATGCCGCGCAGATTCCGGGACCGCAGCAAGGCGCGCCCGTGACGCTGCGCAAGAACGTGTGCACCCACTGCTCGGTCGGCTGCACCGTGATCGCCGAGGTGCAGAACGGCGTGTGGACCGGGCAGGAGCCGGCCTGGGAGAGCCCCATCAACCGCGGCACCCATTGCGCCAAGGGCGCGTCGATCCGCGAGATCGTGCACAGCGACCGCCGCCTGCGCTATCCACTGAAGCTCGTCAACGGAGAATGGCAGCGCCTCTCCTGGGAGCAGGCGATCGACGAGATCGGCGCCAAGATGCTCTCGGTGCGCGAAAAGGCGGGGGCGGATTCGGTCTATCTCATCGGTTCCGCCAAGCAGACCAACGAGGCCGCCTACCTGTTCCGCAAGTTCGGTGCCTTCTGGGGCACCAACTCGATCGACCATCAGGCACGCATCTGTCACTCCACCACGGTCGCCGGCGTCGCCAACACCTGGGGCTACGGCGCGCAGACCAATTCCTACAACGACCTGCGCAATTCCAGGACCATGGTCATCCTGGGCGGCAATCCGGCCGAAGCCCATCCGATCGCGGTGCAGCACGTGCTCGCCGGCAAGGAGATCAATCGCGCCAACCTCATCGTCTTCGATCCGCGTTTCACCCGCACGGCCGCGCATGCGACCGAATATGTCCGCATCCGCCCCGGCACCGACATCCCGGTGCTCTGGGGTCTGCTCTGGCACATCTTCGAGAACGGCTGGGAGGACCAGGAGTTCATCCGCCGGCGCGTCTACGGCATGGACGAGGTGCGCAAGGAGGTCGCCAAATGGACGCCTGACGAGGTGGAGCGCGTCGCCGGCGTGCCGGGCGAGCAGATGCGGCGCATCGCCGAGAAGTTCGCCAAGGAGAAGCCCGCGACCCTGATCTGGTGCATGGGCCAGACCCAGCACACCGTCGGCACCGCCAATGTGCGCGCCTCCTGCACGCTGCTGCTCGCCACCGGCAATGTGGGCGGGCCGGGCCTCGGCGCCAACATCTTCCGCGGCCATACCAACGTCCAGGGAGCCACCGATCTCGGCCTCGATATCGTGACCCTGCCGCTCTACTACGGCCTGACCGAGGGCGCCTGGAAGCACTGGGCGCGCGTATGGGACGTTCCCTACGACTGGTTCGTCTCCCGCTTCGACGAGATCCCGGCGAAAGGCGGGCGGACGGCGCGCACGCGCAAGCAGAACATGGAGACCCCCGGCATCACCTCCACGCGCTGGTTCGACGGCGTCAATCTCGCGCCCGAGGAGATCGATCAGCGCTCGCCGATCCGCGCGCTGGTGGTGTTCGGCCACGGCGGCAACACCATCACGCGCCTGCCGGAGGCCGTGAAGGCGATGAACGAGCTCGACCTGCTGGTGGTCGCCGACCCGCATCCGACCACCTTCGCGGCGCTCGATGCGCGCCGGAACGACACCTATCTGCTGCCGATCTGCTCGAACCTCGAGACCGACGGCTCGCGCACCGCGTCGAACCGCTCGCTGCAATGGGGCGAGCGGGTCGTCGAGCCGGCCTTCGAGTCCAAGGACGACTACGAGGCGACCTATCTGCTGGCGCGCCGCCTCGGCTTCGCCGAGGAGATGTTCAAGCACATCAAGGTCGAGAACAACCGTCCTTCGGCCGAGGACATCCTGCGCGAGATCAACCGCGGCGGCTGGTCCACGGGCTACTGCGGCCAGTCGCCCGAGCGCCTCAAGGCGCACATGAAGAACCAGCACAAGTTCGACATCGTCACGCTGCGGGCGCCCAAGGACGACCCCGAGGTCGGCGGCGACTACTACGGCCTGCCCTGGCCGTGCTGGGGCAAGCCCGAGATCCGCCATCCGGGATCGGCGATCCTCTACAACACCAGCCTGCACGTGAAGGACGGCGGCGGCACCTTCCGGGCCCGCTTCGGCACCGAGCGCAACGGCGTCAGCCTGCTCGCCGAGGACTCCTATTCGCGCGGCTCGGACCTGGTCGACGGTTATCCGGAGGTGAGCTTCGCGGTGCTCAAGAAGCTCGGCTGGGACGCCGAGCTCACGGCCGAAGAGCGCGCCACCATCACGCGCATCGGCGGCGAGAATATCGACACCGTCACCTGGGCGACGGATCTCTCGGGCGGCATCCAGCGCGTCTGCCTGGAGCACGGCATTTGCCACTACGGCAACGGCAAGGCGCGGGCGAACGCCTGGAACCTGCCCGACCCGATTCCGGTGCACCGCGAGCCGATCTACTCGCCGCGCCCCGACCTCGTGGCGAAATATCCGACGCTGCCCGACGCGCGCCAGTTCCGCCTGCCCAATCTCGGCTTCACGGTACAGAAGGCGGCCGTCGACAAGGGCTTCGCCCGCCARTTCCCGATCGTCCTCACCTCGGGGCGGCTGGTCGAGTACGAGGGCGGCGGCGAGGAGACGCGCTCGAACCGCTGGCTCGCCGAGCTGCAGCAGGAGATGTTCGTCGAGATCAACACGGCGGATGCSGCCGAGCGCGGGATCCGCGACGGCCAATGGGTCTGGGTGCTCGGCGCCGAGAACAATGCCAGGACCCGGGTGAAGGCGCTGGTCACCGACCGGGTCGGCAAGGGCGTCGCCTTCATGCCGTTCCACTTCTCGGGCTGGTACATGGGCGTCGACATGCGCGGCAAGTATCCGGCCGGCACGGATCCAATCGTGCTCGGCGAGAGCGTCAACACCGTCACGACCTACGGCTTCGACCCGGTCACCGGCATGCAGGAGACCAAGTGCACGCTGTGCCAGATCCAGGCCGCGTGACCGCGCACAATTGAAGGAACAGGCCCATGGCCCGCATGAAATTCCTCTGCGACGCCGACCGTTGCATCGAGTGCAACGCCTGCGTCACCGCGTGCAAGAACGAGCACGACGTCCCATGGGGCATCAACCGCCGGCGCGTGGTCACGCTCAACGACGGCAAGCCCGGCGAGCGCTCGGTCTCCATGGCCTGCATGCACTGCACCAACGCACCCTGTGCGGCGGTGTGCCCGGTGGACTGCTTCTACACCACCACCGCCGACGGCGTGGTGCTGCACTCGAAGGATCTCTGCATCGGCTGCGGCTACTGCTTCTACGCCTGCCCGTTCGGGGCGCCGCAATATCCGCGCGCGGGGAACTTCGGCACCCGCGGCAAGATGGACAAGTGCACCTATTGCGCGGGCGGGCCCGAAGCCGACGAGACGCAGGACGAGTACGTCAAGTACGGTCGCAATCGCCTGGCGGAAGGCAAGCTGCCGCTCTGCGCCGAGATGTGCTCGACCAAGTCGCTGCTCGCCGGCGACGGCGAGGTCATCGCGCGGATCTACAAGGAGCGGGTGACGAAGCGCGGCTACGGTTCCGGCGCCTGGGGCTGGCGCACCGCCTATCGCGAAACCATCGCGTTGTGAGGAGGCTCGAATGCGGTCCTGGCGTTTCCTCGCCGTCGCTTTCTCCTTCGCCTGGCTCGCCTGCGTCGGCCCGCCCGCGCTGGCCCAGCACGGGCGCGACGTCGCGCCGGCGCCGCAGGCCGGCTCGCCCTCCGGCGCCAACCCGACCGCCCAGGCCGTCAGCGAGCAGCAGCTGCTCCAGGAGCTCAACCGGCTCCAGGGCCGCGTCACGATTCCGGATGCGAAGGCCGCGATCCTCGAGCAGCCGCAAGGACGCAGCTACCAGAGCTTCCACGAGCGATGGCTCCCGTGGATCGGCGGGATCCTGATCGTCGCGGTGCTGGCGGGCCTGGCGATCTTCTACGCCGTGCGCGGCCGCATCGAGCTGGACGTCCCCGAGACCGGAATCAAGATCCTCCGCTTCAATGTGGTCGAGCGCCTCACCCACTGGATGACGGCCGCCTCCTTCATCGTGCTGGCGCTCACCGGGCTGAACTATGTGTTCGGCAAGCGGCTGATCTTTCCGCTGGTCGGTCCGGACGCCTTCGCGACGTGGTCGCAATGGGCGAAATTCGCCCACAACGCGACCGCCTGGCCGTTCATGCTCGGCATCCTGATCATGCTGCTCGTCTGGATCCGCGACAACGTCCCGGACCGGTACGACACGGTCTGGCTCCGACAGATGGGCGGCTTCTTCTCGCGCCGCCATCCGCCCGCGCGACGCTTCAATGCGGGGCAGAAGCTGATGTTCTGGTCCGTGATGCTCGGCGGCGGTGCCCTTTCGGTGAGCGGCATCATCATGCTGTTCCCGTTCTCGGGGCTCGACATCAACGGCATGCAATGGGCGCAGTACGTGCACGCTTTCACGGGCGTCGTGATGATCGGCATCATCCTGGGCCACATCTATATCGGCACGCTCGGCATGGAGGGCGCCTACGACGCCATGGGCTCGGGAGAGGTCGATCTCGCCTGGGCGCGCGCTCATCACAGCGCCTGGGTCGAGGAGCAGGACCGGGACCTGCCCCGCACGCGACCCGAGTCGGTCCCGGCGGAGTGACGCGCCATGCCGGTGATCCTCGCCTCGATTCTCATCGCCGTCGTCGTCGCGGGCGGTGCCGGCGCCGTGCTCACCACGATGCAGCAGCCGGTCTACGAGACCCAGCCCATGGCCGGCGTCCGCGTCGGCGACCCCGGCAGCAATCTGGTCGGCCCGAACTGGTCCGGCCAACCGCCGCGGGGCGGGTCTCGCCAGGAAGCGCAAGCCGACGGCCGTCGACAGTGAGACACGCCACGACGTCCGTAGATGGAGGTTGCATCATGCGCAGGTTCTGGCTCGGCCTTGCCGGTCTCGTCCTGATCGTCACACCCGGCTGGAGCCAGGCGCCCTCGGGTGCGCATCCCCCCCGGCCTCCCGGCCTCACGGTCGCGCCCAACGCCCCGAACGACATGACCGAGGCGCGCGCGGACCAGAGCAGCGGCGGTGCGCCCGCCAACATCTGCAAGGAGCTGGTCGCCCATTTCGAGCAGCAGGCCGCCAAGCGGGCCGAGGAGCGGCAGAGCCCGCAGGCGCCCGCCGCCTCCCGCGCATCGTCGGGCGGGCAAGTCCCTCCGACGGACGACAAGGCGCAGCAGTCCTCCGGCCAGAGCGCACCGATTCCGAAGGAGGACTCGCGGTCGACCGCGCAAGCTTTCGGCATGGAGCAGGCGCGCGCGCTGGTCGAATCCAACGACGTCAAGGGCTGCCAGGAGGCGGTGCGCCGCATGCGCAGGGCCGGAACCGCCATGCCGCCAGGCCTGCTCGCGCTCGGGGCGCTTCGCCCCGAGCTGCTCGAGCGCATGCGCGCCGACTGAGGCCGCACGCTAGGTCGACAGCACGTCCGTGGTGGCGGCGATCTGCACCATCAGGGTCGCCGAGACCGCGAGCCAGCTCAGATAGGCGTTGAGCGCGACCCCGCGCGGCGAGGTCCTGCACGCGAGCGCGCCCGCGGTCGCGCCGCCGAGCAAGGCCGCAATGGCGGCGCTCGCCATCAGGGCGGCCTCGGCACCGCTCACGCCCTGCGTCGGCGAGACGCTGCCCGGCTCGGGAGCCAGGGCGAGACTCGCGAGCAGCTGCAGCGAGAGGCCGGCGGCGAGCCCGCTCCCGATGGCGGCGCCGCAGAGTCGTGACGAAACCGCGCGCACGCGCAGGCGGAGGAGCTCGGATCTGGACATCGCGCACCCATGGTTCCTCCCCGAGCGCGCGGCGAAGCCGCACCAGGAGAAGAATCACGGAGGCGATTGGTTCCTGGTCCGGTCGCGATTGCGGCTACTGCGCCGATGCCGCCGGATGCAACGCGTGCAGCGGCGACCAGCTCGCATGCGCGACGATCTGCCGGTTGCCGACCTCGTAGACCTTGCTGGCGCGCCGGATCAGCGCCGGCCGGTGCGCCACGACGATGCGGGTGATCGGCATCTGCGCGATCAGGTCGGCGATCAGCTCCTCGTTCTTCTCGTCGAGGTTCGCGGTTCCCTCGTCGAGGAACAGCACGCGCGGCCGGCGGTAGAGCGCGCGCGCGAGCAGCACCCGCTGGCGCTGGCCACCCGAGAGGGTGGATCCCATGTCGCCGACCAGGGTCATGTACTGCATCGGCGAACGCAGGATGTCGTCGTGCACCTGCGCCGTGATCGCGGCATCCTGCACCCGTTCCATGTCGAGGTCGGGGTCGAAGCACGCGATATTGTCCGCGATCGTCCCCGACAGCAGCCGGTCGTCCTGGGCGACCACGCCGATGAAGGCGCGCCACGAGCGCCAGCGCTCCGCGGAGGCGCGGTAGCCGTCGAGCTCGACCGCGCCCTCGGTCGGGCGGTTGAGCCCGAGCATCAGCTTCATCAGCGTGGTCTTGCCGCCGCCCGAGGCCCCCGTGATGGCGATGAAATCGCCCGGCTCGATCTCCAGGTTGATGTCCTCGAGCACGAACGGGTCCGTCGCCCCGTAGCGGAACGAGACGTTCTTCAGGCGGATGTTGCCGGTCACGTCCACCAGCGCCGGCGCCTCCACGCTGGTCTCCGCCTCGGTCGTCACGATGTCGGACAGCCGGTCGAGATAGAGGCGCAGGAAGCGGAACTCGATGATCTGGTTGACCAGCGCCACTGCCCGGTCCGTGAAGGTCTGCCGGAACGAGAGGAACGAGAACAGCATGCCGACCGAGAAGCCCTTGCCGTCGAGCACCAGCAGCGCCGCGAGATAGATCACGATCACGGTCTGCAGCCCGGTGATCAGCGACTGGACGAACTTCTGCGAGATCTGGAACTTGCCGACCGACATGCTCGCATTCGTGGTCTCGGCATGCAGGTTGCGCCAGGCGCCCTCGCGCTCGGACTCGCGGCCCATCAGCTTGAGCGTGGTCGCTGCCCTGACCGATTCCATCAGGTGCGACTGCTCCTTGGCCTCGGCCAGGATCTCCTCCTCCATGCGCTGCCGCATCCGCGGGAACATGGCGAGCGCGATACCGAGGTTGAGCATCACCGCGAAGATGACGATCAGCGCCAGCGTGGTCGAATAGAAGAACAGGATGAAGGCCGCGATGAACGCCATCAACCCGTCGATCACGGTTCCGACCACGCCCTGGCTGATGGCGGTCTGGATCGGCTTCACCGACTGCAGCCGCGAGATGATGTCGCCGACGTGCCGCTTCTCGAAATAGTCGCTCGGCAGCCGCAGCAGGTGGCGCACCAAGTTGCCGGTGATCTGGAAGCTCAGGAGATGGCCGAACACCTGCAGCGCCCAGCCGCGCAACGCCTCGATCAGGGCCTGCACCAGGATCAGCCCGCCGAAGGCGAGCGCGATCAC
>PQAH01000018.1 GCA_003105195.1 Bradyrhizobiaceae bacterium
GCGGCGGCGCGGGCGGCGCTCGCGCCGCTGATGGAACGGCCGCAGCGGCGCGTCGCCCTGATCATGGCGGAGCTCGAGGAGATCGAGCACGGCGACGAGGGCCGCGCGCGCGAGTGGATGGCGCGGGCACTGCGGGCGAGCCCGGACCCGGCCTGGACCGCCGACGGCTATGTCTCGGATCGCTGGCTGCCGCTCTCGCCGGTGACGGGCCGGCTCGATGCCTTCGAATGGCGCGTCCCGCTGGAGCTCGGCGAAACGGCGCGGCTCGAGGCCGAAACCGCGCGCGTGATCGAGGCGCTGAAGGAGCCGGAGGGTGCTGTGGACGAGCCTCCCGTGATCGAGGCGAAACCGGAGCCGCCGCGCGAGGCCCGAGCCCCGCGCGAGGGTCCCGCCGAGCCGCCTCGCGAGGCCGCGGCGAAGCCGGTGGCCCGCGAGGTTCCGGCCGCGCTGACGGCGGCTGCCGGCGCCGCCGGGGCGGCAAGCCCCGCGGCCGCGAGCTCTCGCAGCGAGCCCGCAGAGCCGATCATCCCCTATATCCATGTCCCGGACGACCCGGGGACCGACGCCGAGCTGGACCAGGATCTCGAGGTCGAACCCCGATCCGAAGGCTGGCAACGATTCCGTCAGATTTTTCGCTGATACCAGGCGGGTCCGGAAACGGACCGGCCGGTCGCGCGTACCCTTCGGGGATGCGGCCGGTCGTCGGGTCCTCGCAAGGCGCCGGTCGGAACCATCCACCCCGCCCGCGCCTTGCGAATCCGGCCCCCGGGCAGTATCACGGGCCCGGAAAGCCGCGGTAGCTCAGCTGGTAGAGCAACGCATTCGTAATGCGTGGGTCGGGGGTTCGAATCCCTTCCGCGGCACCAATTCCCCGTTCTTGTGCTTCCGCATTTTCCGCGCCGAAGCGGTGCCGGCTTCGGTTGAAGATGCTTTCAACCCGGATCAACCAGTTCATCCACGGTCAGCGGCTTGAAGGCGCGCCAGCCGCCGTCGTCGATGGCGACGATCAGGCGAAGCCGACCGCCGGGCGCGGCGTCCCAGGCCACGATGCTCTCGACCTGATAGGCGCTGCCGTCGGGTCCCGTGATCTCCTTCGTCTCGGACCCGAGCCTTGCGGCAAGCGCGCGCCAGCCGAGCCCGCGCAGATGCGCGAGCTCCCGGTCGAGCAGCGTCTTGGCGATCGCGTCGTCCATGCGAGAGCTCTCCGCGGCGGATTCTCACTTGCGCATGACCGGTTTCACAACAGCGCCGCGGCGAGCACGTAGATCGCCATCACGATCACGATCAGCGAGCCGATGGTGTAGAAAGTGGCGCGCACCTCGTGGCTGCGGCGGGTCGCATAGGCGCCCGTATGGGCGAGGCGCGCGGCCACGAAGCCGTACATGAGCACGTTGGCCAGCACGAGCGGCGGCGCCGCCGCGACGAACAGCAGCCCGCAGGCGAGGAAGGCCGGGATGTTCTCGAGGTCGTTGCGATGCATGCGCCGCGAGCGTTCCACGTAATCTTTCGGCTCGAGCTGCTCGGGACGCGGGTTGCGGTTGAACGGGCCGGGCGCGAGGTCCTCGGGCGAGGCCAGGCCACCATCGATCTTCAGCATTCGGTACACGGTCATCCAGCCCTGGCCCATGATCTTCAGGACCATGATCGCGGCAGCGATCATGTAGGTGACGAAGATCGGGTTCTCGGTGCTCAACAGGCTCATCCGCTCTCCTCCCGAATGCCGCGCCCATATTGCCATGTCGCCGCGCCCGGCGCGCAAGTGATGTCGCGCCTTGTGCGCAGGCGCCGGGCGCGGCGTTGATGGATATCAACGTGGCGTGCACGGCGACATGGAGGTGGTTTGAAAGTTGGCATGACGACGGGTGATCGCGATGACGAGACGCGTGCATGCGCTGGCCTTGGTGATCGGCATCGGTTTCGGCCTCGCCACGGCGGCGGCCGCGGCGCCGCTGCCGCCGTTCCGGCCGGTGGATATCTGCGGCGCCGTGGTCGAGCGGGTTTGGGTCCCGGCCGAGATACGGCGCGGACAACCCGGAATGTCGGGCAGCCTCGGGCGCGACCGCACCTTCCCGGCGCATCTGCGGCTCGTGCTCGAATCCTACACGGGCATCGACGCCGTGACCGCGCGGCGGATCAATTTCCTGCTCGGCGCCGGCGCCGGCAGGGGCGATCCGCAGCGTCTGCAGATCCACCCGCCGACCGACGATCCCGCGTGGCTGACGGGCGTGCGGCGCATCTGCGTCGAAGGGTTCAGCATCAGCGGCGACGAGGGCGGCACCTGGACCAGCTTCCGGCGCGCAACAGCTGCACCGGGCCCGGACTGAACGGCACCCGTCTCTCGGGCCACCTGATGTCTCAGAGCTTCCAGCGGATCGGCGGGTCGACCGAGATCTGGTAGCTCTGCGGCTTCGGCTTCGCCAGGGTCGCGCCTCCGAGAGGAGCGACTTCGAACGGGCGGAGATCAGGCGGGCATCAGCGATACTCCGGCCCGGGCTTGCGTGGCCTACTCCCTCCCCGGCTTGCGGGGGAGGGTCGGGGAGGGGGCACCGCTTGCTCGGAGTGCGCTGCGGCGCCCTCCCTGTCCCTCCCCCGCAAGCCGGGGAGGGGACCGTGTGGCGCCCATCTTCGCGACATCGACGCCCCGCAGGAACACCCGCACCGCGCCCGCGGCGATCTCGTCGAGGGTGAGGCGGTCGCCGGGGCGGTACCACTGGCCGGCCCAGTTGACGGCGCCGAGCAGGAGGAGGCGGGCGAGCTTGGCGTCGCCGGCGACGAGGCCCTTGCGGGCGAGCTCGTCGATCAGGCCCTGCCAGAGCGCGTCGTAGCGGTCCTTCACGGCGACGATGCGCCGGCGGCCGGCGGCGTCGAGGGAGCGCCAGTCGTAGAGCAGCACCGGGATGAAGTCGTTGCCGTCCTCCAGGATGGTGCCGAGATGGACGCGGATCAGCCGTTCGAGCTTGCGCTCGGGGGGCAGGGCGAGGGCCATCACGGCCTCGGTGCGGCGCAGGCCTTCGGTCAGGCCTTGCTCCATCACGGCCGCCAACATCTCCTGCTTGGTCTTGAAGTGATAGAAGGGGCTGCCCGAATGCATGCCGGCCGCCGCCGAGATATCGCGGATGGTGGTGCCGTCGAATCCCTTCTCGCGGAACAGGCGGGCGCAGACCCGCAGCAACTCCTCGCGGCGGTTGCTCTCATTGTTGCGGCGGGCTCGTGGCTTGCGCGGGCCCTTGTCCGAAAGCCGCGCCCCATCTTTCGGGGCCATGCGCTTGCGCTCGGCGGCGACCATCACGCCCCCAGTCGCGGCAGGTCCGCGGGTGCCTCGATCTCCATGCGCAGCAGCGCTGCCGCGATGGTCTTGCCGAGATTGTCCATGCGCAGCGAGCGGGCGGCGCCGCCCTCGAGCGCGCCGTTGAGCACGATCTTGAGGGCGAGCAGGTTGTCGAGCCGATAGACCTCGACCGGGCCCGCGCAGATCGCGGCGAAATGCGCGGCGACGCGTTCGGCCGTCACCTCGCGCGCGAGCACCCGGTAGGTCGGCGCGTCATAGGCGAACAGCCCGATATCGGCACGGTCGGCCTTGTCGCCGCTGCGCGCATGGGCGATCCGCCACAGCCCGACCTTCATGCCACGGCCTCCACGTCGATCTCGATGTCGGGCTCGATCAGCGCGCGCTCCACCAGCGTCGGCCAGATGCCGAGCAGCTCCTTGGCGCGCTCGATGCCGTGGAAGCCGCCCGCGTAGGGGGGCCCGGAGAGGCCGAGCCAGGGGAAGAGCCGGCCGAAGCCCTCGGCGATGCGCCGGTCGGAGGTGCGCACCGTCATGCGCAGGAAGCACTCGTTGAGGTCGTCGCGATGCGCGGGATCCGCATGAGCGCCGAGCAGGGAATCGTAGCCGATGAACTCGATATTGGCGTCCTCGGCGGGCCAGCCGCGCTCGGCCATCAGGCCCTTGATGATCTCGGCGCTGCGCACGCATTTGGCATGGGCGTCGGGCCAGGAGAAGCCGATCACGCCCGTTCCCATCCAGCCGTCGTGATAGCCGGCCACGACCTTCAGGGTGTCGGGACGCCTGGCGCCGGTGGCACCCGCGACGCGCACCCGGTCATCGCCTTCGTCGTCGAGGCGCAGCGTTCCCATGTCGAGCACCACGTCCGGGGAGACATAGGCGTGCGGGTCGTGCACCTCGTAGAGCAGCTGCTGGCGCAGGGTGTCGAAGGAGATCCGGCCGCCGGTGCCGGGCGCCTTGGTGATCACGGCCGTGCCGTCTTCGAACACCTCGGCGATCGGATAGCCGATGTGCAGGAGGTCGGGGATCCTCGCCCATTCGCCGGCGGAGCCGAAATTGCCGCCGCTCGCCTGGCCGGAGCATTCCAGCAGGTGGCCGACCACGAGGCCCTGGGCGAGGCGGTCCCAGTCGTCCCAGCGCCAGCCGAGCTCGTGCACGATCGGCCCGAGCGAGAGCGCGGCGTCGGCGACCCGGCCTGTGAGCACGATGTCGGCGCCCTGCGCGAGGGCCTCGGCAATCGGCCGGGCGCCCAGATAGGCATTGGCGAACACGAGCCGGTCGCGCACGGTCGCGATGTCGGCGCCCGTGTCCATGTGGGCCAGGGCCTCGCCACGCCCCCGCAACGCCTCGAAGCGCTGCAGCACCGAATCGCCCGTCACCACCGCGATGCACGCGCGCCACCCCTGGTCGCGGAAGGCGCGGGCGAGCGCCTCGCGCGCACCCTCGGGGTTGAGGCCGCCGGCATTGAGGACGAACTTGACGCCGTGCCGGGCCGCCAGCGGCCACAGGTCCAGGAGCATCGGCACGGCGTCGCGCGCGAAGCCCGCGGACTGCTCCTTCTGCCGGTCCTTCTGCAGGATCGCCAGGGTCAGCTCGGCGAGGTGGTCCGAGGCGATGTAGCGGACTCCGCCGCGCTCGATCGAGGCGCGAACGGGACGCCAGGAATCGCCGTAGAAGCCGAGGCCGGCGCCGATGCGGACGGACTTCATCGCAGCCTAGAGCGCGCTCATGTGCGCAAAAGCTAGGCTTGCGCTTTCAAAAAAGCAAATGCTTGGTACTATGCCGCAACGACGAGCGGCCGCCACGACGCGTGCCGCCAGGGGGGAGATTACTTGCTCGGCCAGTCTCTGCAACTCTTGTTCGCGGGCGTCGCACAGGGCTGCGTCTACGCGCTGGTCGCGCTCGGCTTCGTGCTGATCTACAAGGCGACCGAGACCGTCAATTTCGCCCAGGGCGACATGATGATGCTCGGGGCCTTCTTCGGCCTCACCGCCGCGACGATCCTGGGCTGGCCCTATTGGGCGACCATCCTGTTCGCGATCACGGTGATGGCCGTGATCGGCATGGGGCTCGAGCGCGTGGTGCTGCGGCCCGTGCTCGGCTATCCGACCTTCACGGTGGTGATGATCACCATCGGCATCGGCTACGTGATCCGCGGAATCGTCACCATGGTGCCGGGCTGGGGCACCGAGACCCACGCGCTGCCGACGCCGTTCGGCAACGGCGTCGTGCGCATCGGCGGCGCCGTGATCGCGGTGGAGCAGATCGCCGTGATCGGCATGACGGCCGCCCTGGTGGCGGCGCTGTTCCTGTTCTTCCGCTTCGCCAAGCTGGGCGTGGCCATGCAGGCCACCTCGCAGAACCAGCTCGCCGCCTACTACATGGGCATCCCGGTGCAGCGCGTGAACATGATGATCTGGGGCCTCTCGGCCGGGGTCGCGGCGTTCGGCGGCATCCTGCTGGCGCCGGTCGCGTTCGTGCATTCCAACATGGGCTTCATCGGCCTCAAGGCCTTCCCGGCGGCGGTGCTGGGCGGCTTCGGCAGCGTGCCGGGCGCGATCGTCGGCGGGCTGATCATCGGCATCGTCGAGTCCTTCGCGGGGTTCCATCTCGCGGAAGGCTTCAAGGACGTCGCCGCCTATGTGGTGGTGCTCGCCGTGCTGCTGGTGCGGCCGTCCGGCATCTTCGGCGAAACCGTGTCCAAGAAGGTCTGAATGCGCTTCCTGTTCAAGACCGACTACGACCAGGACATCCGCCTGTTCCAGCACGGCGGGCAGATGTTCTGGTACGGCCTGCTGGCGGTCGTGCTGATCGCGGCCCCGTTCCTGGTCAGCGAGTACGTCCTCTCGCAGATGCAGTTCGTCTGCATCTACGCCATCGTCGGCCTGGGCCTGATGCTGCTGGTCGGCTACACCGGCCAGATCTCCCTGGGTCACGCGGCGTTCCTGGCGGTGGGCGCCTATACGGAGGCGCTGCTGCAGTCGAAGGGCGTGCCCTTCGTGCTCTCGATCTCCTGTGCGGCGCTGTTCGCGGCCGCGATCGGCGTGATCGTCGGGCTGCCGGCGCTGCGCCTGAAAGGCATCTATCTGGCGATCGCGACGCTCGCCTTCAACGTGATCGTCGAGGAGATCATCACGCGGTGGGACGCGGTGACCGGCGGCAGTCGCGGCATGCACCTGAAGGCGGTCCAGCTGTTCGGCTATCCGCTGACCAGCGACGCCAGCTTCTACTATCTCTGCCTCGCGCTCACGGCGCTCGCCTGCCTGGCGCTGATCAATATCCTGCGCTCACCCACCGGCCGCGCCTTCGTGGCGATCCGGGATTCGGAGATCTCGGCGAGCTGCATGGGCGTCAACCTCGCCAAGTACAAGACCATGTCCTTCGCGCTCTCGGCGGCGCTCACCGGAGTCGGCGGGGCGCTCTACGCCCACAAGGTCGCCTTCATCACGCCGGAGCAGTTCACCCTGCTCACCTCGATCGAGCTCGTCACCATCGTGATCATCGGCGGCATCGGCTCGCTGCACGGCGCGGTGCTGGGCGCGGCCTTCATCATCGTGCTGCCGCAGCTGATCTCCATGGCCAAGGACTTCCTGCCCGAGGGCGCGCCGGCAGCCGGCGTGCAGTCGGTGGTGTTCGGCCTGATCCTGATCACCTTCATCATCTTCGAGCCGCTCGGCCTCTACGGCCGCTGGATCAAGATCCGCACCTATTTCCAGGTCTTCCCGTTCTACCGCCGCGGCACCTTCCAGCGGCAGCGCGCCTATCTCAAGTCGGAGCGGCTGCGATGACGTTCTTCGCGGTCGAGAACCTGGGTGTGCGCTTCGGCGGCGTGGTCGCGGTGGACGGCGTCAGCTTCGAGGTGAAGCAGGGCGAAGTCTACACGATCATCGGTCCGAACGGCGCCGGCAAGACCACGATCTTCAATCTCATCGGCCTGATCTACCGGCCGACCTCGGGGCGGATCAGCTTCGAGGGTCGCGAGCTCGAGGGCGCGCCGCACCACGTCGCCGAGCGCGGCATCGCGCGCACCTTCCAGAACATCGAGCTGTTCGAGCACGCGACCGTGCTGCAGAACCTGCTGATCGGGCGCCACCGGCACCGGCGTACCTCGCTCGCCGAGGAGATCCTGTTCCTGCCGCGGGTGCGCCGGGCCGAGCTCGCCCAGCGCGCCGCGGTCGAGAAGGTGATCGACCTGCTCGAGCTCGCGCACCACCGCGACAGCATGGTGGCGGGCCTCCCCTACGGCGTGCGCAAGGTGGTGGAGCTCGGCCGCGCGCTCGCCACCGAGCCCCGACTGATCCTGCTCGACGAGCCGTCCTCGGGGCTCAATCCGGAAGAGACCGACGACATGGCGTTCTGGATCGAGGACATGAAGAAGGAGCTCGGCATCACGGTGCTGATGGTCGAGCACGACATGAACCTCGTTTCGCGCGTCTCCGACCGGGTGCTCGCCCTCAACGAGGGACGGGTGATCGCGGAGGGCACGCCGGCCGAGGTGCAGTCGCACCCGGCGGTGGTCGAGGCCTATCTGGGCGGAGACGACTGATGGGCGCGGTGCTGGAGCTCGCCAATGTGGAATCGAGCTACGGCCCCGTGCAGGCGCTGCGCGGCGTCAGCCTGACGGTGCCGGAGGGCAAGATCGTCACCGTGCTGGGCGCGAACGGCGCCGGCAAGACGACGACGCTGAAGACCATCTCGGGCATCATTGCGCCGCGCAAGGGGCAGGTGAAGTTCCGCGGGGAGGAGATCCAGGGGCGGGCCCCGGACCGAATCGTGCGGGCCGGCCTGGTGCAGGTGCCGGAAGGCCGCGAGGTGTTCCCGCTGCTCTCGGTCGAGGACAATCTGCGCATGGGCGCCTATACGCGCCGCGACGCCGACGGGGTGGCGCAGGACCTCGCCATGGTGTTCGGCTACTTTCCGATCCTGCGCGAGCGCGCGCGCCAGGAGGCGGGCCAGCTCTCGGGCGGTCAGCAGCAGATGCTGGCGATCGCCCGCGCGCTGCTGGCGCGGCCCTCGGTCGTGCTGATGGACGAGCCGAGCCTCGGGCTCTCCCCCAAGCTCACCAAGGAGATCTTCGATATCATCCTGCGGATCAACCGCGAACGCGGCGTGACCATCCTGCTGGTGGAGCAGAACGCGCACATGGCGCTCAAGGTCGCGGACTACGGCTATGTGCTGGAGGTCGGCCGCATCGTGATGGAGGATACGGGCGCGCGGCTCGCCGAGAAGGAGGACATTCGCGAGTTCTATCTCGGCATGAAGTCCGGCGGCGTGAGAGGGGAGCGGCGATGGAAGCGCAAGAAGCTGTGGCGCTGAACCCGGCCGGCACGGACACCGTGCCGAAGATGTTCTGGCACGGCGTGACCACGCGCGCCGACGAGGTGATCCTGCGCCAGAAGGAGCTCGGCGTCTGGCAGAGCGTCACCTGGCGGGAGTTCGGCGAGATCGCGCGCGAGGTCGGCCTCGGCCTGGTCGCGCTCGGCTTCGAACCCGGCGAGACCGCGGCGATCCTCTCCAACACCAACCGCGAATGGCTCTATGCCGACATGGGCGTGCTGGGCGCGGGCGGCGTCTCCTACGGCATCTATCCGACCGATGCTCCCGGCCAGGTCGAGTATGTCTGCACGGATTCGCGCACCGTCTACGTGTTCGTCGAGGACGACGAGCAGCTCGACAAGGTGCTCGAGGTGCGCGGGCGGCTGCCCTTGCTGCGCCGGATCGTCGTGTTCGACATGGATGGCCTGCGCGATTTCGACGACCCGCAGGTGATCAGCCTGGATGCGCTGCGCGCGCTCGGGCGGGAGCTGCACGCGCGCGAGCCCGGGCTCTGGGAGCGGCGGCTCGTCCTGCGCAAGCCCGGCGACCTCGCGATGCTGATCTACACCTCCGGCACCACCGGCAGGCCCAAGGGCGCCATGCTCTCGCACGGCAACGTGATCGCGGCGATCAGCCTCTATCGCGGGATCTTCGGGCAGAAGGGCGGGGACGAGCGCATCTGCTTCCTGCCGCTCTGCCACGTGGCGGAGCGCGTGGTGGGCGCCTACACGTCGCTGCTCACCGGCACCAAGCTCAACTTCGTCGAGAACCCCGAGACGGTTCCCGAGAACGTGCGCGAGATCGCGCCGACCGTCTATGGCGCGGTGCCGCGGGTATGGGAGAAGTTCTATTCCTTCGTGCAGATCCGCCTGAAGGAGGCGACGCGGCTGCAGCAGCTCGCCTACGCGGCCGCGATCGGCATCGGCTCCCGGGTGGCGGCGCGGCGCGAGCGGGGCAGGCCGGTGCCGGCGTGGCTGCGGATCGCCCACCGCATCGCCCGGTTCCTCGTGCTCGACAATATCCGCCGCATGATCGGGGCGCACCGGGCCCGGCTCCTGATCACGGGCGCCGCGCCGATCTCGCCCGACCTGCTGCGCTGGTACATGGCGCTCGGCCTGGAGGTCATGGAGGTCTGGGGGCAGACCGAGTCGGGAGGGATCTCGACCGCCAATCCGGTCGGCCGGGCGAAGCCCGGCTCGATCGGCCTGCCGCTGCCGCACACCGAGGTGAAGCTCTCGCCCGACAACGAGCTCATGGTGAAGAGCCCGTCCGTGTTCATGGGCTATCTCAACATGCCGGACAAGACCGCCGAGGCGCTGCGCGACGGCTGGCTGCACACCGGCGACGTCGGGCGCATGGACGAGGACGGCTATTTCTACATCACGGACCGTATGAAGGACATCATCATCACGGCCGGCGGCAAGAACGTCACGCCGTCCGAGATCGAGAACCAGCTCAAATTCTCGCCCTACATCACGGACGCCGTCGTGATCGGCGACCGGCGGCCGTTCCTGACCGCGCTGGTCATGATCGACCACGAGAACGTGGAAAAGTTCGCCCAGGACCACGCGATTCCGTTCTCCAACTACACCAGCCTGTGCCGCCGGCCCGAGATCCAGGAGCTGATCCAGGGAGAGATCGACAAGGTGAACAAGCTGTTCGCCCGCGTCGAGCAGGTGCGCAAGTTCCGGCTGATCGAGCAGAAGCTCACGGCCGAGGACGAGGAGCTGACCCCGACCATGAAGCTCAAGCGCCAGCTGGTGAACGAGAAGTACCGGGAGCTGATCGAGGGAATGTACGCGAAGGAGGCGGCGTGACGGAGGAAAGACATTCTCGGCGGTCATCCCGGACGCCGCGGGGCGGCGATCCGGGATCCATGACCCCGGCCTGTCCGGATCGCGACCGCCGGGGTCATGGATGCCGGCCCTCGCGCTCTGCGCTCGGCCGGGATGACGCAGAGCGCTCGGCGCGCCGCCGTGCTACAAACGACGATAATGGCCGTGTGAAGGACGGCCCCGGGGAGGTTCGGATGGTTTCCACGCAAGGGAGGTTGAAGCCCATGAAGCGCATCGCGCTTGCAATGCTCGCACTCGCCGCCACGCCGGCCTTGGCCCAGCAGGGCGTATCGGACACCGAGATCGTGATCGGCACCGCGCAGGATCTGTCGGGGCCGGTGGTCTCGCTGTCCAAGCCGGCGGTGAACGGCATGCGCATGAAGGTCGACGAGGTGAACGCCGCCGGCGGCATCGACGGCCGCAAGCTGCGGCTGGTGGTCGAGGACCACGGCTACGATCCCAAGAAGGCCGTGCTGGCGGCCCAGAAGATGGTCCAGCAGGACAAGATCTTCGCGGCGATCGGGTCGATCGGCACGCCGACCGCGCTCGCCGCCATGCCGATCTATCTCGACCGCAACGTCGCGCACCTGTTCCCGCTCACGGGCGCGCGCGAGATGTTCGAGCCGCTGCACCGGCTGAAATACTCGTTCGCGGCGCCCTACTACGACCAGATCCGCGCCGGCATCAAGAAGCTCGTCAAGGACAAGGGCCTGAAGAAGGTCTGCACCATCTACCAGGACGACGATTTCGGCCTCGAGGTGTCGCAGGGCGGCGAGCACGGCCTGAAGGACATCGGCATGACCTATGCGGAGCGCACCACCTACAAGCGCGGCGCCACCGACTTCTCCTCGCAGGTCGCCAAGCTGAAGGACGCCGGCTGCGACGGCGTCGTGATGGGCACCATCATCCGCGAGACCATCGGCACGATCGCGACCGCGCGCCGGCTCGGCTGGAATCCGGAGTTCATCGGCACCACGGCGAGCTACTCCGACATCATCCACAAGCTGGGCGGGCCGGCAATGAACGGCTTCTACTCGACCTGCACGATCAACTATGCCTACGAGGACGATCCGAGCGAGAAGGTGCGCGCCTGGTACGCGAGCTACAAGGAGAAGTTCAAGGAGGACCCGACCGTGTTCTCGGTCTACGGCTACCAGCTCACCAACCTGTTCGTCGAGGCCGCCAAGAAGGCCGGCAAGAGCCTCAACCCGGACACGCTCGCCAAGGCGCTCGAGACTCTCGAGGTGCCGGGCGACCACTTCGGCGGCGATACCCAGAAATTCGGGCCGCAGAAGCACCTCGGCTCCGACCGCGCCAAGCTGTGCCAGATCCAGAACGGCCGCTGGAAAACCGTGTCGGAGCACCTGACGAACTGAGCTGATGCAGCATCCCGATTCGCGAACCGTTGTCGCAATGACGCGGCCCAACTTGCGAAGACGAGTGCCACGCGGTCCTCTCCCCCGGTCGCGGGGGAGAGACATGGAGGGGGCGCGGCGAGCATCGAGCGAGCGGCGCCCTCTCCCCAACCCTCCCCCGCAAGCGGGGGAGGGAGCACGCCGAGGGCGTTGCACGCGGATCTTGCCGCTTCCCGGTCTTTACAGAACACCATGACCCACCGTCCGCCGGCCGAGCACGGTGCGCCCGCCGACGCCGAGGCGCGGCGCGCGGTGGCGCCGGTGATCTGCTATCCGGTCGACGCGCTCCGGCCGCCCGCCCTCGAAGCCTATCGCACGGCGCGCGCAGGCTGGGCGAAGGTGGCCGAGGTCGTCATCCCTCCGCGCGATGCGCGGTGCTTCGAGGTCGCGGCCGGTCGTTTCTTCCGCATCGTGAGCATCGAGGGGCCGCAGGTCGGCGACCTCAACCTGTGGGCGGCCGGGAATCTCGGCGAGCGCTTCTTCTCGGGCAAGACGCGCGCGCTCCACGGCACGCATGTCACCACGGGGCACCGGCTGTGGTCGTCGCTGCCTTATCTGCGGCCACTCGCGACCATCACCGAGGACACCCTCGACTGGTACGGCTTCGACCGCCATGGCGGCGGCGTGCACGACGTGATCGGCACGCGCTGCGATCCCTACACGCACCGGCTGCTGTCGGGCGGCACCTATCATCATTGCTGCCACTCGAACCTCACGCGCGCGCTCGCGCGGCACGCGGAGATGACCCTCGCGGAGGCCGAGCCGCATGTGCACGACGTGCTCAACGTGTTCATGTGCACGGGGTTCACCCGCGATACCGGCCAGTACTTCATGAAGGCGAGCCCGGTGCGGCCGGGCGATCATCTCGAGCTGTTCGCCGAGATCGACCTCGTCGCCGCGCTCTCGGCCTGCCCGGGCGGCGACTGCAGCAGCGAGCACTCGAGCGACGAGGCCGCATGCCACCCGCTCTTGGTCGAGATCTACCGGCCCAAGACGCCGCCGGCCGGGTGGACGTCGCCTGCGCCCAACAGCTATGACCGGACGCACGGATCGGGTTTATCGTAGGGTGCAATAGGCGCATTCAGGTCGGGCAAGCCCGACCGAGTCAGAAAAATTTCTGAGCGTCATCCCGGCCGAGCGAAGCGAGAGCCGGGATCGTGCGTCTGCAATGTTGTTCTGTCAGGGAGGTGCAAGTCCAACCCATGTGAAGTCACGCCACATGTAGCCGAAGGCAACTGCGTCGACCAACTGCAGGGTTTCTGTGGGAGGCGGGGTGGGGAGCAGCCGGAGGCGAACGAGCAGCCCGCAGGAGAACGAACCCGTTTCGGCGTTGTGAAGCGGCGAGCCTGCGATCCCAAGGCGAAGCCTGGGTGGCGACACCCGGCCGGCACACCGACGTGGATGAGAGGGTGATGTCCGGGCCCATGACGTGGTTGGGGGCGGGATGTTCGGACGGCAGGGCAAAGGAAGCAGAGAGGCCTTGCCGGCGTGTGCGAGCCGGCGAGGAGTCAGAGCCCGCATAGTACCGTTGCGGCCGCGGCCGCTGGAGGATGGGGCAGCAAAACCCATCCGAGGGAAGGCAGGGCAGGAAGGTGGATGCGGGAAGTCGATGGCCGGGCAGAGCAGCACTGGAAGTGCCGCAGAGGCTAAGCAAGGTGCAGAGATGCGACGCGCCAGATGCAACTGGGCGTGGGTCGAAGCCGAGGTCTGGACGGAACGCATGCTGTCGGCGCTGGAGAACGGCGTCACAGGCGGCAAGTGGTACTCGCTGATCGACAAGGTGTACGCGCTTGCGACGCTGGGGCTTGCCTGGACGAAGGTGCAGGCGAACCGGGGTGCGGCGGGCGTGGATGGTCAGAGTGTGGATCGGTTCGCGGCGAAGGCAGAGTTCTATCTGTCGGAGCTGGCGACGGCGCTGCGGGACGGCAGCTACCGCCCGCAGGCGGTCAAACGGGTCGAGATCCCAAAGGGCGATGGGAGGACGCGACCGTTGGGGATTCCCACGGTCAAGGACCGCATCGTCCAGCAGGCGGTCCGCCTCGTGATCGAACCGGTCTTCGAGAACGGGTTCTGTGATGGCAGCTACGGCTTCCGTCCGGGACGCGGGTGTCATGACGCGCTGCGCGAGGTCGATCGACTGCTGCAGGAGGGGCGCACCCATGTGGTGGACGCCGACCTGCGGAGCTACTTCGACACGATCCCGCACGAGCGCCTGATGGCGCGGGTCACAGCGAAGGTCAGCGATGGCCGCGTGCTTGACCTGATCCGCAGCTGGCTCGAAGCCGACATCCTGCACGGTCTGGAGCGATGGACGCCGGCCGAGGGCTCGCCGCAAGGTGCGGTGATCAGCCCTCTGCTGGCCAACATCTATCTTGACCCTCTGGACCGGCTGATGGCCGAGCACGGATACCCGATGGTGCGCTATGCGGACGACTTCGTGATCCTCACCCGCAGCCACGCGGAAGCCGAAGCGGCGCTCGCGCTGGTCAGGGCCTGGGTGGCGGAGAACGGCCTCACACTGCACCCCGAGAAGACGCGGATCGCCAACTGCCGCAAGAAGGGGAACGGCTTTGAGTTCCTCGGCTATCGGTTCGAACGCGGCCGCCGTCACGTGCGCAAGAAGAGCCTCGACAAGCTCAAGGAGACGATCCGGGAGAAGACGCGGCGCACCCGAGGGCAGAGCGTGACGGTTGTCGTCGCCGATCTCAACCGGACGCTGCGCGGCTGGTTCGGCTACTTCAAGCACGCCCATCCGAGCACCTTTCTCGAGCTCGATCAGATGATCCGGCGCCGATTGCGGGCCATGCTGTGCAAGCAGGCCGGTCTGCGAGGCACCGGAAACGATCGCGCCGATCATCAGCGCTGG
The DNA here is from genome assembly GCA_003105195.1 of Bradyrhizobiaceae bacterium. GTDB lineage: Bacteria > Pseudomonadota > Alphaproteobacteria > Rhizobiales > Xanthobacteraceae > FEB-22. The sequence continues at coordinate 14,718 of PQAH01000018.1, forward strand.
CCTAATGCCTACTTCGCGAATGCCGGGCTGTTCGCAACTCACACAGCCTGGCAAGCAGCGAGACAGCCTCGATGAAGAAACCACCAACTGGAGAGCCGTATGCGGGAAAACCGCCCGTACGGTTCGGCGGGCGGGGTCGGCGCGAGCCGATCCCGACCTCGATCATATCCCC